>NZ_JBIAYZ010000027.1:0-60402 GCF_042898635.1 Micromonospora sp. NPDC000442 | reverse complement strand
GCCCCGGCGCGGGCGCCGGGGCCGCCGGGGGGGGCACTTCGGGGGGGGGGCCGGGGGGGCCCCCCCGGGGGGGGGTGGCGGGGGCCCGCCCGGGGGGGGGGGGGGGGGCCCCCCCCCGGGGGCCCCCCAACGCCTCGGCGGCCGACCCCGACCGGCCCGTCTCCGCGGCAACCAGTTCGCAGCTTGCGGCATATCGGGCCTTCCGGTCCGCGGGAAGCCCCGACACGCCGCATATCGGTCGGCCGTGTCGGTGAGATCCGTCTTCGGCCGGCGGACCAGGGTGCCGGCGGGACCGCGTTCGGGTGAGCAGGGGCGTCAGGCCGCGTTGGGCCAGGTGCGGGGGCGCCTCGGGCATGGCGCCGAGTTCCTCACGGCCGAACCTGCGTCTGGGCAGCTCGCCTCCCGGCCTTGCTCCTCGCGGCTTGCGGCATCTTGGGTCTTCCGGGCTACCGGAGACCCCGACATGCCGCATCCCGTGTCTGTTGGAGACCCCGCCGCCGTGTCTGTCGGAGGCCCTGCCCCGGTGTCTGTTGGAGACCTCGCCCCCGTGTCTGTCGGAGGCCCCGCTGCCGGTGTCTGTTGGAGACCTCGCCGCCGTGTCTGTCGGAGGCCCTGCCCCGGTGTCTGTCGGAGACCCCCAGTCCCGTGTCTGACGTCGGGTGGTGGGGCGGGGGCGGGACGGGGTGGCTGGCGGTAGGGTGCGGCCGGTGGGGCAGATGGGGTTGACGCCGGAGCTGGCGGTGCCGCCGGCGATCGAGGCCGAGCGGGTGATCACTGCCGTGCTGGCCGACCTGCGGTCGGGCGAGCATCGGGGCGTGGTGGTCGACTCGCCACCGGGGGCCGGCAAGTCGACCCTGGTGGTACGGGCCGCCATCGAGCTGGCGGGTACCGGTGCGCCGTTGATGATCATTGCTCAGACGAACGAGCAGGTCGATGACCTGATCGACCGGCTCGCCACGAAGGCGCCGCAGTTGCGTGTCGGGCGGCTCTCCGCGGGCGACTACCGGGCGTCGCCCCGGGTGCAGGCGCAGCCGCAGGTCCGGGTTGCCGCTAAGGTCAGCGACCTGGCCGCCTCGGCCGTGGTGATCGGTACGGCCGCCAAGTGGGCCACGGTCACCGAGGGCTGCTGGCCGTGGGCGATCGTGGACGAGGCGTACCAGATGCGCTCGGACGCCCTGCTGCGCGTGGCCGGCAGGTTCGAGCGGGCCCTGTTCGTGGGTGATCCGGGGCAGCTCGATCCATTTTCCACAGTTGATAGTGGCCGGTGGGCGGGGTTGACCTGGGATCCGATGCAGTCGGCGGTGGCGGTGCTGCTGCGGCACAACCCGCACCTGCCGGTGCACCGGCTGCCGGTCTCCTGGCGGCTGCCCGCCTCGGCGGCCCCGGTCGTGTCCCGCGCGTTCTATCCGTTCACCGGCTTCCGCGCCGGCACCGGCCCGGACGACCGGGCGCTGCACCTCACCGAGTCCGGGTCGGGTGACGCCGTCGACCGAGCGGTGGAGTCGGCCGCCGCCACCGGCTGGGGACTGTACGAGCTGCCGGCCCGGCACACCCTGCGTACCGACGGGGAGGCCGCTGCCGCGTGCGCCGCGCTCGCGCTGCGGGTGCTGCGGCGTGGGGCGGTCGCGGTCAGCGAGCAGGCGCCCGGTGGCGCGCCGGTCACCGCGGACCGGATCGCCGTCGGCGCCGCCCACCGTGACCAGGTCGCGGCCATCCGGGCGCGGCTCGGCGAGGCCGGTGCGGATGTCACCGTCGACACCGCCAACCGCCTCCAGGGCCGGGAGTACGACGTGACGATCGTGTTGCACCCGCTCTCCGGCCGACGCGACGCGACCGCCTTCCACCTGGAATCGGGGCGGCTCTGCGTGCTCACCTCCCGGCACCGGCACGCCTGCCTGGTGGTGGCCCGCGCCGGCATCGGCGAACTGCTGGATGCCCACCCCTCGACCGAGGCACCGCAACTGGACGTGCCGGTCCGGTTCCCGGACGGCTGGGAGGCCAACCAGGCCATCCTCGCCCATCTCACCAGGGTGGCTCAGCCACCGCGTTGACCAGTGGCGACGGCATGCAGAATGAATGGATTCACGCCATCGTCGATCACCGGGATTCGTGTCGGCGTCCCGATACAAGGGCGATTCAGATGATCTGTCGCCGTCTATAGCGTGGGATGCCTAGGCCGTCGGAGAAAGGCGGACCATGTCATCCCCATCTGTTTCGTTGTCCCGGCGCGGGCTGCTCGCCGGCACCGCGGTCGCCTCGGCCGCAGCCGTCACCGCAACCGTCGTCACCTCACCCGCCGCGGCGGCCGTCCCGGTCAACGCGGCAGCATCGGCGGTCACCCGCGACGGGATCGCCACCGCACGACTGGCCGCACCGGCGGCCCTGCAACCAGACCTGCACGAGCGGCTGGGCGCCTGGTTGGCGTTCTGGTCGGCGAATTCACCGCGTCGTTGGAGTGTGCCGACCGAGGTGGTCGGTGCGGCCGACGCCGCCGGGGCGGCGTTCACCCTGCGCGCCATCCGGGTGGTGGTGGACGATCGGCCGCTCGACGCGTTCCTCGCCGGCCGAGCCGACCGCGCGCACCTGGGCACCCTGGCCAGCCTGCACCACCACTTCGGCCAGGTGAGCGTCGCCGCCGACGGCGGGCTGCGCGTGGTCGACGCGGCGGCCGGGTTCACCGGCTCACCCGAGCAGGTCGCGTTCGCGGTCGCGGCGTGCCGCGAGCTGTGGGGCGTGCGTACCGCCGGTGCCACGACGTGGCGCCACCAGGTGGGCCGTCTCGACGCCGCCTCCCGTTCCGGCTGGGCGGCCTTCACCAGGGCGGCACTGCGTCGCGGGCTACGTACCGACACCTACTGAACGAACCGGAGGAAACACCATGGCACGCCACGAGTTCCGCTTCGTGGTCGACGGCGTCGACCTCACATCCGAGCAGCAGAGCCAGATCGCCGGTGAGATCCAGAAGGCCGGTCTGGCCGCGCTCTCGGTCGCCGGTACCAAGCTCAGCAACCCGCTCGCCCTCGGCCACGCCAACCTACGGCTGCGGCCCGAGTGGTACGGCCTGTGGGTGATCGATGGTCCGTTCGCCCAGGATCTCGGCGAGAAGATCAACGACATCGGCTTCTGGTTGCAGAAGTGACCCGACCGCCGCAGGGGCCGGCCCCGTCGGGGGCGGGGGAGCGGATGTGCCCGAGTACGCCCGCGGGCAACGCCACGGTCTTCCTCGGCATGATCACTCCGGCGGGCCGGGTCGCGTACGTGACCCCGGCCCTGCCCGCGGAGGTGGCCGTCGCCGCGGCGGCGGAGGCGGACGTCCCGGTGGAGGCTCGCTACCGGCTCGCCGGTCCCTGCGTCACCAGCAGGTGCGGCTTCTGGACCGGTGACCACTGCGGGCTCGGCGAACGCCTCGTCGCGTCGTACGCGCAGACCGCCGGCGAACCGGAGGTGGAACTACCCCGCTGCGCCATCCGGCGCACCTGCCGCTGGTTCGCCGAACAGGGGCCGGCCGCCTGCGCCGCCTGTGCCCACGTGGTCACCGACGCCCGCTGAGCCGCGACGCCACGAGGTGTCGGCCCGGTCGGCTACCGTCGGTTGCCATGGGCGTGCGGGCGGGCGGATTCATGATCGGGCGGGATCATCCGGCCAGTCTGTTGCGGGCCGAGGTCGACCGGGCCAGCGCCAGCCACGGGGGGCTGGTTCTGGTCGCCGGTGAGCCCGGCATCGGCAAGACGACCCTGGTGACCGCCGCCGCCGACGAGGCCCGTCGACAGGGTGCACTGGTGCTCGGTGGCGCCTGCTGGGATTCGGCCAGCGCCCCCGGCTACTGGCCCTGGACGCAGGTGCTGCGCCGGCTGCGTCGGTCGTCGGAGGACTGGGCGGTGGCCCGGGAGTCGGCCGAGCCGGCACTCGCCCTGCTGCTCGGTGAGGCGAACTTTCCGGTGCCGGGCACCGCCCGCGGTGACGCGAGTCCTCTGGTGCCGGGCACCGCCGGCGGTGACCCGAGCTCTCTGGTGCCGGGCACCGCTCACGGTGAGGCGAGCTTTCTGGCGCCGGGCACCGCCGACGGTGCGGCGGGTCCTCTGGTGCCAGGCGGCGTCCGTGGTCAGGGCAGCGTCCTGACGTCGGTCCGCGGCGAGGGCGATGCGGCCGAGCAGGAGGCGTTCGCGCTCTACGACGCGGTCACCACCGCGCTGGTCGCGGTCTCGCAGCGCCGGCCGGTCATGGTGATCCTCGACGACCTGCACTGGGCCGACCCGGCGTCGATGCGACTGCTGCGGTTCGCCGCCCAGCACACCTGGTTCGAGCGGCTGCTGCTCGTCGGCACCTACCGCGACGCCGAGGTGGAGGCCGCCGACCATCCGCTACGGCCGCTGCTGATGTCGCTGATGGCCAAGGCCACCACGATCAGCCTCAGCGGCCTGACCCGGGACGAGGTCGGCGAGTTGATGACCCGTACCGCCGGTCGGACGCCCGACGCCAACTGCCTCGACGACGTGCACCGGCGTACCGGCGGCAACCCCTTCTTCGTGGAGCAGACCGCCCGGCTCTGGCACGCCGACGGTGGGCTGGCCACCATCCCTCCCGGCGTACGGGAGGTGGTGCGGCGGCGGCTGGACCACCTGCCCGCCATGGTGGCCGAAGCGCTCACCGTCGCCGCCGTCCTAGGGCGCGAGTTCCACGGCGAGGTTCTCGCGGTCAGTGTCGGCCTGCCCCCGCCCCGGGTCGGTGAGTTGCTGGAGGTCGCGGTCACCGGGCGACTGCTGCTCGGCCTGGGCGACGGCCGGTACGCCTTCGTGCACGACCTGGTCCGCGAGACGCTCTACGACGCGTTGACCGAGGACGACCGCAGAGCGCGGCACGCCGCCGTGGTGCGGGCCGTCGAGGAGTACGACACGCTGGGCCAGCTGCTGATCCCGGCCGATGTGGCCCGCCACGCGTGGCTCGCCGGTGCGCATCTGGACGCGTTCCGCGTCACCGAGCTGCTGCTCGATGCCGCCCGGGACGCCCGGTGCCGGCTGGCGCTGGAGGAGTCCACCGTTCACCTTCGACGGGCGCTGGAGGTGGTCCGGGACGACCTCCAGCGAGTCAAGATCATGACGGCGTTGACCGATCAGCTTTTTCACTGCGGTGCCCGGGAGGAGGCGCGTCAGCTGCTGAGCGACGCCACGGCGCTGGCCCTGACGGTCGACGACCAGGCGACGCTGGCCCGGTTCGCGCTCAACGTGCGTCGCCACTGGCAACTCGAGCCGGTACCCGGCATCGACGGCGAGGCGCTGCTGCGGGAGGCGTACCGGCGGCTCATCGGCGAACCCGACGACAGCGCCGGGCCGGCCGTCCTCGAAGCGGACCTGATCACCGCCACCGAGACGCTCGCCCGGTCGACGCGGGACGACGAGGCGCTCACCTTCAGCCTGTGGGTGCGACACGACTCCACCTGGGGGTTGGGCACCGCCCCCGAACGGGCCGCGCTCACCGGCGAGATCCGCGACGTCGCGCGCCGCAACGGGGACCGGGAGACAGAGTTGTGGTCCACCTCCCTGCGCTGGGTCGCGTTGCTGGAACTCGGTGACCCGCACTATCTCGACGAACTCACCGCCTTCGTCACCGGTGGACGGCAGACCGGCAAGCCCCGGCACCGGATGGCGGCGGCCATCGACGGCGGCATCATCGGCGCCTTCCGAGGCGACTTCGCCGGTGCGGAGGCGTGCTACGCCGAACTCGGTGAGCTGGACGAATGGGAACACGCCGACCACGCCTTCCTCGGGCACCACCTGCGCTGGGCGTTGCTGCTGCTGCGGGGCCGACTAGACGACGCCGACGCGTTGCTCGACGGGCTCACCGCGGCCGATCATCCGCACCTCGGCCTGCTGCGGGCGATCACCGCCGCCGAACGCGGTGACCACCGCACGACGGCCGACCTCGCCGCGGAACTCGAAGCCGCGGGTACCCGGTTCGCCGGGTCGATCTCGCCGATGTGGTTGCGGGCGCGTGCCCAGGCCACGGTCGCCGACCCGAGCCGCTGCGCCGAGGTCCGGCAGGCCCTGCTGCCGTACCGGGGCCAGTGGCTCGTCTCGCTGTACGGCTGCGACCTCAGTGGCCCGGTGGATCACTGGCTCGCCGTGGTCGACGCCGCCGAGCAGCGCTGGGACGACGCCGTCGCCGGTTTCTCCGCCGCCCGCGCCGCCGCTGACCGGATGGGTGCCCGCCCCTGGTCGCTGATCGCCCGGGCCGCGCTCGCCGACGCGCTGACCGCTCGTGGCGGCCCGGGTGACGCCACGAGCGCCGCCGCCCTGCGCGCCGATGCCGAGCGTGAGGCCCGCGAACTCGACCTGCCGCAGATCCTGGCCCGACTCGCCGCCGTCGCGCCGGCCCTGCCGGCCACCGAGGCACCCGAGCGGTCCGCCGAGGCAGACCCGGCGGCCGGCTCGGCCACGGCCGACAGGTTGACGGCGGGCACTGCGGCGGCGGGCGGAGCGGCGGCGGGCACTGCGGCGGCTGGCACAGCGGCGGCGGGCACAGCGGGGGCTGGCTCTGCGATGGCGGGTCCAGCGGCGGGGTTGGCGGCTGGCCCGGCGGGGACGGCCACAGCCCGGTGGGCGTCGGACGGGTCGGCCGTGGGGTCGATGCCAGCCGGTACGGCCGGCAACGGTGGCGCGGTGGGCCCGGCGTACGAGTTCCGGCGCGAGGGCGCCGTCTGGCGACTCACCTTCGACGGAAGCACGGTTCATCTACCCGACGCCAAAGGGCTGCATGACCTGCGACTGCTGCTCGGCTACCCGGGCGTCGACGTACCCGCGGTCGAACTACTCGACCCGGCCGCCGGGCCGGAACTCGTCGCCGCCCGCCGGATGGGTGGCGATCAGGTGCTCGACGACGAAGCGAAGAACCGTTACCGCCGCCACCTGGAACGGCTCGACGACGAGATCGATCTGGCGGCCGGGCGCGGCGACGAGGGCAGGGTGGCGGCGCTGGAGGCTGAGCGGCAAGCGTTGATCGACCAGTTGCGGGCCGCCGCCGGGCTGGCCGGACGTACCCGTCGGCTCGGTGACGAGGCGGAACGGGCCCGCAAGACAGTCACCGCCCGCATCCGCGACACGTTGCGCCGTCTCGACCAGCGGCACCCACCCCTCGCCACCCACCTGCGCGCCACAATCTCCACCGGCACCGCCTGCCGCTACCTCCCACCCACCCCCCTCCCCTGGCACCTCTAACCCCACCCCCCAACCCCCACCCACCAACCCCAACCCCCACCCACCCACTTCGATGAGTTGATCATGAGGTTAGCGGCGTATTCGATCTCTATGAGTGCCGCCAACCTCATGATCAACGAGGCCGGGCGGGGTGGGAGGGGTGGGAGGGGGGAGAGGAGGGGTTAGCGGCGGTTGTAGCGGTACATGGTCAGGGTGCCGAAGACCACGATGAAGGCGGCGCTCCAGAGCACGATCCACATCATCGCCGAGGCGTCCGTGGTGCCGGCCATCGCCGCGCGTACCGACGAGACCAGGTGCGTGATCGGATTTGCCTTGACGAACGCCTGGAGCCAGCCGGGCATGGTGGACGGGTCGACGAAGACGTTGCTCAGGAACGTCAGCGGGAACAGCACCATCATGCTGACCCCCATCACCGACTTCTCGCTGCGCAGGATCAGCCCGAAGAACGTCCACACCCAGGAGAACGCGAAGGAGAAGACCACCAGCAAGCCGATCCCGGCGAGGACGCCGAGCACGCCACCGTCGGGGCGGAAGCCGAGCACCAGCCCGACGGTCAGGATCACCAGCGCGGCGAGGATGTAGCGCAGCACGTCGCCGACGATCATGCCGACCAGCGCGGCGGGTCGCCAGACCGGCAGCGTCCGGAACCGGTCGAAGACGCCCTTCTCGATGTCGGTGTTCAACCCGACACCGGTGTACATGGTGATCATCACGACGCTCGTCACCATGATGCCCGGCAGGAAGAACTGCAGGTAGTCACGGGGGCTGTCGGCGAGCGCGCCACCGAACAGGTACGTGAACATCAGCACCATGATGATCGGGAACGCGGTCACGTCGAAGAGTTGCTCCGGAACGTGCTTGATCTTCAGCAGAGCGCGCCAGCTGAAGGTGAGCGACGCCGACAGCGGGCTCGGCCGCGGCGGTCGCGCGCCCGGCGCGAGGACCGTCGCGAGCGCCTCCGACGAGGGTACGAAGACCGTCGGCGCCCGGCCGGTCGAGGTGGCGGTGTCGCTGCTCATCGGGCTGCCTCCAGCTCATCGTCCCGCTCGTCGGTGGCCGGCACTGCGGGGTGGTCGGTCAGGGCCAGGAAGACCTCGTCGAGGCTCGGCTGGCCGAGGGAGAAGTCGTCGACCACGATCCCGGCCCGGGACAGCTCGCCCAGTGCCCGGGCGGCCTGCGCGCTGGCGTCCAGTTCGCTGCCGTCGCCGCCGACGCGAGCGGTGATCGCCACCGGGTCGGCCTCCAACTGGACCGGCACGCTCAGCGTCGCCTGCAACACCCGTTCGGCCTCGGGTCGCTGGTCGGCGTTGCGCAGCCGCAGGTGGACCGTGCCGGAGCCGACCGATGACTTCAACTCGCCCGGGGTGCCCTCCGCGATCACCCGGCCGTGGTCGACCACCGCGATCCGGCTGGCCAACTTGTCGGCCTCGTCCAGGTACTGCGTGGTCAGCAGCACGGTCGTGCCGTGCGCGACCACCGCCCGGACGATCTCCCACACCTGGTTACGGCTGCGAGGATCGAGCCCCGTCGTCGGCTCGTCGAGGAAGAGCAGGTCGGGGGTGTTGAGGATGCTCGCCGCGATGTCGATGCGTCGCCGCATGCCGCCCGAGTACTTCTTCACCTGCCGCCCGGCCGCCTCGGTCAAGCCGAACGCGGCGAGCAACTGCTCCGCCCGTTGCCGGGCGGCGGACTTGGGCAGCCCGAGCAGCCGGCCCAGCAGGATGAGGTTCTCCGTGCCGGTCAGGTCCTCGTCCACCGAGGCGTACTGGCCGGTCAGGCTGACCCGGGCGCGTACCGCGTCGGCCTCGGCGACCACGTCGTGACCGAACACCCGGGCCTGCCCGCCGTCCGGGCGTAGCAGGGTGGCCAGCACGCGTACCGCGGTGGTCTTGCCGGCCCCGTTCGGACCGAGCAGCCCGTACACGGCGCCGGCCGGAACCTGGAGGTCGATGCCGGCGAGCGCGCGGGTCTCGCCGAACGACCGGGTCAGACCCTCGGCCTCGATGGCGAGGCCGGTGGTGCGTCTACTCATGATTGCGAAGTGTCCTTCCATTCGTCACGCCGATGAGCCGGGCCGCCGTGACCCGGCGACCCACCACACCCCACGGGTACGACAGAATGCTCCGTTCCGTGGCCACCCGCCAGCTACAACGACGCCGCCCGGCGGGAGTGGTCGGCTCACCTCAGAGGCGCGAGACGGCGGACGGCCGCCGCTAGATCAGATCTAGCGGCGGCCGTCCCGACACCCGGCACCCGCCCCTACCGGCAGTGCGACCCGTCGCGCTGCCGGCCCCCGTTACCAGGCGGTGTCGAGCCGGTGCCGTTGCTCGGGCGTCAGTTCCAGGTCCACGGCGGCGAGGCTCTCGTTCAGCTGGGCCACCGAGGAGGCTCCCACCAGCGGGATGGTGGGGATGTCGCCGTCGATCAGCCAGGCCAGCACCACCTGGTTGGCCGTCGCGCCCGTCTGCTCCGCGACCTCGCGCAGCGCGGCCAGCCGCACCGGCGCGCTCGGCAGGTCGTACTCCGGCCCCAGCGGCTTGTCGTCGCGGACGTAGGCACCCCACAGCAGTGACCCGTACGACACCAGGGTCAGGCCGGGCTCGGCGCGCAGGTAGCTGGTCAGTTCGCCGCCGGCGGCGCCCACGTTGCCGTCGATGTCGATGTCGGCCGGCCCGTCCAGTCGGGCGGGCAGGTAGCTGCGGTGGTACTGGAGCACCTCGTACCCGGGCAGACCGGCCGCGGCGGCCAACGCTCGGGCCCGTTCCACCCGCCAGGTGCGGTGGTTGCTCGCGCCGAGCAGCCCCACGGTGCCCTCGGCGACCAACTCGGCGAAGCCCTCCACGGTCTCCCGCAGCGGCACCCGGTGATCCTCGATGTGGGCGTAGAGCAGGTCCAGCCGCTCCACGCCGAGTTGTTCCCGGCTGCGTTCGGCGGACTCCCGGATCACCTTGGCCGACAGTCCCTCCGGGTTGTCCAGGTAGCTGGTGCCGGGGGCCAGCGGCCGGGCGCCGAGCTTCGTGGCGATGACGATCTCGTCGCCGATGCCCCGGCTGCGCCGCCACCGACCCAGCAACTCCTCGCTCTCGCCTCCCTGCCCGCCGGTCATCCAGAACGCGTAGTTGTCCGACGTGTCGATGAAGGTGCCGCCGGCCTCGACGAACCGGTCGAGGATCGCGTAGGAGGTGGCCTCGTCGGTCTTGGTGCCGAACAGCATCGCCCCGAGGCTGAGCGCGCTTACCTCGCGGCGGGTACGCGGGTCGCTGCCGATCGTGCGGTACCGCATGGAAACTCCTCTCGTGCGCCCGAACAGATGGACGCGGCACCAGCCTGCGTCTTCGAGCGCACTCGAGGTCAACCCCTTGACCCTCCCCGCTTGGCCGAAGGTCCATCGACGGTGACACCTGAGCCGGGTGCGGACCGGCAGCCCCACCCATACGGTGTGTTCCTGTCCGATGTCACCGAGTAGAGGAGCCGCCCTGTGCCACAGCTGCCGGACCTGCCATTCGGTTTGGAGTACGCGGCACTCGGCCTCTTCCTGGTGGCCGTGCTCGTCGGGGTGGTCCAGCAGTTCTTCGCCGACTGGATCAGATCCCTGCTGGCCCGGCTGTGGGGGCTCGTCGCCGGCCGACGACGCGGCATCCGGGCGGACGAGTGGCGCCGCTACCGTGCCTGGGTCGCCCGCACCTACAACCGGATGGAACTCGGCTTCCTCCGGGACGTCTCGGTCACGTTGGACGAGGTGTACGTGCCGTTGGAGTACGAACAGGACGGCCGGCGGGTCGACGTCTACCGCGACGTCCAGGGCCGCCGACGGACGGTGATCCTCGGTGCGGCGGGGGCGGGTAAGTCGATGCTGCTGCGACACTCGATGGTGCGGTGGGCGGCGGAGCCCGAGCGGTTCGAGCGGGTACCGGTGCTGGTGGAGCTGTCCCGGTCCAATCGGGACGGACGCACGATCCGGCAACTGATCGCGGAGGCCCTCGGCCGGCTCGACGACGAACCGGGGAGCCGCCGCCGGCATCGTCGCGCCCGTCCGCTCGTCGCCGACGCGGAGCAGGTCGTCGAGGTGGCGTTGATCAGTGGCCGACTCTGTGTGTTCCTCGACGGGCTCGACGAGGTGGTCACCGAGCGGCGCGGCGCGGTCGCCGAGGACATCAAGGAGTTCGCCGAACGCCATCCGACGACGCAGGTGGTGGTCACCTGCCGGGACGCGGTCTACGACGGTGACCTGCGGCCGGTCTTCGACCGGGAGGTCCGGGTGGCCGGCTTCGACGACGCCGGGATCCGGCATTTCCTGCGGCTCTGGTTCACCCGACGGCGCGGCGCGGAGCAGCACGGGGCCGGGCGGGAGCGCGACGAGGTGTCGGCCGATCCCCGGCACAGCGTGGAGCAACTCCTGGCGGAACTGCGGTCGAGCCCGACGGTGATGAGGCTGGCCCGCAGCCCGCTCATGCTCACCATGATCAGCACGTTGTACGAGGCGGACGCCGGTGCCGGCCCGATGTTGACCAACTCGCGGGCGGAGTTCTACCAGCAGGCCGTCGAGCACCTGCTCCGCCGGGACCGGGATCTCGGCCGGCACCGCAACCTGGCCCGCTACCAGGCCGGCCACAAGCTCATGGCGTTGCGGGCGATCGCGCTGGCCGCGCAGGGTGGGCGGTCCCAGGGCACCGACCGCCGGGTGATCGGCGAGGCGGAGGTGTACGCCGAACTCGCCCGTATCCTGCCCCGCTTCCGCCTGGCCGAGGAGCACCTGCCGCGCATGGTCGACGAGATCGTGGAGCGCAGCGGGCTGTTGATCCGCATCGACGACAACAACCTGCTCTACGAGTTCGCCCACCTGACGTTGCAGGAGTACCTGGCGGCGGTGGAACTCGCGGACGATCCCGAGCGGCTGCTCGGGCTCTACCGGCAGAACCCGGGCCGGTGGCGGGAGACGGTGAAGCTCTGGTGCGCCGGGGCCAACCGCGACGCCTCCGGCGTGGTCCGGCAGATCTTCGCCGGTGACGACCGGGACAAGCTGCTCGCCCTGGAGTGCGTCGCCGAGGCCCGGCAGATCGACGAGAGACTCGCCTCGACCATCGTGGACAGGCAGGTGCGGCTGCTCGGCAGGCCGGTGGCCGACAGGCATCTGGTGCTGGCGGCGCTCGGTGCGGTGGCCGGCAATCCGGGGCCGTTCGGTCAGCGGCTGTTCGACAGCCTGTCGCAACAGGCGCGCTCTGGCGGCCAGGTGGCCGAGGACGCCGTGGTGGCCCTCGCCGAGTCCCGCCGTCGCGAGGCGATCGAGCTGCTCAGCGAGATGGCGGTACGGGTACCGGCGGCCCGTACGGCGTTGCGGGCCACCGGTGAGCTGGCTATCCCGACGTTGGCCGCCCGGGCCGGTGCCGGCTCGGTGGCGGCCGTCGACGACCTGGCCGCCGTCGGCACTCCCGCCGCCGCGGTGGCCCTGGCGGAACAGTTGTGGGCGCGAGACCCGAAGGTCGCCGTACGCGCGGCGTGGCGGCTGGCCGTCCTGGTCGGCGCGCCGGACGTGGCGAACGAACTGCGCACCTTCGACCCCACGGCGGTGGAGGCCGCGTCCGTCGCCGCCGAGGCGGCGCGGCTGACCGACCGGCGATCGGGACGGGTGCCGGGCGCGGAGTGGTGCGACTGGCTGTGGGCGCCCTTCGAGCCGGGTACCACAATGGCCCGGACGATGGGCCGCCTCGGCTGGCTGATCCTTGAGTCGACGGACGACGCGCCGAGTGATCTCGGCAGGGTCGACGTACGTCTCGCGATCGGCCTCGTCGCGAAGCCCGGCACGTTCGACGGCCGCAAGGTGCCCAAGGAACTGACCGAGGAGCTGAGCCGTACGGCGCACAGCTACGAACGGCTGCTCTCCGGTGCCTTCGGCACGTACGAGATTCGCGCCATGCTCGACCTGGTGGTCCGGCGGGAGCCCGAGGCGGCACGCGACATCGCGGTGCGGGCGCTGGCGCATCGGATGTCCGGCTGGCGGGCGGCGCTGTTGACCAGCCTACCCACGCCGGTGCTGGCGGAGTTGGCCGGTCGACTGTGGAACAGCACCGACCTCGACGCCGACCTGCGGGACTGGCGGACGCTCAACGAGCGGCCGGAGGCGCCCACGGTCCTGACCTTCCTACGCAACGTCGCCGTGACACTCGGGGTGCTGGCCGGCGTGGCCCTGGTCGGCATCGCGATCACGCGCTCGGTCGGCACGTGGATCGGCTGGTGGGCGTGGGGGACGAAGGAAATGGCGGCCCTCGTGCTGGTGTGCACGGTAGTTTTCGTCATCTCCTTCCTGGTCGCACTGTTCATGCCGGCCGACCACGACCTGCTTTGGGTACCCTCCGTCGTCCTGATGCTCAGCGGGGTCGGGCTGGCCGGCGTGGGAGCGCCTGCCGCGGTCGCGACCGTGGCCGGTTGGCTGGGCGTCGTCTACACCGTCGTCTCGGGTGTGGCGCTGGTGGGCGCGATCGTCGTGCTGGTGCGCTGGACCAGCCGCCGGGAGCGGGCGTTGCGCAACCCGTACCGGGCCCTGCTCGACCGGGCGCCCACGGCCCGTACCGCCGCACAGACCGTGATCGGTCGTCAGACCGCCAGTGGTAGCGGCCGAGCGCGGCAGGCGGTCAAGACCGGCGGCTGACCGGTACCGTGCTCGGATCAGCGTCGGCGCAGCGCGGTGGAGGTGAGGCGGTAGCCGATGGTCTGCTCGACCAAGCGCTCGACCAGGTCCGCCTTGCGTAGCCCGCCGACGCCGCGTAACCCCAGCTCCGCGGCGAGGTCCCGCAGGTCACGGAGCGGCCAGGGGGAGAGGTACGCGGTGCCGTCGGCGCGGTTGGTCATCGTCGCCAGCCGGTCGACGGCAACGGTCAGGTCGTCCCGGCTACTCATGTCGACCCTCCGCTGCGCTGCGGGCCGCCATGAGGCACCACGCGCAGAGTTGATGATTCGCTCGCTGTCGCTCGCTCATGTCGACCCTCCGCTGCGCTGCGGGCCGCCATGAGGCACCACGCGCAAAGTGATGATTCGCTCGCTCATGACGGCTGCCGGTCCGGTTGGAGATGGTCGAGGAACTCGGTGGCGAGGCGGCGCAGTTCGTCGCGTACGGCGGGTACCGTGACGCGGTCGCGCAGCACCACGGGCACGCCGCGCGGGGTGTTCGTCGCGTAGAGCGTGACGTTCTCCCGCAGCGCGGTGGGGAAGACCGGCAGGCCCAGGTTGCGGACCTGGTCCATGTAGCTCTGGTGGGTGGCGATCGGTTGCTGCGACAGCAACTGGATCATCGTGAAGACCACGCCGGCCACGCCGGGGGCGACCTTCTGGTGCCGGCGTACGGTGGCGAACCGGCGGGCGTCGGCGTTGTACTGCTCGACCAGCTCCCGCACGTTGCCGTGCAGGTAGTCGATGCCGAGAGTGGACAGGTAGTCGGCTCGGGCCGGGATGACCAGGTGGTCGCTGGCGATGATGGCCGACTGGGTGACCACGTTGAAGTTCGGCGGGCAGTCGATCAGCACCATGTCGTACGGGTCGAGCCCGTCGGCGAGCAACCCTTCGGCGAGCGAGCCACGGACCCGGAACAGTTCGGCGTCGTACTCCTCGCCACCGGCGACGCTGCGGGCCAGGGCCAGGTCGATGTCCACCAGTTGCAGGTGCGACGCGATCAGGTCGAGCCGGCCGGCGCCGGTGAGCCGGGCGTTCGCCGGGCCGGGCGACACCACGAGTTCACCGAGGGTGACCGACGGGCTGCCCTCGCGCAGGCCGTCGTACCACCGTTTCACGGTCCGGCTGTCGCGCAGCCGCTCCCGCCAGTCGTCCGGGTCGTAGAAGCCGAAGGTCAGACTTGCCTGCGGGGCGAGGTCGATGAGCAGCACCTTCATGCCTCGGTTGGCCAGTTCGGCACCGAGGTTGGCGGTCACCGTGGTCTTGCCGACCCCACCCTTGTAGTTGATCACGGACACGACGTACATCGACGTACCTCCCCAAGACGACTGACGGTAGCGGGCCGTCCGCCGGAAAGTCGATCATCCTCGGTTTGCACGTAACTACGTAAGTTCGTATTGTCGAACTATGGCGAGCGTGCAGGAGCGGTTGGCGGCACTGGAGGCGCAGGTCGCCGGGCTGGTCGAGCGGCTCGGCGGCGCGGACCGACCGACGCCACCGCCGGAGGGGGTCTTCTGGGCGCTCGACGGGCTCAAACAGCGAGTGCCCGCCGAGAGCGCCGGTGCCGTGCTCTACACCGGCACGGTCCGCCTCGGCGGGCAGCACTACGACTGGCAGTACGGCCGGGGCGTCGAGGACCTGTTGGCCGACGACTGGGCCGACCTGCCGGCCGTCCTGTCCGCCCTGGCCCATCCCGTACGCCTGCGGCTGTTGCGCGAGATCCTCGGCGGCCGGCAGGGCACCGCCGAGCTGGCCGGGATCGAGGATCTCGGCACCACCGGCCAGCTGCACCACCACCTGCGCCAGCTCACCGCCGCCGGCTGGCTGCGCAGCGCCGGCCGGGGCCGGTACGCCATCCCCGCCGAGCGGGTGGTGCCGTTGCTGGCCATCCTCACCGCCGCTGGTCGTTGACCCCGGTCGCGCCGGGACCACCCCGGGGCCAGCATGTCGGCTGCGCGTCGGGCCGGCAGGAACGGAAGGAGCACCCATGCGTAAGACAATCGTCATCGTCCTCGTCGCCGGGGTGGTCGCCGGCCTGGCCGGGCTCGGCCTGATGCCCCGGCAACCCCGGCTGACCGCACAGACCACCGGCGACGCCGACCTCGCCGCCGCCGCCCGGGCCGTCGTGGACGACCCCGGCGGCTACCGTGGGCTCGCCGTCGCCCTGATCGATGGAGGTCAGGTCCGCACCGCCGGCCTCGGCGACCGCGACCGCGACGGCAAGCCGGTCGAGCCGGACACCCCGTTCGAGATCGGATCGGTGCCCAAGGTGCTGACCGGCATGCTGCTAACCCACCAGGCGGACGCCGGGGCGGTACGCCCCGACGACACCCTCGGCGCGACCTGGCCGGCGGTCACCGGTGCCGCCCGGGAGGTGACCCTGGCCGAACTGGCCAGCCACCGCTCCGGGCTGCCCCGGGTCGTGCTCAGCTCGGTCACCGACTGGGCGCGCCTGCTCTGGGCCAACTATGCGGCCGGCAACCCGTACGCGGGGCAGGACGTCGACCGGGTCCGCGTCGCCGCAAACGACCAGACACCCGGCGACGACCGGGGCGAGGTCGGCTACTCGAACCTCGGCATGGCGCTGCTCGGCCAGGCCCTCGCGGCCGACGCCGGCACCGGCTATCCCGAGCTGCTCGACCGGGAACTGCTGACCCCGCTGGGCATGACCGCGACCATCCAGGTCACCGGCTCGGACGCGCTGCCGGCCGAGCGGGCCGAGGGTGCGACCGGCAGCGGTCGCACCCCGGACCCGTGGACCGGCACCGGATACGCCCCCGCCGGCATCGGCTACTGGTCCACCGTGGAGGATCTCGCCCGGCTCGTCGCGGCCACCGCCGTCGGCACCGCGCCCGGTGCCGACGCCCGCGACCCGCGCTTCGACGACACCGAGCGCACCCGTATCGGGTACGGCTGGTTCACCACCCGCTACGGCGACCGCGAGATCACCTGGCACAACGGCGCCACCAGCGGCTTCCACTCGTACGTCGGCTTCGACCGGGCCACCGGCCGGGGCGTGGTGGTGCTCGGCAACACCGACCGGGGCGTCGAGCCGATCGGGTTGCGGCTGCTCGGCGTGCCTCGCGACCAGGCCGGCACCGCCTCGCCGGGGCGGCCCACCTGGATCGGCGTCGGGATCGCGCTGCTGTTCACCTTCATCGGTGGCCTGTCGCTGCTCGGCACCGCGCTGCGCACCACGTCGGACCGGCTGACCGTGCTGTCCGGCGCCGTCTGGGCGGTGGTCTATCCGGCCCTGGGTCACCAGCTCGGTGACTGGTCGGCCGTGCCCGGATGGCTCTGGCCACTCGGGGTCGCGGCCTCCGGGGCCGGGCTGGCCCTCGCCGCGATCCAGTGGCGAACCCTGCCGGTAAACGGTGCACCCCGGCCCTGGCTGCGGGTGGCGGCGACCGCCGGCTCGCTGGCCGCCGCCACGGCACTGACCGTCGCGCTGCTGTCTTGAACGGCGGCACGGGCCGGATGCCGGCGTCCTCGCTTTGTCGACATGGGGCATGACGACCGAACGTCGCCCCGTATCGGCTGATCAGGCGCTGTGCGGTGACATCGAGATGTATCAGGATGGCGGGACGTCCGGCGCGCGGGGGTAGGGGAGCCGGACATCCACAGCGGAAGGACGTGGCACATCGTGGTGCCTTTCACCGGCAGGAAAGTGCTCGCTGCCATCGCAGCCGGCACGCTCCTGGGCACGACAGCGCTGGTAAGCCCGGCGTTGGCCAGCCCGAACAACAACTCGGCCAAGAAGCTGACCAAGGCGGTGACGGTCAAGGGGGTGCTCAAGCACCTCGACACCTTCCAGGCCATCGCCGACGCCAACGCCGGCACCCGCGCCTCCGGCACCCCGGGTTACGACGCCAGCGCCGACTACGTGGCCCGGCAGTTGAAGAAGGCCGGCTACCAGGTGACCCGGCAGCAGTTCGACTTCGCGTTCTACGAGGAGTTCGGCTCGTCGTTTGCCCAGGTGTCGCCGAGCCCCACCACGTACACGGAGGGCGTCGACTACGAGCTGATGAGCTACTCCGGCGACGGCACCGCCCAGGGGCTGGTCGTACCGGTGGACCTCGCCCTCGACCCGCCGCGCGCCTCGTCCTCCGGCTGCGAGGCGAGCGACTTCGCCGGCGTCGACGTGGCCGGCAAGGTCGCGCTGATGCAGCGGGGCACCTGTGCGTTCGGCGACAAGGTGGTCAACGCCGAGGCGGCCGGCGCCGTCGGCGCGATCATCATGAATCAGGGCAACGGTACGCCGGAGGCCAACGCGGATCGCTACGACCTGTACGCCGGCACCCTCGGCGCACCTGTCGGCATCCCGGCCATCTCCGTGTCGTACTACAGCGGTGAGCAGTTCGCGGCCACCGACGGCCTGGTGCTGCGGATCGAGGCCGACACCACCTCGGAGATCCGCAGCACCGAGAACGTCTTCGCGCAGACCCGGCACGGTCGCACCGACAACGTGGTCATGGCCGGCGCACACCTCGACTCGGACCCGGCCGGGCCGGGCTACAACGACAACGGCACCGGCAGCGCGGCGCTACTTGAGGTGGCGTTGCAGATGGCGAAGGTGAAGCCGAAGAACGCCGTCCGTTTCGCCTGGTGGGGCGCGGAGGAGGCGGGCCTGGTCGGCTCGCAGTACTACGTGGACAGCCTGACCGAGCAACAGATCGCGGACATCGCCCTCTACCTCAACTTCGACATGGTCGGCTCGCCGAACTACGTGTTCGGGGTGTACGACGGCGACGACTCCGCCGAGCAGGGCTCCGGCCCGGGTCCGGAGGGTTCGGCGGAGATCGAGAAGGTGTTCGAGAAGTTCTTCGCCTCCCGCAAGCTGCCCACCGTGCCGTCCGACTTCACCGGGCGCTCGGACTACGGCGCGTTCATCGCCGCCGGTGTCGACATTCCGGCCGGTGGCCTGTTCACCGGGGCCGAGGGCGTCAAGACGGAGGACGAGGTCGCGCTCTTCGGTGGGCTGGCCGGGGTCTCCTACGACCCTTGCTACCACCAGGCCTGCGACAGCCGTACGCCGGTCGCCGACGGCGGCGACGCCGACATCTACCAGGCGCTGGGCAAGAAGTACCGGCTCCAGGGCAACGTGAACGTCTTCGCGCTCGACGTCAACGCCGACGCCATCGCCACCGCTGTGATCACGTTCGCGTACGACACCTCGAAGGTGAACGGCGTGACGACGCCCGGCAAGGGCAAGGGTAAGCACGGCCACAAGCACGGTCATGGCCACAAGCACGGCCACGGCCACCACTGGAGGTAGCCGCTCGTCCGCCCGGCGGGCCGGACCCCTGTCGCCGGGGTTCGGCCCGCCGGGTCAGTCGGGCAGTGCGGCGCGGCGGGTCAGCCGGAAGTGCTGTCGCTTGCCGTCGTCGCGGATCACCACGCCGTAGCGGGACAGTTCGGCGCGCAGCTCCTTGGCCTCGCCGCCCCGGTCGTGCTCCAACGCCTCCCGCCGGGCCCGCAGCAGCGCATCCGCGCCGGCCGGCAGGCCGGGCAGGTCGGGCACCCAGAGCCGGTACGCCGCGTGGTGCGGATCCGCCTCCGCCCACGGCCAACCGTGCTCCCGGAAAGCTTCGGCCAGTTGGTTGGCCGGCAGGTCGCTGGACTGCCGGGCCAGCTCGGCGTCGTCCGCGTCGAGCAGCACCAGGTTCTTGCCGTCCAGGTAGACCGCCTGGGTGTCCCGTCGTTCGATCTCCCGTTCGGAGCTGCCCTGACGCAGCCGCACCCCGGTGCCGGAGACGGTCACGCGTACCCGCTCGGCGGTGCCGATGGCGGCGATGACCAGCCCGACCAGGATGCCGACCGCCACCCCACCGGGCAGGGCGTACCGGTCGGGCAGGCCGTCGACGGCGCGGAACAGGCCCTGCGCCGGAGCCCAGGGCAGGTCGGCCACCCAACCCGCCCCGGCCACCAGCAACCCACCCAGCGCGCCGCCGACCAGCGGGATCCCGCCCCAGAGCACGACCAGTTCGGCGACGCCACCGCTTACCACTGTCGGCGTCCCGTACGCCCTCACGCCACCTCCCGCCGCATGGTGCGGACCGTACCGGCGACCACCGGCACGACCAACCACAGCAGCAGTGACACCGCCAGTCGCTGCCACTGCCCAACGGTCACCTCGGCCGTGAACAGCGGCTCCATGGTCCGCCCGGTGTCCAGCCACTCGGCCGCGCGGTTCAGCGGCCGGACCAGTTCTCCCACGATCGACCAGATGATCGGCAGTACCAGGTAGGTCACGATGGCCAACGGGGTGTTCAACAGCAGCAGCCCGAACCCCGCGCCCATCAGCACGCTCGCCACCTGGAACACCACGGCGTGCGCCACCAGGGCCGCCTCGATCCGCCAGGTGCCCGCGCCACCCGTGGCACCGGCGATCGCCGTGCCGACGGCGGCGAACGCCAGGCTGCTCAGCACCGCCCCGAGCGCCGCCAGCACCACCGCGACGAGCTTGGCGGTGATCACCCGTTCCCGGCGGGGCACCAGGGCGAACGTGGTGAGTGCGGTGCGCTGGGACCACTCACTGGTGATCGACAGGATGCCGAGCACCGGAAGGAGCACCCCGACCGGCAGCAGCGCGGTGGTGAAGAAGATTGTGAAGTTCTGTTCCGGTGCTTCGGCGTACACCAGGAGGAGCGCGACGATCACGGCGCTGATCAGGCCGATGGTGATCAGCAGCCAGCGGCCGGCCCGGGTGTCGACGAGCTTGCGCAGCTCCACGGCGGTCAGCCGGGCCAGCGACGGTCGGTGTTCGCCCGGGCGGTGACCCGGGGTGACCTCTGGTGCGGTGCTGACGGTGGTCATCGGACGACCTCCCCGGTCGGTTCGGTGCTGGTGGTGGAGTGCATGACGGGGCCCGCTGCGGTGGCGGTCAGGGTGAGGAACAGCTGTTCCAGGCCACCGCCGCCGGCCGGACGCAGCTCGGTGAGGACCAGCCCGGCGCTCAGCGCGACCTCACCGACCGCGTCGGTGTCGGCGCCGACCAGCAGGCCCTCGGAGCCCTCGCTGACCGTCAGGCCGGCCCGCTGCAGCGCGGCCCGTAACGCCGCACCGTCGCGGGCCCGCACCACGGTGCCGGCACCGGCCAGCAACTCGTCCTTGCCGCCCTGGGCCACGATCCGGCCACCCCCGATGACCACCAGCCGGTCCGCGACCGCCTCCACCTCGCGTAGCAGGTGGGAGGAGAGCAGCACGGTGCCGCCCCGGTCGGCGAAGTCCCGGAGCAGGCCACGCATCCAGAAGATCCCTTCCGGGTCCAGGCCGTTGGCCGGCTCGTCCAGGATCAGCACCCGGGGGTCACCCAGCAACGCGTGTGCCAGGCCGAGCCGCTGACGCATGCCCAGCGAGTACGCCCGCACCCGCCGCCGGGCCGCCGTCGGGCCCAGCCCCACCCGGTCGAGCACCGCACCGACCCGGTGCCGGTCGACGCCCATCGTCGACGCGGCCACGGTCAGCGCCTCCCGGCCGGTCCGCCCGGCGTGCTGGGCGGAGGCGTCCAGCAGCACCCCGACCGTACGGCCCGGGTTGGGCAGCTGCCGGTACGGCTGACCGTCGACGGTGGCGGTGCCGGCGGTCGGTGGGGTGAGCCCGCAGATCATGCGCATGGTGGTGGACTTGCCGGCCCCGTTGGGGCCCAGGAAACCGGTGACCGTGCCCGGTTCGCAGTGGAACGACACGTCCTCGACGGCGGTGTGCCGCCCGTACCGTTTGGTGAGCTGATGTACGGCGATCATGTCGGTGAGCCTGTCTGAGCCGGCCGGCCACCCGCAGCGGCCATCGGTCTGCCCCGCGCAGACCAAGGTCGATACTCAGGTCTCGACTTTGGTAGCTGGTCCGGTGCCCGACCGGCTGCCTACCATTGCGCCTGTGACCAGCGCCGTCGTACTCGATCACCCGGGTCTGCTGCCCGGGGCGCTGGACCCTGGGGTGGGCCGCCGGTCGCGGCGCACCCCCCGCGACTGGCTGGTCGACAGCCTCGCCTTCCTGGCCTGTCTGGCCTGGGTGGTGCTGGCCACCTTCGACGCCGCCTCACCGAGTCCGGCGCTGGCCGACCGGCTGCCCCACGACTGGATGATCGCGGCCGACGCGCTCCTGGGTCAGCTCTGCACGGCGGCGCTCTGGTTACGGCGTCGCTGGCCGGTGGGAGTGGCGCTGGTGACGCTGCCGCTGGGGCTGTTCTCCATCGCGTCCGCCGCCGCGCTGTTGATCATCTTTTTCACTGTGGTGGTGCACCGTCGGACTGCGGTCGCTCTGGCCGTCACCGGGGCCGGGCTCTTCACCAACTTCTTCTTCGCCCTGCTGCGTCCCGAGCCTGGCAGCCCGTACTGGATATCCACCCTCTGGGGCGTGGTGATCACCCTGCTGGTGCTGGCCTGGGGGATGTTCGTGCGGGCGCGCCGGCAGCTGGTGCTGTCGCTGCGCGAGCGCGCCGAGCGGGCCGAGGCCGAGCAGCAACTACGCGTCGCCCAGGCCCGGCAGTTGGAGCGCACCCGCATCGCCCGGGAGATGCACGACGTGCTCGCCCACCGGATCTCGCTGCTCAGCCTGCACGCCGGGGCGCTGGAGTTCCGACCCGACGCGCCCGCCCAGGAGGTGGCCCGGGCCGCCGGGGTGATCCGGGGCAGCGCGCACGCCGCCCTTCAGGACCTGCGCGAGGTGATCGGCGTGCTGCGGGCCGAGACCTCGCTCCCCGACGACCCGGAACGCCCCCAGCCGACCCTCGACGACCTGCCCGCCCTGATCGCCGAGTCCCGGGCCGCCGGGGTCCGCGTCGGCCTGCGGGAGCAGGTGTCGACGCCGGACCGCCTGCCGGTGGCCGTGGGACGCAGCGTCTACCGCATCGTGCAGGAGGGGCTCACAAACGCCCGCAAGCACGCCCACGGCGCCGCCGTCACCGTCGGCCTCAGCGGTGCACCCGGTGACGGGCTGCTCGTGGAGATCCGCAACCGCAGGCCGGTGGGCGAGCTGTTCGGGACGACCATCCCCGGCACCGGCACCGGCCTGGTCGGCATCGCCGAGCGGGTCAGTCTCGCCGGCGGCCGGCTGGAGCACGGCAGTGACGAGCAGGGCGACTTCCGGTTGGCCGCGTGGCTGCCGTGGCCGGCGACGTGACCGGCCCGGTGCCGGCCGCCGCCGAGGGCAGTGGCGCGGTGCCGGCGGCGGCTGGCTCCGACGCTCCCGCTGCCGGCGGCAACCACCAAGTGCGGATCCTGATCGTGGATGACGACGCGCTGGTACGCGCCGGGTTGTCGATGATCCTCGGCGGTACGCCCGACCTGAAGGTGGTCGGCGAGGCGGCCGACGGTAGCGAGGTCGTTCGGGCCGTCGCCGCGTGCCGGCCGGACGTGGTGCTGATGGACATCCGGATGCCCCGCCTGGACGGGCTGGCCGCCACCGAGGCGCTGCGCGCGCTGCCCCGGCCGCCGGAGGTGCTCGTGCTGACCACGTTCGACGCGGACGAGCACGTGCTGCGGGCGCTGCGGGCCGGTGCCGGCGGGTTCCTGCTGAAGGACACCCCGCCGGTGGAGATTGTGCGGGCGGTGCGCCGGGTGGCGGCCGGCGAGGCGACCCTGTCGCCGACGGTCACCCGGACCCTGATCGAGCACGTCACGGCCGGACCGGCGGCCGACCCGCGACGGGACCGGGCCGCCCGGCTGATCGAGGGCCTGACCGAGCGGGAACGTGCCGTCGCCGTGGCGCTGGGCATGGGGCGCACCAACGCCGAGATCGCCGCCGAGCTGTACATGAGCGTGGCCACCGTCAAGGCGTACGTGTCCCGGCTGCTGACCCGTCTCGGGCTCAACAACCGGGTGCAGGTGGCCCTGCTCGTACACGACGCCGGGCTGGTCTGAAACCGGTTTGAACCATCCCGCTCCGGTGGCCGTACCACTGCCCGAGGTGCGGTGCTCAAGCGCACCGCTACCGGAGCTGCGGGAGGTCTGCCGTGCGAGTTGATGAGCAGTCGACGGATCCCATCGATCAGATTCTGGGTGAGTTGCCGGTCCCGACGCCGTTGACCCCTGAGGATGTCCGGCTGGCCGTCCGGGCGGTGGTCGTGCACGCGGCCGAGGAGTGGCCGTCCGGGGCGCTGTGCCGCAACGACGGTGCCCGGTTCCCCTGCCGGCTGCATCGTTGGGGTCGGAAGGTACTGCTGAACCACGGGCTCAACGAGCGTCAGCTCGACGCCCTCATCCGGCACGGCAATCCGTTCGTGCACGTGCCGTTCCCGTTCCTGATCAACGGGCCGTCGGCGGGACGTACCCCCGCCGCACGTCCGGCTGGCACCGACCGTGCCGCCGGTTACCCGCCGCGGGCCGCCGGACATCCGGGGCGGCCCGACCGCGCCGCCGGATACCCGGCGCGTGGCCCGGCACCCCGGGTGGCCGCCCCGGTCGGGCGTACCGGTGTGCGGACGCCCGGCTCCGGCCGGCCGGTGGCACCCCCCGCCACCGCGCCCCGCTGGCCGCGGGCGAGCTGAGCGGGCTCGCCCGTCGGCGGTACGACGCCGGCCCGGAGCGCGGGGTCATTCCCCGCCCGCGCCCGGGCCGGCGTCGCGATGCACCGTGCGATCAGCGGTTCCCGGCGGGGATTCCGCAGTTGGGCGCCGCCCAGTAGGTGTTGTTCGTTTGGCGGTCCTGGTTGTTCTCCCGCCGCGAGTCCACGTGGACGTGGGTGTTGTGGCCGGAGACGCCGGGCCCGATGATGCCGCTGAAGCCGTGGTTGCGGGCCTGGCGGGCGATCTGGCACAGCGACTTGTCGTTCGAGATGAGGTCGGCGGCGTTGCCGTAGAGGTGCTGGCTGTCCGACGCCCCGCCCACCCGGTTGTTGCAGGTGCGGCTGCGGAACCCGCTGGTCACGATCAGCGGATCGTCGCCGAGGCTCTTGCGCAGCGCCTCCAGCTTCCACATGGTGCGCAGCGCGTTCTGCCGGGTCTGCCTGGTGCTCAGCGGGCCGCCGTCCCACCCGCTGCCGCCGCAGCCGTCGTCCATCTCGCGGTAGGCGAAGTGCCGGGGCGTGCAGTTGTTGTCCTGGAGCTGGTACAGCTTCCGGAAGGTCTGCGGCCCGGCGATCCCGTCGACCCGGAGGCCGTACGCGGACTGGAAGCGGCGTACCGCGGCGGCGGTCTTCGGGCCGAACCGTCCGTCGAGTTCCACGACGTTGTTGTTGCCGGCCCAGCCGGCTATCCGTAGTTGCAGCTCCCGCACGTCGCTGCCGGAGCGACCCTGGTAGAGGTTGCGGTCCCAGGTGTAGCAGCCGTCCGCATGGGCCGCTGGCGCGGCGACCACCGAGGCGATCGCGGCGCCTGGCAGGGCCAGGGCGAGGGCGACGACTGCCCGTTTCAAGGTGTGTACGCGCACAGAAGTCCTCCCGATAGGAGAGTGAATGGGATGGCATCCCGGGACTTCGACCGGGCTGTCCCGTGTATCCACCCTCGCACCGGAGCGGACGATTGGAGGGGATTAACGAGAATTGTCCTCACAATTCGCGATGCCTGGGCATCAGCTGGGAATTAGGCCTGTTTGAGAAACCGGCAATCGGTGGTGAGGGGCCGTAGAGATGCCATTTCGGCGCGGAAGGTCGCAACTGGTGACACGGAGGGTGATGTTCTCCGAGCCTGCCGGCCCGGTAACGTCAGCGCGGGCGACGACGGGGAGGCGGGCGTGGCGCGTGGTGGCATCTTCTGCGTCGAGGGCCAGTGGCACCGGGATCTCAACGAGCGCGGATCCGTGCTGCCCACCCTGGAACTGCTCGAACGGCTGGGCAAGGTCCGCTTCATCCACAAGGACGCGGCCACCCGCGACGAGCTGTTCTACTTCATCGACCGCTGGCTGCTGAAGCAGTACGCCGACCACCGGCTCGGCTTCTTCGCCATGCACGGCGAACCGAACCGGCTGTGCCTCACCGACTGGCATTCGGTCGAACTCACCGAGGTGGCCGAGTTGATGGCCGGGCGCTGCGAGGGACGCCGCCTCTACTTCGGCAGCTGTTCGGTGCTGCGCGCACCCGAGCCGGTGCTGCGGGACTTCCTCGCCGTCACCGGCGCGGCGTTGATCTGCGGCTTCACCCGCGAGGTGGACTGGGTCGAGTCGGCGGCCTTCGAGACCGTCCTGCTCGACGTGCTCGCCAACGGCCGCCGGCACAACGCCGCCGAGCTGCGGATGGGCTCGGCGCACTGGGCACCCCTCGCCTCGTACCTGGGCTTCCGGATCATCTACGCCAACGGTCGGGCCTGGCGACCGTCGCTGCGCCCCCGCGTACCCAGCCAGCCGTCCGCCGGTCAGCACGCCTGAGTGCTGGTAGAAACGAGCGATGGCACGCATGATCGCTCGTAACACCCCGGTCGACCGGGACGAACTTGTCGAGTTTCTCCGACCCCGGCACCGGGTGGTGCTGATGACAACCCGCGCCGACGGCCGACCGCAGTCCTCTCCCGTCGCCGCCGGGGTGGACGCCGCAGGCCGGCTGGTGATCTCCAGCTATCCGGAGCGGGCGAAGGTCGCCAACATCCGCCGCGACCCTCGCGTGTCGGCCTGTGTGCTCTCCGACGACTGGAACGGCCCGTGGGTGCAGATCGACGGGCAGGCCGAGGTGCTCGACCTGCCCGACGCCCTCGAACCGCTGGTGGAGTACTTCCGCAGCATCTCCGGCGAGCATCCGGACTGGGACGAGTACCGCGAGGCGATGCGGCGGCAGGGCAAGTCGTTGATCAGGATCACCATCACCGGGTGGGGTCCGGTGGCAACCGGAGGCTTTCCCGCTCGACTGGCCGACTGACCCGGGCGGGGCACGGCGGATGCCGCGCCCCGCCCGGGGTTCAGCGCCGAGCCGTCGCGTACGTGGCGCAGCCGATCAGTTCCATCGACACCTGGAGCCGTTCCAGGCTGATGTTCTTGGCGATGGTGTCCTCCGGGCTGTGGTACGGCGGCTCCAGCAACGCCGGTGACTCCTCGCCGCGCCAGGAGAAGTTCGCGCTGGCGATGCCGGCCTCCTGGAACGACTGGTGGTCGCTGGCGCCGCGCTGGGTGACCGGCGAGATCCGCGGCTCGTAGCCGAGGCGCCGGGCGGCGGCGGAGACCTCGTCGGTGGCCCGGTTGCTCTCGCCGGTGAACGACAACAGCCAGTACCGGGTCGCCGGGTCCCAGCTGGTCGCGACCATGTCGTTCTGATAGACGGCGAGGATCCGGTCCCGTTCGGGCTGCGGCAGCTGGGCCACGTAGTAGCGCGAACCGATCAGCCCCTGTTCCTCCGAGCCCCACAGGGCGAACCGCACCGTGGCATTGATCGGTACCGCCTTCAACACGCGGGCCAGTTCCAGGCAGAGCACGGTGCCCGAGCCGTCGTCGTTGGCGCCCGGAGCGCCGATGACCGAGTCGTAGTGGGCGCTGACCATGACGACCGGCCCGTCGCAACCCGCCCGACCGCGTCGCTCGGCCAACACGTTGTGCGAGGTCAGCCCCCGGTGGGCGGTGGTGGCAATGGTCAGGGTGAGCGGCCCGGCCGCCAGCAGGGCGCGCAGCCGGTGCTTCTGCGCCTGAGCCACCCCGACGACCGGGATCGGCAGCGGCGCGGCGGCGGAGCCGGGCAGCGTGGGGGAGAACGCCGACGCGCGACGGGGCGCGACCAGGTCGGCCGGCAGGAAGACCACGGCTGCCGCACCGGCCGCCACGGCGGTGGCGGCGAGCTGTTCGCGCTGGGCCGCGACATAGTCCACAAGCACGATCCGGCCGCTGACGTCGGCCGGGTAGTCGCCGGGCGTACCCGCGCCGACATCGACCACGGAGGCGGTGACCCTGGTGTCCAACGCGGCCTGCCCGCTCGCCCCGACCTGCCAGTTCAGGTCCCGGGGCAGCCCGGACGGCGAGCTGAGCTGGGCGAGGAACTTGTCGGCGACCGGGAAGGGTTGCAGCGTGGTGTCGTAGCGCAGCCGGTCGAGCTGACCGGCGATGTAGTGCGCCGCCCGGCGCTCCGAGTCGGTGCCGCCGATCCGCGGGCCGATGTCCTCGGAGAGCACCTTCAGGTGTTGCAGGGCGCGCTGCGCCGACAGTTGGGCCACGACGACCCGGTCCTGCGGGGTGAGGGCCGGGGGTCGGTGCGCGCCCGGGCGCTGGCCGGTGGCCGCCCAGGCGGGGGCGGGCAGCGCCACGGTGGCGGCGCCACCGAGTGCGACGGTCAACATCCGTCGCCGGTCGAGCAAGCCTGATCCGGTGGAGCGGGACGATTCGTGCGGGGTTGTCACGGTGTCGTCGAGCGAGGCCAAGACGGCGCCCTCCTGATTCGAGGTCCGACCCGCGCGTCAGGGGTGTGACGTCCGGGTCACAGAGACTCGAATCTATCCGGCGGGCTGCCGGCGCTCAAGATCAGAGATCAGTACGCGGCGGTGAAGCGCATGTTCGGGAAGCGCTCGTTCTCGATCTCGTCGACCACCGCGACCGCCAGGTCCTCGTAACTGAGCACGCTGCGGCCCTGCGCGTCGGTCACCGGCTGGTCAGTGCCGGTGCGGTACCGGCCGGTGCGCTCGCCCGGGTGGAACTCCAGCGGTGGCGGGCAGACGTACGTCCAGGTCACCCCGTCGGCCGAGGAGCGGTAGACATCCAGGGCCTCCGCCTGCCCCAACGCGGCGTCGCGGTACTCGTCGGGAAAGTCCGGGTCGTCGAGCAGCGGGGTACCCGCTGGGCTCAGCAGGGTGGCACCGCCGCCGACGTGGATCACCCGAGGCGCCGCCGGCATCCCGTGCAACGCGTCGAGCACGGCCCGCGCCGCGTCGGGCCACAGCGTGCGGTTGCCGCCGCCGATCGCCACCACCAGCGCATCCGCCTCCGGCGCGAGTTCCCGCACGCTCCGCTCACTTGTCGCGTCCCCGGTGACGACCCGAACCCCGGCCGGCAGGTACGGCGCGTCCGCCTCCGGGCGGCGTACCGCGGCCACCACCCGGTGCCCTCGGTTGAACGCCTCCCTGACGATCCGGGAACCCGCGGTGCCGGCCGCACCGAACACGACGACGTCACTCACGCCGCCGCCCGCTTCGCGGATCGGCGGCGCGAGGCGCCCGCTGCTGTGCCTGATGGCTCGCTCGCAAGCTCGCTCACGCCGCCACCCCGCTTCGCGTGGCGGCGGCGCGAGGCGCCCGCTGCTGTGCCTGATGGTTCGCTCGCAAGCTCGCTCACGCCTCCAGGCTAGGCAGGAGAACTGGTGAGCGTCGGCGGAACCGGTCAGTCGACGAGCGCCGAGTAGACCAGCTGGCGTAGCTGCGAGCGGAGCGGCCAGGTACTCGACGGCATCAGCTGGGTGAAGAACAGGGCGGTGATCTCTTCGACCGGGTCGACCCAGAACGCGGTGCTGGCCACGCCGCCCCAGTAGTACTCGCCGACACTGCTCGGTACCCGGCTCGGCACGGGGTCGTCGACGACCGCGAAGCCGAGACCGAACCCGATGCCGTCGAGGTTGGTCTCGGCGAACCCGCCCGTGGACAGGGTGCCCAGGTCCTGCCCATCAGGCAGGTGGTTGCGAGTCATGAAGCGCACCGTCCGGGGACCGAGCAGACGCGTGCCGTCCAGCTCACCGCCGCGCAGCAGCAGCTGGGTGAAGCGGTGGTAGTCGGCGGCCGACGAGATCAGCCCACCGCCTCCGGAGAGCAGCACCGGCTTCTCGTACGCCAGCGCGCCCAGCGCGTCGTGACGTACCGCGCGACCGGACGCCGGGTCCGGCACGTACAGGGCGGCCAGCCGTTCGGCGTCGGCGCCCTCGACGTGCCAGCGGGTGTCGCCCATGCCCAGCGGACGCAGGATCCGTTCGGTCAGGAAGGTGTCCAGGCTCTGCCCGGAGACGACCTCGATCAGCCGGCCGAGCACGTCGGTGGCGACCGAGTAGCCCCAGGCAGTGCCGGGCTGGAACAGCAGCGGCAACTCACCGAAGACCCGGCAGGCCCCGGCCAGGTCGACCTCGGCCGGCGGGTAGAGGTCGTAGCCGGCGGCCCGGTACAGCCCGTCGACCACCGACGTCTGCATGAAGCCGTAGGTCAGCCCGGCGGTGTGGGTGAGCAGGTGCCAGATCCGGATCGGCTCGATCGCCGGCACGGTGTACGGCTTGAGCGTCGAACCCTTCGAGTAGACCCGCATGTCGGCGAACTCGGGCAGCCAGCGCCCGATCTCGTCGGTCAGCTCGAAGCGGCCCTCCTCCCAGAGCATCATCGCCGCGACCGAGGTGACCGGCTTGGTCATCGAGTAGATCCGCCAGAGGGTGTCCGACTGCACCGGCGTGCCCGCCTCGCGGTCCCGCAACCCGTACGTCGAACTGTGCGCGATCTCGCCACGCCGGGTGACCACCGCCTGCCAGCCGGCGAGCCGGCCGGAGTCGACGTAGCTGGCGAAGTGTTCGTCGATCCGGGCCAGCCGCGTCGGGTCGAATCCGACCTGCTCCGGCTCGATGCTGGATGCCATGCTCACCCCAGGGAACCTACCGGCCGGTACGCGGGGCGGGGAAGGCATGTTGTCGGGGTCACTGGTTAGCCTGCGGGACATGCCGGAGCCGACCGAGGACGTCACCTTCCACGACGAGGACTGGTACGCCGAGGACCTGGCGGACCGGCACTTCGTCAACTGCACCTTCCACCGGGTGGATCTCACCGAGGCGACCAGCCGGGGTGCCACCTTCGAAGGCTGCACCTTCGGTGACGTGACGTTCAACGTCTCCCGGCACGCCGACTCGGCCTTCACCCGGTGCGTCTTCACCCGGTGCAACCTGTTCGAGGCGGAGTTCACCGGCTGCAAGCTGCTGGGCAGCACCTTCGACCGTTGTGACCTGCGGCCGTTGACCGTGACCGGAGGCGACTGGTCGTTCCTCACCCTCGCCGGTGGCGACCTGCGCGGCGCGCGGTTCACCGGCGTACGGATGCGGGAGACCGACCTGTCCGGGGCCGACCTGACGGGTGCGTCGCTGACCGGGTGCGACCTGTCCGAGGTGCAGTGGCGCGACGCCCGGCTGTCCGGTGCCGACCTGCGCGGCAGTAATCTGGCCGGGCTGGATCCGGCCACGGTGCACCGGGCCGGGACGGTCATCGACCTGATGCAGGCGGCGACCCTGGCCCGGGCCCTCGGCTTCGACATCCGCGACTGACCGCCCGTTCGGCGGCCCGCTTCGGCAGTAGCCTGGTCGGCGACCGTCCCACACGACGGAGACGACCCGGGGAGGACGAGCAATGCCCGCTTTCGCGTTGGCGCACCTGCGGAACCCGCAGGTCAATGAGGATATTCTGACCTACCTGGAGCGGATCCAGGCCACGCTGGAGCCTTTCGGTGGCCGGTTCGTGGTGCACGGCCCGGAGGCGGACGTACGCGAGGGAGAGTGGCCGGGCACCGTGGTCATCCTCGAGTTCCCCGACCGGCAGCAGGCACACGCCTGGTACGACTCGCCGGCCTACCAGGAGATCCTGCCGCTGCGTACGCGGCACATCGACGCCTCGGCGATCATCTTCGACGGGGTGGGCCCCGGCTACGACCCCGGCCAGACCGCGACGGCACTGCGGGCGCAGGCGGCGGCCGGCTGAGCCCACGGGACAGTTTGTCCGTCACTCCGGGTCCATCGGGTCGTAACGTCCTGCTGTCCGTGTTCGACCGTCCTGTGTGGAGGCCAGGCCGATGAACAGCAGCAGCAGTACCGTCCGTCCCGCCCCGCCCGACGGCGAGTGGCCCGGGGTGGGGCTGCGGGAGATTCCGCTGCCGCCGTACGTGACCGCCGAGGATGCCCAGTTCGCCGTGCGGGCTGTCGTGGTGCACGCGCCACGGAACTGGTCGGGCGGCACGGTCTGCCGCAACGACGCCAGCCCGCACCCGTGCCGTCTGCATCGGTGGGGCACCCGGGTGCTCGCGCTACGCGGTCTGCACGACGCCGACATCGCCGCGCTGATCGAGCGCGGTGATCCCGCCGCGCCGCTGCCGCCCCGGCCCTCAGCCTGATCGACGGGAGGGGGCGCAACCGGTCCGGGTACCCACGCAACGGGCCGTCACGCCTCCAATTGTGCTGACATCGCTCTATTTGACGGACGCCTCGACAGCGGGCACCGTGGGGGCTGGGAGGGGCCTTGAGCTGCCCCGATGTGGCGGTGGTGGCACCGCCCGGGAGCCCAGAAACCACGAGGAGTCCCACCATGCTCACGATGACCGACAACGCCGTCCTGGTGATCCGTGATCTCGCCGCGCAGCAGGACGTCTCCGAGGACGGCGGCGTACGCATCGCCGCGGACACCACCGCCGGCTCGCTCACCGTCGAGTTGGTGCCCGCGCCGATCGAGGGCGACCATGTGGTCGACAACCAGGGTGCCCGGATCTTCCTCGATTCCGACGCGGCCGACCTGCTCGGTGACGCCTCGGTCGACGCGACCGTCGACGACGAGGGTGTCGTGCAGTTCGGGTTCACCGAGCAGGAGTAGCCCGGGCCAACGCGTTCAGTACGTGGGCCAGATGGTGCGAGGTGCTCCACGCCATCCAGTTGGTTGCCGAGCCGGCCCCGGCGCCGCGCCGCGCCCGGCGCGAGATCTCCTGATCACCCCAGGAGAAGCTCGCACCCGTGGTCGGCCAGTGCGGGCCCGACACCAGCGTGCGACACAGGTCGGCGACCCGCTGGTCGCCCTGTCCCCGGCGGCGCGACCAGCGGTGGATCAACCAGGCGTCGTCGCCGGTGTAGGGGATCGTCAGGTGCCGGTCGACGGTCGGCTGGGCAGCGGCCGGGGTCACGCCGTAGTCGCCGAAGGTGACACCCAGGTCGGCCAGCCGTTGCCAGAGCAGCCAGTCCCAACGATCCACCCGCACCGGCTCGTCGATGGGCAGTCGGGACAGGGCCGGCGGCATGCCACCGGCCACCACGCTCACCGAACGCCAGGCGTGCCGCCGGGTCCAGTCCAGCATCCGCCGGACCCGGGGCTCGACCAGGCGGACGTCCGCCGGGCAGCACACGTCACCGCAGTCGAGCACCAGATCACACTGCTCAGGGGCCAGCCGCGCGTGCCTTCCGATCCGCTCCACGGCCGTGGTGGTGGCGTCGGGGCCGGCCCGGTCCTGGCGTAGCCGCAGGCGCACCACGCCCCGTTGGGGCTGCGCGCGAGCCGTGGCACCGAGCGCCGCCAACCGCCGCTCACCGTCCGTCAGGCCGATCACCGGCACCAGCGGTACGCCCCGACGGGCCAACGCGGACGCCGTGGTGTCGGGTAGGGCGCCGATGTCGACGGCGGGGAGCAGTCCGGGCGGCAGTCGGGTCAGCGGGTCGATGACGTTCTTGTCGACTTCGGACAGTTGCAGGATCGGGCTGAGCATCGGGGCGAGGGCGTCGTCGAGGTGGCCGAGCGCCTCCAGTTCCCCGCGCCGTGCGGCGAGGATGGGACGGTAGACCGGCTCCTCCGCCCGTCCTCCGAGGGCGGGCATCATAATTCAATGTAGCCAGACGATTACCCACCTCCCAGAGGGGAGCAGCGGGAATTCGCCGGACAGGTGTCAGCTCCCCGACTATCCTCGCGCGGTGGCTGCTACACCGACCCGGTACCGGTCCGCCGACGAGGACAGCGCCCGCTGGCAGGGCTTTCCCTTCCGTCCCGGGGACATCGTGATCAGCACCCGCTCCAAGAGCGGGACGACCTGGATGCAGATGATCTGCGCCCTGCTGGTGTTGCGTACGCCGGAACTGCCGGCGCCGCTGACCGAGCTGTCGCCCTGGCTCGACTGGTTGGTCGAGCCGCAGGAGCGGGTGTACGCGCGGCTGGCCGCCCAGCGGCACCGTCGCTTCATCAAGACCCACACCCCGCTGGACGGGGTGCCGAACGATCCCCGGGTGCACTACGTGGTGGTGGCCCGCCATCCCCTCGACGCGGCCGTCTCGCTGCACCACCAGGGTGCCAACCTGGATCGCGCCCGACTCGCCGAGTTGACCGGTCAGCCGACCACACCCGGGCCGGACAGCCCTCGTCCGCCGGTCGAGCAGGCGCTCGTACGCTGGATCGACGCGGATCCGGATCCGCGCGCCGAACTGGACTCGCTGCCGGGTGTCATGCGGCACCTGCGCGACGCCTGGGCCCGCCGGCACCAGCCGAACGTGCACCTCGTCCACTACGACGACCTCCGGGTCGACCTGGCCGGGCAGATGCGGCGCCTGGCCGAGCGCCTGGACCTCGAACCTCCCGGACCTGATCTGGTGGAGGCGGCAACCTTCGACCGGATGCGGGCCCGCGCCGACCGGCTCGCGCCCGACCCCGCCGGAGTCCTGAAGGACCGCAACGCCTTCTTCCGCAGCGGCCGGTCCGGTCAGGGCAACGCGCTGCTCGCCGCGGAGGCACGGGCCCGCTACCGGTCCCGGGTCGCCGCGCTGGCGCCGCCGGACCTGCTGGCCTGGCTGCACCGGGCCGAGGCGTGAACGTCGGCGCCCCAGGCGGCGGATGCCGTTCCGGGGCGCCGGTGAGCCGAATCGGGCTCGGTGATGGCCAGGTCAGTCGTCGTTCCGGTCGTCGTCGTCCCGGTCGTCGTCATCGTCATCGTCGTCGTCCACCGGCTCCTGCTCGGCCTTGACGACCTCACCGGACTGCCGGTCGACGTCGATCTCGTGTTCGGTGCCGCCGTTGACGATCTCGACCTCCCAGACGGCCCGGCCGTTCTCCTCATCCCGGTCGGTCTCGGTGATCCGCCCACCACCGGCCTGCGCCAGCGCGATCTCACCGGCTCGCTCCCGACTCACCGCGTCGCCCTCCGTGGCCTGCTGGTTCTGCCCGGGAGTACTCGGTGCAGCACCGGTCGGCTCGGCCGTGGTGGTGGCGCTCGGGCCGGTCGTGGTGGTGTCCGTCGGGTCGATCGTGGTGGTGCTGGCCGGGGCGCCGGTCGCGGCGGTCAGGGTCGTCTGCCGTGCCCGACTGTCGTCCGCCGCCGCGACGCCGAGGAACACCCCGGCCACCGCGAGCACCGCCGCCGCGCCGCCGACCGACGCCAGAATCAGGGGGTTGCGCTTCATCGTCTGCACCTCTCCTCGGTTGTTGCATCGAGGATCGGCCGCGCCGCGATAGCAGCGCGCTGTCCGAACCCTAAGCCCTGGTTAAGACCGGCCTGCTCACGGAAAGCGACCGTGCTGGGAGCACAAGGAACCTCGCCCGGTGGCCGTCTCCGGCCGAGCCGGAGTGCCTCGCCGGGCGAAGCGGAACGCCAGCCGGGCCGGGACGGGGACGGAGGGTTACGCCCGGCCGAGCCAGAGCGTCACCTCGGCACCGCCGCCGGGCCGCTCGCCGAGTGACAGCCGGCCGCCGCTGGCCTGGGCCGCCCGGCGGGCGATGTCCAGCCCGAGTCCGGTCGAGCCGGCCTGGCTCGCTCCCCGACGTACCGAGGCGGCGGTGATGCCGGGGCCCTCGTCGGCAACCGTCAGGATCACCTGGTCGCCGACGGCACGGAGCCGGACGGCGAAGGCAGTGCCGTCCGGGGTGTGCGCGAAGACGTTGCCGAGCAGGGCGTCCAGCGCGGCAGCCAACTCGTCGGCCGCGACGGCGACCGGAACCGGGCCGGGCGCCAGGTCGAGGTCTACCGCGCGGCCGGTCTCCTCCGCCAGCACCGACCAGAAGGCGACCCGGTCCGCCACGGTGGTCGCGGCGTCGGCGACCACCGCACCATCGGAGGGGGCGCGCCAGCGGGCCTGCCGGATCAGGCCGGTGACGGCCCGCTCAAGTCCGTCCACCGCGCCGATCACCCGGGCGGCGTCCTGCGGGTCGCGCAGTGACTCGGCCTCCAGACGCAGGGCGGTCAGCGGCGTACGTAGCCGGTGCGACAGGTCGGCCACCTGTTCCCGCTCCTGCACCAGCAACTCCTGGATCCGGCCGGCGAGGTGGTTGAGGGCGCCACCGACCTCGCGCAACTCGACCGGCCCCGCCGGGCTCACCCGCGCGCCCAGTTCGGCGTTGGCCAGCCGGTGCGAGACCTCCGACAACTCGCTGATCGGGCGGACCAGCGTGCGGGCCAGCCGGTCGGCGACGGCCAGGGCGATCAGCACCAGCAACGCTCCGAGCAGGGCCAGCACCAGCCAGGCACGTCCCACCCCGGCGGTCATCTCCGCCCGCGGCACCACGGTGCGGATCACGGTGGTGCCGTCCGCGCGGCCCTGCACCGCGATGACCACCTCCCGGCCGTCGGTCGTCTCGGCGGTGAGGCTCTGCCCGCGCCCGGCCAACTCCACCGCCGGGGTACGCGCGGCGTCCGAGCCGAGCACCGTGCCGTCCGGCAGGAACACGCTGACCGGCCGGGCCGATTCGGCGGCGAGCTGTTCGACGGTCAGCCGTACGGTCTCCGCGTCGGCGGTGCCGACCACCGGAGCGAGGCTCTGCGCGTCGGCGGTGGCCCGCACCGTCGCCCGGTCCTCCGCGGCGGTGCGCAGCAGCAACGCCAGCGGCACCAGGAAAGCGATCACGATGAGGACGCTGACCGCGGCCACCAGCAGCGCCAGGCGCGCCCTCACCCGCCGACCTCCGGCGTGACCAGCCGCACCCCGACTCCGCGTACCGTGTGCAGGTAGCGCGGATGCTGGGCGCTCTCGCCGAGCTTGCGGCGCAACCAGGACAGGTGCACGTCGACGGTCTTGTCCGCCCCGCCGTACGGGATCTGCCACACCTCGGTCAGCAACTCCCGCTTGGTCACCACCTCACCGACCCGGGTGGCCAGATGCCGCAACAGGTCGAACTCGCGCGGGGTCAGCTCGACCGGCTCGCCGTCGAGGCTGACCTGTCGGGAGCGGGGGTCGATGCGCAGCCCACCGACCACCACCGTCGGATCCTCCGTCGGTCCGCCGGGTCCGCGGCGGAGCACCGCGCGGACCCGCGCGTCGAGCTGGGCGGCGGTGAACGGTTTGACCACGTAGTCGTCGGCCCCCGCGTCGAGTACCCGGACGATCTCCCGCTCGTCGTCGCGGGCGGTGGCCACGATGACCGGGACGGCGCTGACGGCCCGCAGCATCCGCAGCAGCTCGCGGCCGTCCAGGTCGGGCAGCCCGAGGTCGAGTACGACCAGATCGGGGCGGTCGTCGAGGGCGTCGCGCAGCCCGGTCATCGCGGTGGAGGCGGCGGCCACGGCGTGCCCCCGCTCGCGTAGCGCCCGCACCAGCGGGGCACGGATGGTCAGGTCGTCCTCGATCAGCAGCAGGCGGGCCACAGCAGGCAGGGTATCCCCGGCGATCGGTGCCGGCCGGTTTCGTTAACCGTCCCTTAGCGTTGCCCGAAGGTCGCCCCAACCGGTGATCGGGGATAGTCGGGTGATGGGCCGTCGAACCTTCCTCGCCGTGGCCGGATGGCTGGCCACTGCGGTCGTCGCCACCCTGATCGGGCTCGCCGCGATCCGGTTGGTGGGTGAGAGTCTCACCGGGACGCCCGGTGGGGTCCGCAGCCAGGAGGAGATCGCCCGCGCGCTCGCCGAGCCGGCACCGGTCGGTACCGGGTCGCCCGGCAGCGCGTCAACTGACACCCCGGCGCCCGGCAGCGGGCCGAGCGGTGCCGGCCCGAGCGGGTCACCGTCGAGCCCGGTGTCGCCGGCCGGTCCGAGCGCGGAGCCGGGCAACCGGCGCGGCTTCTCCACGGCGGGCGGCAGCGCGGTGGCCGAGTGCGTGCCGGGCGGGGTCTACCTGGTTTCCTGGAGCGCGCGACCGGGTTACCGGGTGGATGACGTCGATCGTGGCCCGGACGACGATGCGGATGTGACGTTCGTCGGCCCGAGCGGCGAGTACGAGCTGTCGGTGCGGTGTGTGGGCGGGGTGCCCACCGTCGACCTCGACGACGACTGAGCCGCACACCTTCCAGACGCCACCGCAGGTCAATGGCGTGATCAACTAAGCAAATGTCCTTTATCGGACAGCCATTCGCCTGGCTGCCGACAGGGAACGCAACATACGTTCGAGGCACAAAGGGGGCCGATCGGCGCTGATCCACCTTTGGTCGCCGCAACAACTCAAGACGCCAGGGCCGCTCGGCCGGGTCGGGGAAGGAGTCCGATGTCCAGCGCGAGAGCCAGGAGCAGAGGGGCACCGCAGCCGGTGCCGGGCGACGAGGCCACGGCGCACGCCGAGGCCGAACACACCACCTGCGCCGGCGCCGGCATGCCACTGACCGCGAGAGTTCTGTTCGCGGTGGTCAGCGCGGACGGCCTCCTGGTCCGAGGACTGGGCGCGGCGGCGGCCAACCGGTTACAGACCGGGATGTACCAGGTGGTCTTCGACCAGGACGTGACCGGTGCCGGCCTGGTCGGCACCGTCGGCCTCACGGGTAGCTCCGGACTGGCACCCGCCGGTCAGCTCACGGTGGCCGGTCGTACCGGCATTCCGAACGCCGTCTTCGTGACCACCTTCGACGGCGCCGGGTCGGCCGCCGACCGTCCCTTCCACCTGGCCGTGCTCTCCTGAGCACCCTGTCGCACGCGAGCGCGCGGCGCCGTTGACCCGAGAGTCGAAACCGCGCCGCGCTCGGCCGTCTCCCACCGCCGCAGCCGTACGGCGGTACGTCAGCGGGGACCTGGCATGACCGGTCGTACCGGTCGCTGGTGTCGATCCCCGATCGGCGTCGGTCCAAACCCCGGGCGGTGGCCGATTTCCACCATGTGCGAAGCGCGGCGTGGACCGGCCCGCGACGGGGTATGTGTCGGGGCATGGAGCACTTCACTATTGCGACTGTCGCCGAGAAGAGCCCGGACTTCCGGCGGGTGCTGTGGACCGGGGAGCACACCCAGTTGGTGATCATGACGATCCCGCCGGGCGGCGAGATCGGTGAGGAGGTCCATGAGGACATCGACCAGATCCTGACCTTCGTCAGTGGCACCGGTGAGGCACGGGTGGCCGGGGAGAAGCGCGAGGTGGTGCAGGGCGACCTGGTGGTCGTACCGGCCGGCACCCGGCACAACTTCGTCAACACCGGGCCGAACCCACTGGTGCTCTACACCGTCTACGGGCCGCCGGAGCACGCCGACCAGGCCGTCCACCGCACCAAGGAGGAGGCCGACGCCGCCGAGGCCGCCGGCGAGGACGAACCACCCACCTCCTGAGACCTCCGCCCTGGCCGGTGTCCGCCCAGACCGGCGGAGACCGGCGGGGCGGCGTGATGAGGCCCGAAATCCTGGGTACGCCGACCGCATGGAGCAGCCGGCGATCTCCGACTACGGGTACCTCTCCGACTGCCGTTCGGGCGCGTTGGTCAGCCGGGCCGGCTCGATCGACTGGTGGTGCCCGCACCGGTTCGACTCGCCCGCCGTCTTCGGTCGGCTGCTCGACCCGAACGGCGGTCACTGGCAACTGGCACCGGTGGCCGTGGGACAGCCCGGGCACCGGGTGCAGCGCTCGTACCAGCCGGACACCCTGGTGCTGCGTACCGTGCACCACACCGCGGAGGGCAGCGTCGCCGTCACCGACGCCCTCGCCGCCGAGGTGGGCGCCCGCGCCCACGAGTTCGGCATGCGCTCCCCGGCCGTGCTGCTACGCGTCGTCGAGGGACTGTCCGGCCGGGTGCCGATGGCCCTGGACTACCGTCCGCGACCCGAGTACGGCCTGCTCACTCCGTACCTGCGGGAGCTCCCCGACGGTGCGGTGGCGGCCATGGCCGGCCCGGTGGCGTTGGTGCTGCGCTGCGCCGGACTGCCCCTGCGCGCCGAACAGGACCGGGTGCGGCAGACCTTCACCGTGGACGCGGGCCAGGTGCTCGGCTTCGACCTGGCCTACGCGCCGGCGTACCGCGAACCACCGGCCCGGCTGGACCCGGTCCGCACGTTGGCGGACACGGTGCTGGCCTGGGAGGCGTTCCGTGAGAGCCACCGGTACGAGGGGCGTTATCCCGAGGTGGTGCGGCACAGCGCCACGGTCCTCACCGGCCTCACCTACGCCCGCAGCGGCGCGGTCGCCGCCGCGCCGACCACCTCGTTGCCGGAACTGATCGGCGGCGACCGCAACTACGACTACCGCTTCTGCTGGCTGCGGGACTTCGCCATGACCATGCGGGCGCTGTGGGTGGCGGCCTGCCCGACCGAGGCGTCCCGCCTGTTCGAATGGGCGGCCCGCTCGATCGGCCGGGTCGGCCCCGATCCGGTGCCCGTGCTGTTCGGGCTGGAAGGGGAACGGGACGTTTCCGAGCACGTCTGTCCCCACCTCATCGGGTACGCCGGAACCGGACCGGTACGCGCCGGCAACGACGCCTGGCGGCAGCGGCAACTCGACGTGCCGGGCGAGGTCATCTCGGCGGTGTGGCGGTTGCACGACTACCTCGGCGACCCGCTCCCCGCCGAGCTGCGCGACATGGTGCTCGGCCTCACCGAGCAGGTGGCGACCACCTGGCGACTGCCCGACCGGGGGATCTGGGAACCGCGCGACCGTGAGCGGCACTACCTGTCGTCCAAGGTGCTCTGCTGGGTGGCGATGGACCGGGCGGTGCGGCTGGCCCCGCAGTTGGGAGAGCAGGCGGACGTGCGGCGCTGGGCCGCCATCCGGGACGAGATCCGGGCCACCGTCCTCCGGGACGGTTTCGACGAGCGCCGGGGCGTCTTCACCGGCGCTTTCGGGGCGCCGGAACTGGACGCGGCGGCCCTGTACCTGCCGGTGGTGGGTTTCCTGCCGGCCACCGATCCACGGATGCGAGCGACGATCGAGGCGGTCGAGCGGGAACTCGGCAGCGACGACGGACTGATCCACCGCTGGGACGACGACGCGGCGGGCTTCGTGCTCTGCTCGTTCTGGCTGGTGGAGTGTTTGGTGCTGGCCGGTGAACGGGAGCGGGCCGCCCGGCTGTTCGAGCGGGTCACCGGGCACGCCAACGACGTCGGGTTGTTCAGCGAACAGATCGACCCGGTCACCGGGGCACACCTGGGCAACATGCCGCAGGCGCTGTCCCACATCGGCCAGGTCAACGCCGCCTGGCGGCTGACCGACCCCACCGGCGAGTGATGCCTGCGCCGCATCGACGGCGGGTGCACCACTCGTCAGCGTGGTAGCACCGGTACGCCGGAGACGTCGATCGTCTCCGGATACTTCACCCCGGCACCGGTGTTGAGCACGACGACCCGTTCGCCCGCCCGGATCCACCCACCGGCCCGCAGCCGGCGCGCGGCCGTCAGGCAGGCGGCCCCCTCGGGGCAGAGCAGCAGGCCCTCCCGGGCGGCGAAGTCCCGCAGGTCGGCCAGGATCTCGGCGTCGTCCACCGCGATCGCGGTGCCGGCGGTGGCCCGCAGCGCGGCGAGGATCAACTCGTCGCCCAGCGGTGCCGGAACGGTGATGCCGAACGCCACCGTGTGCGCGTCCTCCCACGGTCGTGCCCGGTCGTCCCCGGCGGCGAACGCCCGCACGATCGGCGCGCAGCCGGTGGCCTGCACCGCCACCAGTCGGGGCAGCTTGTCCTCGACCCAGCCCAGCTCCCGCAGCTCGCCGAGAGCCTTGTGGATGCCGATCAGCCCCACTCCACCGCCGGTCGGGTAGATGATGACGTCGGGCACCTGCCAGCCCAACTGCTCGACGATCTCGTACCCCATCGTCTTCTTGCCCTCGAGGCGGTACGGCTCGCGCAGCGTACCGGCGTCGAAGACGGTGCCCTCGGAGGCCGCGACGAGCGCGGCCACCTGTCGCCCGGCGTCGCCGATCAGCCCGTCGATCAGGCGCAGGTCGGCACCGGCGGCCACGCATTCCCGACGGCAGATGGTCGGTGCGGACAGCGGCATCACGATGGTGGCGCCCAGCCCGGCCCGGGTCGCGTAGGTGGCCCACGCCGCACCCGCGTTGCCGTTGGTGGGCATGGCGATCCGTCGTACGCCCAGTTCCCGGGCGCGGCTCACGCCCACGGCCGCCCCACGCGCCTTGAACGAGCCGGTCGGGGTCAGTCCCTCGTCCTTGACCAGCAACTCGTCGATGCCGATGTCCGCACCGTACGCCGGTGCGCGCAGCATCGGCGTCCATCCCTCGCCGAGCGTGGTGACATTCCTCCGGTCGGCCACCGGGAGCAGCTCCCGGTACCGCCACAGATCGGCCGGGCGCAACCCGAACCGCTCCGGCTCGATCACCCGCCCCGCCGCCGCGAGGTCGTAGCGCGCCAGCAGCGGTGAGCCACATTCGCAGAGATTCTGCGGTACACCAGCGTCGTGTTCCCGGCCGCAGCGCGGGCACTCGAGGTGGGTCAGATACACGCCACTCCTCGCCGTCTCAGCTCGCGTTCACGCTGCGCCACGCGCGGCTGCGGCGACCCGGCTCGTAGCCGGAGTCCAGCCGCTTCGCCACCACCCCGGGCAGGCCCTGTTCGCGCGCCGCACGCATGGTTTCGGCACCGGCGCCGGGAAACCACGGCGGAGTCTGCCAGTGCGGCCCGGCCAACGCCAGCGCGTCGAGCAACTCGCGGCGCTGCGGGTACGGCAACTCCAGGCTGCTCACCCCCTCCAACCAGAGCAGGTCGACCAGCAGGTACTGGGCATCGACGGTGCTGCGCCCACCCCGCGCCGGCCGGACCTGCCCGGCGCGGTCGATGCGGACCAGGACGCCGTCCAGCACGACCTCCGTCGGCGCCAGGGCCTCGGCCATCGGCCGCAGCCACGGGTACTCGCCGGTGATCTCCGCACCGGCGTCGGAGAGCAGCCGCAGCCGCCCGCCCGAGACGTACGCCACCGCGCGTGTCCCGTCCCAGCGCAGCTCGTACCCCCAGGCGGCCTGATCGGTGGGAAGCCGGCCGGCCGGCGTGGGACGCATCGGCGCGACCAGGTCGGGCATAGCGGTCCAGCCCGGCGGTGGCGGGTCGGTGCGACGCACCATCCAGTCCCGGCCGTCGCGCCCGCCGGTGGCGAAGAGCACGTACCGTCCGGTGGTCCGCTTCCCCCGCAGCTCGACCACCACCTCGCGGTCCTGCCATTTCTCGCAGCGGTAGGTGCCCTGGTCGTGGAGGAGCATCTGGCCGCCGCCGTACTCGCCGGCCGGGATGTCGCCGGAGAAGTCGAGATACTCCATGGGGTGGTCCTCGGTGTGCACGGCGAGGTGGTTGCGCCCCTGATCACGGGGCAGCCCGCGCGGCACCGCCCAGGAGACGAGCACTCCGTCGCGCTCCAGCCGCAGATCCCAGTGCAGGCTGCGGGCGTGGTGCTGTTGGATGACGAACCGGGCGCGGTCGCCGGCCCGGGACCGCCGGGGACGCTCGGCCGGCACCGGTTCGGGGGTACGCGCGGCGTCCCGCTTGCGCCGGTACTCCTCAAGCCGGTCAGCCACGTCCCGCATTCTCCGGCAAATCGCGCCGACGCGCCCGGCGGCGGGATCCGACGCGCCCGATCTCGGGCATGCCGAGGGTCATCGGGGGTAGAACGGTCGACATGAACCACAGTGACCACCCCACCGCAGTTCTCCCCGGTGACGTCCGGATCCCGTTGCTCGGCTTCGGCACCTGGCAGGCGACCGGCGAGGAGGGCTACAAGGCCGTGCTCGCCGCGCTCGACGCCGGCTACCGGCACATCGACACCGCCACCATGTACGGCAACGAGGAGGAGGTCGGCCGGGCGATCCGGGAGAGCGGGCTGCGCCGGGAGGACGTCTTCATCACCACCAAGCTCCCGCCCGAGCGGGTCGGCCGGGAACGGGAGACGATCGAGGAGAGCCTGCGCGCCCTCGGCGTCGAGTACGTCGACCTGTGGCTGGTGCACTGGCCACCGAACGACCCCGGTGACCTGATCCCGGTCTGGCGGGAGATGCTCGCCGCCCGCGACGCGAACCTGGCCCGGGCGGTCGGGGTCAGCAACTTCAGCACCGCCCAGATCGACGAGCTGATCCAGGCGACAGAGGAGAACCCGGCGGTCAACCAGATCAAGTGGGGACCTCGGCTCTACGACCGGCAGCGGCACGCCGAGCACCGGGACCGTGGGGTGGTGCTGGAGGGCTACAGCCCGTTCAAGACCACCGACCTGTCCGACCCGGTGCTGACCCGGATCGCCGGCGCGCACAACGTCTCGCCCGCCCAGGTGGTGCTGCGTTGGCACCTCGACCACGAGATCGTGGCGATCCCCAAGTCGGTGACGCCGGAGCGGATCCGCGCCAACGCGGACGTCTTCGGCTTCTCGCTGACCGCCGAGGAGATGCGCGACATCGACGCCCTCGGCTCCTGACCCGGGGCCGGGCGACGCCCGCCGCGCCGCCGCCGCGAGGCGGAGCCGTCGCGACATGCGGCAACTCGGGCTCTCCCGGAGCGCTGAGAGCCCGAGTTGCCGCAATCCGCCTACGGTCGCCGGCCGCCGTCGTCGCCGGCCGCCGTCGTCAGGTGACGGCCGGCGGTGCCGGTTCGGTGTGCGACCAGCGATGCAATGCGTAGCGGCGGCCCTTGTCCTCGACGAAAACCGGTTCGTCGCCGGTCGGCCGGTAACCGCCGGACCGGGCCACGGCCATGCTGCCGGCGTTGTCCGGCTCGATCTCCAGGTAAACAGTCGGCAGGCCGATCACCCGGTGGGCGTACTCGGTCATCAGCCGAAGGGCGCGGCTGGCCAGGCGTTGACCGCGGTAGGCCGGGCCGATCGCGTAGCCGATGGTGCCGGTGGCCAGGTTGAGCATCACCTCGCCACGGGCCAGGTCGTCGCCGCTGGTGACGGCGAAGTAGACCCGGGCGTCGGCCCGTTGGGCACGCCGGGCGGAGTTCAGGTACGCCTCGGCGGCGGCCAGGTCGAACGGGGCCGCCACCGGCAGGCGGTACGCCATCTCGGCATCGTCGAAGAGGGTGACCAGTTGGTCGAGATCCTGCTCGGACCACTGGCGCAGGACCACCCCGTCACCTTCCAGGCGTACGTCCACGTCAGCTCGGCCCCCCGTCGTAGTGGCTGCCAAGTCTGCGATCTCCCGACACCACTGGGCAACCCCCGGGTGAGGCCACCGGTCGGTGGACGTCAGTCGGCCTGATCGGTGCCGGGGCGCGGCGGACACCGCACCCCGGCACCCGCTCGTCAGGAGCGCGAACAGGCGGTGCCGTTGAGGGTGAAGCTGGACGGGTTGGAGTAGGACCCGTTGAGCGTGCCCTGGTAGCCGAAGCTGGCCGTGCCGCCGGGCGAGATGGTGCCGTTGTGGCCGACGTTGCGGGCGGTCACCGACGAGCCGCTCTGGCTCACCGTGGCGTTCCACGAGTTGGTCACCTGCTGCCCGGACGGCAGCGAGTAGGCAAGCGTCCAGCCGTTGATCGTGCTGGAACCGGTGTTGGTGATCTGCACGTCGGCGGTGAAGCCGTTGTTCCACGAGTTGGCCGTGTACTTCACCGCACACGAGCCGCTCCCCGAGGGCGGGGGCGTGGTGGGCGGCGGGTTGCTCGGCGGCGGGTTGTTGCCGCCACCGTTGACCGCGGCCGAGAAGTTCGTCACGGCCAGCCCGACGCCGCCCTGCCAGGGCTCGAAACCGGCCTGGATGCTGGTCAGGTACCAGGAGTTGGTGATCGCGCCCCGGTTACGGGTGTCGTTGATGAACGCCAACAGGTTCAGGTTCGCGCTGCTGATGGCAGACGGGGCGAGGTACGAGATGACGTTGTTGGAGCCGTTGCTGCCCCGCCAGACCTCCCAGTTGCGTCCGTCGATGTTGGCGTTGCCGACCGGGGAACCGATGGGCTGGATCGAGCCCTGCCGGTTGAACCAGATCATGATCTCCATCTGGTTCACGCCGTCGCGCTTGGGAGACGGGTCGAGCCAGATGTCGTACGAGGCGTTGTAGATGCCGTTGCTCACGTACCGGTAGTTGATGCTGCTTGTCGCACTGCTGATCTGACTGACCTGGATGGGCAGGTTGGTGCCGGGGGAGCAGTTGGTGTAGTGGCAGCCGAGGAAGACCGACGGGTACGCGGTCGGCGCGCCGTTGGTGGGGCTGCTGCCGTTCTGGGTGGTGATCTCGAAGCCGTTGTTGGTGACGTTGATGCACTGCTGGGCGGTGGTGCCCCAGCGGTTGTTCTGCACCACGTACCGGTTCTGAATGACGGTCGAGCCGTACTGCTCACAGATCTGGGTGTCGGCGGAGGCGGTGCCGCCGAGGGCCACGGCGACGATCGAGCCGGCGGCAACCAGCCCGACGGCCATGATGGCTCGCAAGGTACGTCTCATGATGCTCCTAGCGCTGCGGCGTCGCTTGGACGCCGGGACGGATGCTGACGGAGCGGTCGGAACGCGCCGTCGATAGTTTCGGGAGCGCTCCCATGCTCATCGTCACATTTACATCCTTGAAACAATGGGCGCAACTGGTGCGGGTGATTGGTGTCAATTGCGACGTGTGTCACGGACGCCACGATCGGGCATCCGCCGACTCCGGGCGGCTGGTGACCGGCGCCGACGGGCGGATCCGGCGGTGCCGAGGGGTGTCGGAGGTGGGCCGGTTGCCTCTGGTGTGTGCCGATTGCGCCGAGTAGTCTCTTGCCTTCAACGCGTGCCGAACCCCTCCGGAGGCGTACACCCCCATGCGTGGCTCCCCCCTGCGCATCCTCGTCGTCGGCGCGGGCATCGCCGGGCTGGCCGTAGCCCGGGCGCTGCGCCTGGCGGGCTTTCGGCCGGACCTCACCGACAAGGCGCCGCCGCACGACCTCACCGACGCCGGCCTCTACCTCCCCGGCAACGCGGCCCGCGCGCTGCGCCGGCTGGACCTCGACGACCCCGTCCGCCCGTACGGGAAGGTCATCCACCGGCAGCGGTTCCTCGAATCGACCGGTACGCCGCTGTGCGAGGTCGACCTCGACGCACTCTGGGCCGGGGTCGGCGAGTGCCGTGCGCTGGCCCGCTCCGACCTGCACCGGGTGCTGCTCAGCGGTGCCGGCGGCGCGGTCCGGCACGGCGCGGAGGTACGCACCATCGACCTGCTGCCGTCCGCCGTCGGCGTCACCTTCGTCGACGGCACCCAGTCCGAGTACGACCTGGTGATCGGTGCGGACGGGCCGCGTTCCTCGATCCGGGCGCTGGCCGCGCTCGGCGGTCCACCCCGCCCCGCCGGGCAGGTGGTCTACCGCGGCGTCGTACGCGACGGCCCGCCGGTCGACGAGTGGACCGCCCTGCTCGGGCAGCGCTGCGGCTTCCTCGTGGTGCCGATCGGCGCCGGCCGTTTGCACTGCTACGCCGACGAAGCCGGCACCGACCTGCCAGCCGACCCGCTGGCCCGGCTACGCGAACTGTTCGGCGAGTACGGCGGACCGGTGCCGGAGGTGCTCGACGCGCTCGACGGGGTCCACGCCACGACCACCGACGAGGTCGAACTCGGGCGCTGGTACCGGGGTCGGGTGGTGCTGGTCGGCGATGCCGCCCACGCCACCGCGCCGACCCTGTCCCAGGGGGCCGCGATGGCCCTGGAGGACGCGGTGGTGCTCGCCGAGTCGCTGCACGCCGCGGGCAGCGTCGAGGCGGCGCTCACCGCGTACGAGAGCCGCCGCCGGCCGCGTACCCGATGGGTGCAGGACCGGACCCGGGACCGCAACCGCACCCGCGACGTGCCGCCGGCGCTACGCGACCCGCTGCTGCGCGGACGCGGCGACCGCATCTTCGGGGAGCACTACCGGCTACTTCTCGGCCCGCTGTGATCCACCCCCGGGCGACCCCACGCGGTGCTGTCACCTGCCGGGGACTATCCTCCTTGCGGATGACGGCCCGCCGAGTCAGCGCGTGCCGAGCGGGACAACCCAGAACCGGAGGCCACTCGTGACCACCGTCGCACCCAAGCCGGTCGTGACCCGGCCCTGGCCGGTCCGGGAGCCGGTCAAGGGGTCGGCCATCGCGCGGCTGCTGCGGACCACGGACGCGAAGCAGATCGGGATCATGTACATGGTCACCGCGTTCGTGTTCTTCATGATCGGTGGCCTGATGGCCCTGATCATGCGGGCCGAGCTGGCCCGGCCCGGGCTGCAGTTCCTGTCGCCTGAGCAGTACAACCAGCTGTTCACGATGCACGGCACGATCATGCTGCTGTTCTTCGCGACGCCCATCGTGTTCGCGTTCGGCAACTACGTCGTGCCCATCCAGATCGGTGCTCCCGACGTCTCCTTCCCGCGGCTGAACAGCTTCGCCTACTGGCTGTACCTGTTCGGCGGCACCATGGCCACCGCCGGCTTCCTCACCCCGGGTGGAGCGGCGGACTTCGGCTGGACCGCCTACACCCCGTTGAGCACCAGCGAGCACGCTCCGGGTGTCGGCGCCAACATGTGGGTGGTCGGTCTGGCCATCTCCGGTCTGGGCACCATCCTCGGCGCGGTCAACCTGATCACCACGATCCTGACCCTGCGCGCGCCGGGCATGACCATGTTCCGGATGCCGATCTTCACCTGGAACATGCTGGTCACCAGCCTCCTGGTGATCCTGGTCTTCCCGCTGCTGGCCGCCGCGCTGTTCGCGCTGGCCGCCGACCGGTTGCTCGGTGCGCACGTCTACAGCCCGGAGACCGGCGGGCCGATGCTCTGGCAGCACCTGTTCTGGTTCTTCGGTCACCCCGAGGTCTACATCATCGCGCTGCCGTTCTTCGGCATCATCAGCGAGATCATCCCGGTCTTCTCCCGCAAGCCGATCTTCGGCTACAAGGGCCTGGTCGCCGCCACCATCGCGATCGCCGCCCTGTCGATGAGCGTCTGGGCGCACCACATGTTCGCCACCGGCCAGGTGCTGCTGCCGTTCTTCAGCTTCCTGAGCTACCTGATCGCCGTGCCCACCGGCATGAAGTTCTTCAACTGGCTCGGCACCATGTGGCGGGGGCAGATCAGCTTCGAGTCACCGATGCTGTTCTCCATCGGCTTCCTGGTCACCTTCCTCTTCGGTGGCCTGACCGGCGTGTTGCTGGCCGCCCCGCCGCTGGACTTCCACGTGCACGACTCGTACTTCGTGGTGGCGCACTTCCACTACGTGCTCTTCGGCACGATCGTCTTCGCGGTCTTCGCCGGCATCTACTTCTGGTTCCCGAAGATGTTCGGCCGGATGCTCGACGAGCGGCTCGGCAAGATTCACTTCTGGCTGACCATGATCGGTTTCCACACCACCTTCCTGGTGCAGCACTGGCTGGGCGGCGAAGGCATGCCCCGGCGGTACGTCGACTACCAGGACATCGATGGCTTCACCACGCTGAACATGATCTCCACGGTCGGGGCGTTCATCACCGGTATCTCGACGCTGCCGTTCCTCTACAACTGCTGGAAGTCGTACAAGGCCGGCCCGGTGGTCGAGGTCGACGACCCGTGGGGTCACGGCAACTCCCTCGAGTGGGCGACCAGCTCGCCGCCGCCGCTGCGCAACTTCGACCGGATGCCGCGGATCCGCTCCGAGCGGCCGGCCTTCGACCACAAGTTCCCCGAGCTGGCTGCCGGACAGACCCTGGCCGGTCCGCCCGAGGGTGGTTCCAAGCCGCTGACCAGTGAATCCGACGGTGGTGCCAGCTACACCGAGGACGTGGCCAGCGACACCGACCGCCGCTGACCCACCGCGTCGCAAGACGGGCGCCGATCCCCATGCCGGGGGTCGGCGCCCGCCCGGCTGTCGCGGCCGGTGTCAGGCCCGTGACCCCATCCGCACCGACACTGCACCAGTTGTCGCTCTCTGTGATGACCGACCCTCGGCGCAGGGTTTCACTCTGTGTGATGGTCTTGGCTGAGACCCCACCTGTCACCTTTCATCCTTTGCTCTGCTTCAACCCACGCAATAGCAGTTGAGCTGCTGGGATTCGGCGGCCCGACGAAGGCGTGTCGGCCGGTGCGACACGGTGCGTAATCCGTTGCGTGGGTTGAAGCAGAGCAAAGGGAGTGGATGGGGAAGGGCGGGGTGGCGTGGGTGGCTACGTAACGTAAGGGTCGAGGTTGGCGACGTGGCCCCAGCCGCAGTCGAGGTTGGCGACGTGGTCCCGGCCCCGGTGATCCGACTCGGGTGGGGGCGGGGTGGGAAGCGTAGGGGAATGGGAGCGCCTGGCGTCGGAGGGTGGGTCAGGAGGCGGCCGGGGTGAGGGCGGTCGCGGTGGGCTCGTCGCTTGCCTGGGTGGTGGCCGCGACGTCCGCGCGGCGGTGGCGAAGCTCGATCGGCAGCACCGCGAGGGCCACCAGGGCACCTATCGCGCCGGTGACCGCGAACCCCCACAGCGGGGCCGAGGCGTCGATGACCGCACCGGCCAGCGGGGCACCGACGGCGATGCCGACGGTGACCGCCGAGCCGTGCAGGCCCATCGCCTCACCGCGGACGCCGGCCGGGGCGAGCCGGCTGACGGTGTCGGAGGTGGCCGCGATTGTCGGCGCGCAGAGCGCACCCGCCGGGATCAACGCCAGGCAGAGCAGCCACCAGTGGGAACCGCCCAGCCCGACGGGGATGGTGCAGAGGCTCAGCAGGCCCATCAGCGCCACCGGCGAGAACGAGCGGCGAACCGCGCCGTAGGCGAATCCTCCCAGCAGCGACGCTACCGCCCAGACGGAGAGCACCACGCCGGTGAAACCGACGTCGCCGTTCTCCCGCAGCACCGCGATGACCGCCACGTCGGTGCCGCCGAGCACCAGGGTCGCTGCGGCGCTGACGGCGAACACAGCGACCAGCCGCGAGGTGAGCCACTGCCGTCGGGCGACGCGCGGCTGCGGCCCGGTCGACGCCTCGGCGGCGCTGCGTACCGGCGGGTTGAGCAGCCACAGCACCACCCCGGAGACGACGATGCCGGCGCCGACGAGGTAGAGCGTGAGGCGGGCCGAGATGGTGGTGACACCCACCGTGGCCAGGGCAGGACCGATCATGAACGACAGCTCGACCGACATGGAGTCCAGCGCGTACGCCGGCCGACGCTTCTCCGCCGGTACCAGCGCGGCGATGGACTGCCGGATCACCGAGAAGATCGGCAGCGCCAGCAGGCCGGCCAGGAACGCGGCCGGCAGCAACAGGAAGTACGACAACATCGGTGCGGTCGACCAGAAGACGGCCTCGGCCACCGCGGTGAGAACCAGCACGGGCCGCAGACCGCGACGGTCGACCAGGCGGCCCAGCAGCGGACCGCCGACCGCCGCGCCGACCGTGATCGCGGCGCCGACCAGACCGGCCGCACCGTAGCCGCGGCCGAGGTCCTGCACGACGTAGAACGTCAGCGTGACGCCGGTGGCGGTCAGCGGGACCCGCGCCAGCACCGCGACGAGCAGCAGTGACCGCAGACCGGGCAGGGCGAGCGCCTCCCGGTAAGGCTTCATGTTCACGTCGGTCCGTACCTCCGCCGGACATCCTCGACCGGCGGAGCTACGCCTGCCAACGAATTAACGACTCATGCGGCTTTGATCACAGGGGCACCGAATGTGGTGATCCCGGCCCCCTCGAAGGCGCGCAGCGCGACGTCGGTGGTGTCCGGCGCGACGGCCGCCGTCAGGTCCAGCAGCACGGTGGTGGCGAAACCCTCCCGGGCGGCATCCAGCGCGGTGGCCCGCACGCAGTGGTCAGTGGCGATCCCGACCACGTCCACCCGCTCCACGCCACGCTGCCGCAGCCAGTCGGCCAGACCCTCGCCGTCGTCGGCGTGCCCCTCGAACCCGGAGTACGCGGCGGCGTACTCGCCCTTGTGAAAGATCGCCTCGATCCGGTCGGTGGCCAGTTCCGGGTGGAACTCGGAGCCGGGGGTGCCGACCACGCAGTGCCGGGGCCAGGTGCTCACGTAGTCCGGCGACTCGGCGAAGTGCGTGCCCGGGTCGACGTGGTAGTCCTTCGTCGCCACGATGTGATCCCAGCGGTCCGGCTCGGCGGCCAGCAGCCGGGAGATCCCGGCCGCTACCCCCGCCCCGCCGGCAACGGCCAGCGAGCCGCCCTCGCAGAAGTCCTTCTGCACGTCCACGATGATCAGCGCGTTGCTCACCGACTCCACTCCTCTCACTCGGCGGGTACCACGGTGACCGGGATGGCCGGATCGCCCGCGGAGAGCTTGAGACCCTCCCACGGGATCGAGATCAGGCACTGCCGCAGGTGCTCCCGCGACTCGTCGAGCGTCGGCAGGGCCACCGGCTCGCCGTCCACGACGTACGACCGTTGCAGCAGCCGGTCGTTGGGGCGGTGATCCGGCACTCCCTGCGGTACGACGATCTCCTCGATGGCCGTGCCGGTCGGCTTGTGCCGGCGGACGGCGACCTTGCGTCCGCCGATGGTGGCCTTCTGCTCGGACCGCTTGACCACCGGGCGGCCCTCGACCTCGACCAACTTGTAGACCAGCCCGGCCGTGGGTGCGCCGGAGCCGGTCACCACGGCGGTGCCGGCGCCGTACATGTCCACCGGCTCGGCGGCCAGCGCCGCGATGGCGTACTCGTCGAGGTCGCCCGAGACGATGATCTTTGTCTCGGTGGCGCCGAGCGAATCCAGCAGCTGCCGGGACTGCTGGGCGATCACCGCCAGGTCGCCGGAGTCGATGCGGACCGCCCGCAGCTCCGGCCCGGCCACCTCGATCGCGTTACGGATGCCCTGGCTGATGTCGTACGTGTCGACAAGCAGCGTGGTGTCCTTGCCCAGCGTGGCGACCTGTGAGGCGAACGCGGCCCGCTCGTCGTCGTGCAGCAGGGTGAAGGCGTGCGCGGCGGTGCCGGCGGTGGGTATGCCGTACCGCTGGCCAGCGGCCAGGTTGGAGGTGAACCGGAAGCCGGCCAGGTAGGCCGCCCGCGCCGCGGCGACCGCCGCCTCCTCGTGCGCCCGCCGCGACCCCATCTCGATAAGCGCCCGGCCACGGGCGGCGGTGACCATCCGCGCCGCGGCGGCAGCTACCGCGCAGTCGTGGTTGAGCACCGACAGCACCAGCGTCTCCAGCACCACGCACTCGGCGAAGCTGCCGGAGACGGTCAGGATCGGCGAGCCGGGGAAGAAGAGCTCCCCCTCGGCGTACCCGTCGATCTCGCCGGTGAACCGGTACCCGGACAGCCATTCGGCGCCCGGCTCGTCCACCACCCCGGTTCGACGCAGGAACTCGATGTCGGCCGGGTCGAAGCGGAACTCGCGGATCAGCTCGATCAGGCGTGCGGTGCCGGCGACCACGCCGTACCGACGGCCGGCGGGGAGCCGACGGCTGAACACCTCGAACACGCAGCGCCGGTCAGCCGTGCCGTCCCGCAGGGCGGCGCTGACCATGGTCAGCTCGTAGTGGTCGGTCAGCAGCGCGGGACGAAGGGTGTGCACCCCCTCAGACTAGGGTTCACAGTGCCGTCGTGCCGTCGTGCCCCGGGATCGTGCCGAGGGCCACCCTCAGCTCCGCCCGGCTGGTCACCCCGAGCTTGGTGTACACGCGTTGCAGGTGGTTCTCCACCGTGCGGGCGGAGAGAAAGAGCTGCTCGGCGATGGCGCGGCTGGTGCCGCCGACCGCCGCGAGCCGGGCCACCTGCCACTCCCGGTCGGTAAGAGTCGGGGTGGCCGCCTGTAGCGCCGGAGTGTGCACCATGTCACACCCGGCGAGCAGCGCGCCGAGCCGTTGCCGGGCGTGCCCGACCTCGGGCGCGCGGCGCTGCCGCAGCAGGTGCACGGCCTCCGCCGCGGCCTCGGCGGCCAGCAGGTCGAGCCCGCGCTCCGCGAAGTCGTCGGCCGCGCCGAGCAATCCCTCCGGCAGACCGTCGGCCGACGCCCGGGCATGCCGGGCCAGCAACGGCGGCAACTCCCCGTCGACCTGCTCGGACAGCTCGGTCAATCGCTGGGCGACGGTACGGCGGCCGCCGTCGGAACACCTCGGCCCGGTCTGCGCCCCGGCCTGACCCAGCCGCACCAGATCATGCAGCACCAGGGCCTCGTGACCGGCGAAGCCGTCAGCACGCAGCCGGTCCACCAGGCCGTGCAGCCGGCTCACCGCTGCGGACAGGTCACCACCGGCCGCCAGCGTCGCCACCCGGGCCTGTTCCAGCCACGGGTACAGCACACCCATGCTCGGCGAGTGGAGCCGATCGGCCTCGGCCATCGCCTCGGCGGCCTGTCGGGCGTCGCCACGCAGCGCGGCGGCCTGGGCCCGCTCCGACTGAGCCAGCCCCGCGTAGACCCGGCTGGTCGCCAGGACCGCACAGGCACTGAGCGCGGCCTGCAACGCGGTGTCGCTGCGTCCGCGCAGCCGCGCCGCGTACGCCCGCAGGATCGCCAGATAGCCGGTGCCGAGCCGGAAGTCACCCGCGTCGGCGAGGTCGGCGAACTCGTCGGCGACCAGCGCGTCGATGCCGGCGAGATCGCCGGAGAGGGCCAGCCGGGTACCCCGGGCCAGCTCCACTGCCAGTTGCAGGTACGGCATGTCGGCCCGCCAACTGGCCACCTTCGCCTGCACCAGGTCCACCGCGGTGGCGCTGCGGCACAGTTGCCCCTGCACGGCCTGAAGGTGTGCGATCGTGCAGCGGGCCAGCTCGCGGGCGGCGACACTGGCCGCCGGCCGGTCCAGCACGCTCTGTGCGAGCCGCAGCGCGGCCGGCGCGTCCAGCCGGTGCAACCGCATGATCGCCTCGAAGGCTCGGACCCGGGCCTGAGCGGCGGCGTCGGTCAGCTTCGTGCCCTCGGCGGCGATCTCCTCCACGGTGGACGACTGGCTCAGCCCCCAGTAGCTGACCATGCCGCGTACCGTCAGCCACCGGCTCAGCCGCTCCTCCTGACCGGCGTCGGTGGCGACGGCGTCGAGCACGCCGAGCGCCTCGGCGGGCCGGTCGGCGAACATCAGAATGGTCGCCAGCAGTTCGGCCGCGTCGAACCCACCACCGGCGTCGAGCGCCGCGCGGGCCAGCCGGGTCGCCAGGGGTACGTCGTACCGTGCGAACGCCTCACCGGCCGCGGCGATCAGCATCGCCGGGTCCTGCGCGGTGCCGGAGGCCAGTCGCCATCTCGCCACCCGCAGCAGATCCTCCCGCCGCCGCTTGCCGACCTTTTCCAGCAGGTCCGCCAGGTGCGCCTGCAAGCGGCGGGTGCGGCTGACCGGGCACTGCCGGCGTACCACCTCGCCGTAGAGCGGGTGGGCCAGGCGGACGTCGAGCCGCCGGTCGGACTCCACCATGGTGATCAGGCCGCGTTCCTCGGCGTACTCCACGTCGTGCTGTTCCACGGCCTGGTGCAGCAGCCGCAGGCCGAGCGGCTCGCCGAACGCGACCAACTCGACCACCGCCCGCACCCCGGGGGTGAGCTGGCCGATCCGGATGTCGATCAGCTCGGTCAGGCTGGGTGCCAGTTCCAGCCGGCCCGTCCAGGTCCAGACGCCGTACCTCTCGACGAGTTCACCGCTGTTGGTGGCCGCGTGCACCAGCTCGCGCAGCAGGAGCGGGTTGCCGGCACTGAGTCGACCCAGGCGGTCGGTGGAGCCGCTGTCGACCTGACCGCCGACGATGGCGGTGAGCATGGCGGCCGTCTCGTCCGACGTCATCGGGCCCAGCTCGGCCCGCTCCACCAGCCCATCCGTCCACAGTGCCCGGATCGGCAGGGGGATCTGCTCCCCGTCGCGCAGGGTGCCGACCACCGAGGCGTTGTCGGCGCGGGCCACCAGGTGCACCAGCGCGGCCGACGGTGGATCGAGCAGGTGCGCGTCATCGACCGCGAGGACGATCCGCCGGCCGGCGGCCTGCTGCTGCAACACGTCGACGGCCCAGCGCAGGATGCCGGCCGGGGACAGGCCCTGCGGCTGCTCCGGAAGCACCTGGACCAGTCCGCCGAAGGCCATCGCGGAGGTGGTGGCGCTGGCCGCGATCCGCCAGACCGCGTACTTCTCACCGGGCAGCGTGTCGACACCCTCGTGCAACAGCCGGCTCTTGCCGATGCCGGCGCTGCCGGTGAAGAGGATTCCCCGACCACGTACGCCGGCCACCGCCATCCGGAGACGGTCGAGTTGCTCAGCCCGGCCCACGAAGCTCCACCGACTCATTCGCGCAGCATATCGACGGAACTGTGGCCCGCACGGCAGCGCGCGAGGGCGAACTTGAGTAGTTGTAGAGTTACCGCTGAGTATCGCAATTGTCCCGATCCCGACGCTCGCGCCTTTACTCTTCCGGAATCCGAGTGTCGACACCGGATGCTCACTGCGGCCGGGTCACCGGTCGCCCTGCCTCGGAGGCCGCCGCCTGATGAAGCCGGGCCCGCTCCACCATCTCGGCACGCCCGACGACGCGGCCGGGCCGCATGGTCGCCGGCCCTTTCCGGAGCGGCTCGGCGTGTCCAGCACCGATGCCCGTGAACCGGTCGCGGTGGTCGCGGCCGGTCCCGCCGCCGCCGGCCGCACCGGTGTGCTCGCCACGCTGCTGGAACTCGACTCCGGACTCCTCGCCGTCCCGGGCGGTAGCTGGCTGGTGGTACGGCACAGCGCCGAACCCACCCGGGCCGCCTATGTGCCCGGCTACCGTACGCCGCACTCGTACCGGCCCGACCTGCCGGCTGCCGGACCGGCGCTGGCCAGGCCGCCACGCCGGGTCGAGCTGAGCCTGCCCCAGCCGTTGATGAGACGCTTCGTGCTTGTCGACACGCCGGACATCGCCACGCTGGGTCCGGCCGGGTGTGGTGTCCTGCTCGACGCGGTGGGCCGGGCCGGCGCACTCCTGTTCGTGATCGCGGCGGACCAGTCGTTCGGCGCCGCCGAGCTGAATCTGCTGTCCGACCTCGCCGGGACACCGGTCCGGGTCTTCTTCGCGGTCACGCCGGGCGCCGACGGCTGGGCGGCCGGCGAGGGCACGGCGGCGGTGCGGTGGTCGGGGGAGTCCGGCGGCTCGGCGGTCGATCCGGTCACGGTCACCGTCGAGGCACACCGGGCAGCGCTGCTCGCCGCCGTGCCCGGGCTGGCCGATGCCCGCTGGTTCCCCATGGTCACCGGTGGCGAGGCCGACCTGCGACGGGCCCTGGTGGACTGGGCCTCCGACGAGGAACTGCGGCGGGGCAGCCTGGAGCCGCCCGAGTTGCCGGGTGAGCGCGGCCGGGTGCCGGTGCTTACCGAACCGGGCGAATGGTCGGAACAGCTCGACCGGCAGGCCCGCACCGCCGCCCGGCGGATCCGCCAGCATCTCGCCCTGGAGCTGGCAAACATGCACATGCGCCTGGTGCAGGAGATCGTCTTCGGCGTCGGCTGCGCCGGCCTGCCCCAACTGCTCGACCGGGAGATGGCGGCGCTGTCGCTGCTGGCCACCGCCCAGTGCGACCACCATGCCGGCGAACTCGTCGAGGACGCCGCCGGTCGGCTCTTCGGTGCGCCGTTGCCCCAGGGGATCCGCCGGCGCATCGACACAGCGCTCCGCTGGAGCCTGGTCGACGATCCCACCGGGCAGGAGTTGGAGCGGGCGTTCCTCGTCACCAGTACGGCGGGCGTGGCGTCGCTGACCGGTGCGGCGGCGATCGACATGCTGTCCGCCTACCCCGCACCGCCCCGTACGGCGGTGCTCCCGCCGGTGGCCGTGGCGTTGTCGGGAGGCTGCTGGCAGCACTGGCGTTCGCCCGGCAACAACGACCCGAGCGCGGCACGGGCCTGGGCGCAGCGGGCGCTGCGGGAGATCGAGTTGGAGTTGTCGCGAGAGGTCGCCCGCCGGTTCGAGGCGGTCCGTCTCTCGCTCGGCACGGTGCTGTCCGATGCTGCCGAACACGGCATCCTGCTCGCCTGACCGGGCTGCCGCTCACCCTGCTGGCGGTGCCGGTGGGGGATCTGCGCACGTCCGGGACGGGACCGGCCGAGGCGCGGGAGCGGCCGTGGCTGGTGATCCGGGCTGGTCCGGCGTTCCGGTTCCTCGATTCCCCGGATCCGGTGGCACGATGGGGGGCATGGCGGCTCCGCAGGTTGCACCGGTCGAGACCCCGGACACCGATGAGGTGCCGGCAGCTGACCGGCCGTGGGTGACGATCGTGTGGGACGACCCGGTCAACCTGATGACCTACGTGACCTGGGTGTTCCAGAAGCTTTTCGGGTACAGCCGGGAGAAGGCCGAGCAGCTGATGCTGGACGTGCACCACAAGGGCAAGGCGGTGGTCTCCAGCGGGGCCCGCGAACGCATGGAGCACGACGCCTCGCAGCTGCACGCGTACGGTCTCTGGGCGACGGTGGACCGGTCGTGAGCATGTTCCGCCGCCGCGCCGACCGGTACGTCGCCACCTTCGCGGTGGACGAGGTGCGGGTGCTCCGTAAGGTCGCCTCCGAGGTGGTCGGCCTGCTCACCGACGGTTTCGACCATTCCGACCCGGTTGTCTGCCGGCTCTTCCCGGAGGCCTACCCGGAGGACGCGGCGGGCACTGCGGAGTTCCGCCGGTATACCGAAGGCGACCTGAAGACCGCCAAGATCGACCAGGCCGGCGCGATCCTGGCCGCCCTGCCCGGCGACAGCGGCGGGGAGGTGCGCCTGGACGCCGAGGCGGCCGAGGCGTGGTTGCGCGCGCTCAACGACGCCCGGTTGGCGATGGGCGTACGGCTGGAGATCAAGGACGGGACGGACTTGGGCGCGGAACTCGACGACGCGGTCGCCGACGATCCGAGTTCCAGCCGGGTGTTCCAGCTTTCGGTCTACGCATATCTCGGCTATCTCCAGGAGTCCCTGCTCAACGCCTTGATCGGCTGACTGTGACCGGCACCGCCTCGCGGTTGACCGCAGTCGGGGCTACCCTTGGCGACGTGCTGAGCATCGACCGGTCGATCGTCGACGCGATCGTCGCCCACGCCCGTCGGGATCACCCCGACGAGGCCTGCGGCGTGGTCGCCGGTCCCGTCGGCAGTGACACGCCGACCCGGCACATCCCGATGGAGAACGCCGCCCGTTCGATGACCTTCTACGAGTTCGACTCGATGGAGCACCTGCGGGTGTGGCGCGAGATGGACGACCGGGACGAGGAACCGGTGGTGATCTACCACTCGCACACCGCCACCGAGGCGTACCCGTCACGGACGGACATCTCCTTCGCCGGCGAGCCCGACGCGCACTATCTGCTCGTCTCCACGCGCGAGCCCGACACGGAGGAGATCCGCTCCTTCCGCATCGTGGACGGCGTGGTGACCGAAGAGCCGGTGCGGATCCTCGACGCCGGGGTGGATCCGCACGCCGTGCAGTCATACATGTTCGGGCAGAGCCCGGCGACGGTCGACTACGAGTGTTCGGGCCGCTGATCACCCTCAGCCCCCGCACGCCCTTTCCCGTCACCGAGCATCCACCCGATCGAGGAGTACGACACCATGGCCATCGAGGTTCGCATCCCCACCATCCTGCGCAGCTACACCGGCGGCGCGAAGGTCGTCGAGGGCGGCGGCGACACGCTTGACGACCTGCTCACCGACCTGGACTCCCGGCACTCCGGGCTGCGTGGCCGGCTGGTCACCGAGGCCGGCGCGCTGCACCGCTTCGTCAACGTCTACGTCAACGACGAGGACGTCCGCTTCCTCGGCGCGCTGGACGCCAAGCTCAACGACGGCGACAGCGTGACCATCCTGCCCGCGGTGGCCGGCGGTGCGTTCGGCTTCGCCGCGGCGGCGGCGATGGCGCAGCACGTCGCAGCCGCGCCGGCCCAGGGCCGGGCGCGCGTCACCGCGAGCTGAGGCGGCCCGCGATGACGCGGTACGACAGCCTGTTGGACGCCTGCGGCGGGACACCGCTGGTGGGGCTGCCCCGACTGTCGCCGACGGTGCCCGAGGGCGCACCGCCGGTGCGGCTGTGGGCGAAGCTTGAGGACCGTAACCCCACCGGCAGTGTCAAGGACCGGGCCGCCCTGTTCATGGTCCGGGCCGCGGAGGCCGCCGGGCGACTCCGGCCCGGCGACACCATCCTGGAGCCGACCAGCGGCAACACCGGCATCTCGCTGGCCATGGTGGCCAAGTTGCGGGGGTACCGGCTGGTCTGCGTGATGCCCGAGAACGTCTCCACCGAGCGGGTGCAGCTGCTGCGGATGTACGGCGCGGAGATCATCTTCTCGCCGGCGGCCGGTGGATCCAACCAGGCGGTGGCCACGGCCAAGCAGATCGCCAGCGAGCACCCCGACTGGGTGATGCTCTTCCAGTACGGCAACGAGGCGAATGCCCGGGCGCACTACGAGACGACCGGGCCCGAGCTGCTGCACGACCTGCCGACCATCACCCACTTCGTGGCCGGGCTCGGCACCACCGGCACCCTGATGGGCACCGGGCGTTACCTGCGCGAGAAGGTCGAGGGCATCCAGATCGTCGCCGCCGAGCCGCGCTACGGCGAGCTGGTCTACGGGCTACGCAACATCGACGAGGGATACGTACCGGAGCTCTACGACGCGACCGTGCTCAACCGTCGCTTCTCCGTCGGCACCCGGGACGCGGTGCTGCGTACCCGACAGCTGGTGGAGGTCGAGGGGTTGTTCGTCGGCTTCTCCACCGGCGCGGTCCTGCACGCGGCGCTTGCCGTGGCGCACGAGGCGGCGCGGGCCGGCCGCCGGGCCGACGTGGCGTTCGTCGTCAGTGACGGCGGCTGGAAATATCTGAGCACCGGGGCGTACGGCGGGACGCTCGCCGACGCGGAGGAGGCACTGGACGGTCAGCTCTGGGCCTGACCTGCGGCGCGACCGACGCGGCCGGGGGCCCCCCCCCCCCCCCCGGGGGCCCGGGGGGGGGGGGGGGGCCCGGTTTTACCAGTGGGTGTGGGGGGGGGGGTGGGGGCGGGGGAAACCGGGGGGAGGTTTTTTGAACATAAAGC
>NZ_JBIAYZ010000026.1:0-63177 GCF_042898635.1 Micromonospora sp. NPDC000442 | reverse complement strand
CCCTGTTGAGTTCTCAAAGAACAACCACACACCATCAAACAACCCACCAAAGGGCCGCCATCCGGGGCACCACACCCGCCACAACCGCGCCGGGCACTTTTACTACGTTACCTCACCCTCTGCGGCGAGTCAAACCGGGTTGTCCCGGTCCGTCACGCTTCAGGCGGTTCGGCGTCCGCGATCGAGCGCAGCGGCTTCCCGCTTGACTCGGTCATCGGATTTGGCAGGCCGGCCGTTGCGGTTACCCGCACGCTCGCCCGGTTCCCTACCGATCGTGAACCTTACCCGGTCGGTTCCGCCCCACCAAATCCGCCCCTCGGCGGCCCGGTCGAGCCCCACCCGGCCGTGTCCACAGAGGAAACAGTCCCCTCGCGGACCCGGTGCCCGCCAGAACTTGACCCTCAGGGCTTTCGCCCTGTTTGCCCCGTTCCGCGCTGGCAGAGAGAAAGTTACGCGTCCGGCGGTTTGATCGTCAAATCGGCGCGGAGCGGTCCCCGTCACACCCGTTGTACCTCGCTCCCGGTGCGCCCTCTTCCCCTCCGCACGCCAGCAGAACGCGACCGGCCGATGGCAGGAGTGGCTCAACGCGTACCGCGTCGGGATGCCCGCCACCCACGAAGGCCCAGCAGCCCCACGGCCGTGCCGATAGCCAACGACGCCGCGATGAGCAGTGCGTGCACCCACAGGAAGGCGGTCGCCGGCCAGGCCCCGACGACTCCGCTCGACCAGGACCTCGGGTCGTTCCAGATGGCCACCGCGAACCTTGGCCAGATCACCCAGGTCCAGATCCCCACTCCGGTGAGGAACACTGCCCAACCGCGTGACAGCACCATGGTCGGCGAGTATGCCAGCGGCCGGACCGGGACGTCGGCGGAAGCGTCCGATCGGTACGGTGGTTCGCATGAACCCGCTGCTGAGCCGTACCAACGCGGAGGCGCACCTCTACATGGATCTGCATCCGTGCAGCTGCGGGGAGACGCGTTTCCCCCGGGAAAGTGCGGTAGTGGCGCTGGACGACGGTGACCTGGCCAGCCGGTACACGGGCGCCTGCGTCGGGTGCGGCCAGGAGCGGGAGTTCCTCTTCCGGCTACCGCCGGCGGCAACACCGGCTGGCGGTGGGTTCCGCTACGGCGGGGACGAACCCTCACAACTGCTCGACCCAGGCGAATGGCTGCTGGTCTCTGACGCGTACGCCGGTCAGGTGCCGGCCGAGCCCGGCGGCGGTGAGGCCGGTCAACGCGCCCGGGCCGCGCTGACCCGGGCCGTGGCCGCCCTCGATGAGGTCGGGAAGTTCATCCCGCCGGACGGGGCCGTCGTCCCCGCGAGCGCCTTCACCACCGACCGGGGCCGGCAGCTGCACCAGCGCGAGCCCGGCCGGTTCCGGCGAGACCGACTCACCGCCGTCCGCAACGCGTACGCGGGCATGCTCGCGCAGCTCGCCTGAAGCACCTCACTCCTCGGCTACCTCGGCCCGTCCTCGTAGTTGCGCGGGTCTGTGAAGGTTCCTGGCGGCATCATCTGCGCCGGCGGCAGGTCGTCCAGTTCCACCGGGGTCAACCGGCCGAGGAGGTATCCCATCGATCGAGCCACCCCTTGCAGCTTTCGTTCCCGGGCAGCCGAGGCGGCGAGGCCGGGAGGCCCAACCAGATCCATCTCGTGCACAAAGTAGACACTCCCGTCACTCGACTGCGTCGAGATGACCAAGAGGCCGCCGGACGGGTTGGCGATCACCAGCCAGTTCGGCGACAGCCAGGGATCCCGGTGTACGCGCTGAGCGTGCACCAGGTCGAACGGCGGGTACTCGGGATGTACCCCGAACAAGGGTCGCTCCGGCAACAGGCTGAACGGCACGCCGGGGATGTGATGCTCCACCTCCGGCTGCGCCCCGTTGTTCCGGCGTAGCCAGTCACGGTAGCTCGGCGGCAGCCGGACCCCGAGCGCAGCTTCCAGCGACTGGAGCTGTCCCTCGTCGAGTTGTCCGTACGGTCGCAGCCGGGCCCGCATCCACAGCCGCCCGGTGGGCGGATCCAGCACCTCGTCCTCGTCCACCCGACGGACGGTGACCTTCCACTCGTCCGCACTGGCCATGTCGAGATCCGCGAAGCGCCAGGTCTCTTCGCCAACTGGAAACGTCTCACCAAGAGTTACCTCATGGTGCGAGGAGTCCTCGCTCCAGTGGGGCATCACTATCATTTCGGCGTTGACCGGTGGTCCCACGTTCACCCATCGAACCGCTAGGCGAGCCTGTCCAACGTCGACCGGAACGTTGTTGCGGATCGACGCAATAGCGGTGAAGGAGCGCACGTGCTCTTCCCCCTGTCCTGTCGTTGGCACCGTCAGCCACCAATCATGTCGCACAGTGTGCGCTCGTCAGGCAGGGTGAAACCGAGTACCTCCCGGGCAATCCGCTCTGCCTCGATCCGGCCGACCGGCCGGTATCCGCCGGCACCGGACCGGCCGCCCTCGGCACCCCATTGGGCCGTTTGGTGCTCGTCTCCCCGGCTGACCATCACACGCAGACCGTTCACCGTACCGTCGACGCCGAGTAGCGCGAAGTAGCCGACAGTGGTCTCATCGTTCTCTAGGTAAGTGCGCCCAAAGGTACGCCGGCGGCCATGATCTTGATCGGCCTTACCGGCCTGCGGCGTGACTCCGTCGGGCCCGGTGGCAGTCGCGGGCGGCAGCAAATCCGACGACGTTGTGGGCGGACCAGCCCCACGTGCCGGCGAGGGCAATGCTGTGGAGTCGGCGTCCAGGTGCGCGTACTCGTTCACCATGAGGTTCAGGAATTCCCGAATCGGTACTGGGGCGGGATGATCCTGATTCCACGGGTTTCGGAGATGGACTCGTCCGTCGGTCACCGCCAACACCTCGTACGCGTGCCCGTGATGGAGCCCGTAAGGGAGCTGCTCCCGGATCTCCGGGGGGTAGTTCTCCTCGGCATCCGTACCGACGATCACTGGGCTCCCAGCAGCGATCAAAGCCTCGAGGCGCATCGCCACTGAGCCTTCCCGCCCGACCGAAGTGTCAAAAATCGACATACGACTCGGCGAGCCCGTCAACTGGGTCATAAGTTCCGCTTGCATTTGCGCGTCGCTGCCAACGTCCAAACGGGCATAGCCGGCCGGAGCTGCCCGATGCGGGTCACCCTTACCTTGCCAGATGGTCCAGCCACGCTGCCAAGCCTCGCGGCGCTCCGTGGTCCAGCTCTGGTCAAGAGCTGCTACCGCCTTCTCGAGGATGGCCGCCCAGCTTGTTCCGTTGAACGACTGGTCCGCGTAGGCGGAACGACCTGGTGCCATCGCCAACAGAGGAACATCCGGCTGTACGGTGATGCGGAGTCGCCGGCCGGTGGGGCCTGACGTGGCTCCACGGAGGAAGCTCTCGTGCAGCAGCACATCGACTGTGCCGTCCGCCTTCGGTTCGAATAGTTGAGTCAAAGCGTCGGGTCGATAAGCGGCAACGGCAGCCATAGTGGCAAGCATTCCGCAGTCGCCGAGCAGGCCCTGCCGCACCTGCTCCCGGCGCGGAGGTCCATCGAAAAGAGGAGCTGGTTGCCCCGTGCGGGCATCCAGCGCGCGACCATAGTTGACGGGATAATCCGGGTCCGGGTCCGGCAGGGTGACCCAGTTGGCGTCGACGATCACCTCGCCGGCCGCCACGGTCGGTGTGACCTCAGCCTCCGGTTCGGGCGGCATCAGCATCCGCAGCGCGTCGGTCAACGCATTCGGGACCAGCGCCATCACTCTCGCGTCGGTCACATATTGGAAGTCATGTGTGCTCAGAACTGAGACCGCCGCAGGATTCGATCCGTACGCCGCACCGAAGGCGGTGCGGACCCGGCTGCGGTCCTCGCGGAGCAACGCGTTCCGGCCGGACGGGGTGTTCAGGTCGTACGCGGGCGCCGACGTGTCCAGGGTGAACTCGGGGGCCCCTTCGAGGGTGTACGGGCGCAGGTCGAAGCGGCCGGTCAGGTCGACGTAGATACCCTCGGTGGCGAGCCGGTCGGCGAGGCGTGGGTCGACTCGGCGGACCTGGTCAAGCAGGTTCTGCGGCAGACCGATGAGCTGCCCGGCGAGGGCGGGCATCCGGGGCAGCGAGGACTGGTTCTGCTCCCCGTGTACGGCCAACTCCCGCAGCTTCGCGGCCAAGTCGGCAGCGGGCGGCGGCTGGAAGTCGGGAGCGAGTCGGCTGCGATAGTCGATCGCGCGGAACCGCTCGACCATCGTCTGGTCGGGGTTGACGGCCAGGGCACCGGCCACCGCCTCCGGTGTGATCACCGGCAGGCTCAGCTGCATCACCTGGGTCCACACATCAGCGGGTAGGACCGCGAGTCGGGCCGCTGCCTCGGGCGTACCCCAGCGGAGGCCCAGCCGGTCGACCAGGGTGTCGATCTCGGCTCGTAGGGCGAGCCGCGCGGCGGGATCGGCCTGCGGGTACCAAGCCGCCATCAGGCGCAGCTCGGCCAGCCGGCCCCGGTCCCGGACCGAGAGGCCGGCGGGGTCGATCGGCCCCTCCGCCGCGCCCTGGTCGAAGAGCCCGACGTGGGCGGCACCTGCCTCGTGCCGGGCCAGCAGTTCGGCGGCCTCGTGCGCCACCGCGCGGTCGACCGCCAGGTCCGAGGCACGGTCGGAGACGGTCAGGGTGAAGGTGCCGTCCAGGTTGCGGATTGTCTGTGCCACGACGCCGTTGGGGAGCGCGGCGGCGGTGACCCGGACGCGCAGCGGCTCCAGGCCGGGCGCGCGCAACTCGAACACGTCGGGGCCGACCGGCACGATCTGGTCCGCGCCGACCGGCTCCGCCAGGGCGGGTAGGACCGACCGGGCCCGGTCCACCACGGCCGGGGCATCGGCGACAGGACGGCCCTGCCCGTGGAACTCCGACCCGGGCAACGCGGCCACCGTGCTGCGTGCTGGCTCGACGTGGGCGTACCAGGGGCTCATCAGGTCGAGGAAGGCGCGCAGCGGCATCGGCGCGGGATGACGGGAGTTCCACGGGTTGCGCAGCTGCACCTCGCCGTTCGCCACCGACACGATCTCGTACGCGTGCCCCGCGATCAGCCCGTACGGTGGCTTGCCGCCCGGCTGGGCAGCGTAGGCGTTGGCCGGCCGGGTGCCGGTGATCAGCGGGCTGCCGGCGGCGAGCAGGGCCGTCAGTCGTGCCTCGGCGGCGGCCTCCCGGCCCGGTGTCGGGTCCAGTTCACTGACCCCGGTGGGCAGGCCGGTGAGCTGGCTGAGCAACTCCGCCTGCACCAGACGGCTGCTGCCGTTGTCGAGGCGGGCGTAGCCGAGCGGGGCCGCCTGCGTGGCGTCCACGCCCGGTCGGGCGGTCCACTGCTGCTGCCACTGGTCGTGGCGCTGCTGAGTCCAGGTACGGTCGATCGCCGCGATCGCCTTCTCCAGCAGCGACGCCCAGGACGCCCCGACCACGGACTGGTCGGCGTACGCGCTGTGACCGTTCGAGTTCGGGTGCAACGGCACGTCCGGGAAGACGGTCACCCGCAACTGTCGGCCGGTCGGTGTGATCGCGCGGTCGGGTCCGCTGGTCTCGTGCAGCAGCACGTCGACCGAGCCGTCCGGGTTCGGGTGGAACATCTGCGCGACGGTGTCCGGCAGTTGACCGGCAACCGAGCCGATCACGGCGATCATGCCGCAGTCGCCGAGCGCCCCCTGCTGCACGTCCTCCCGCTTCGGCGGTCCGTCGAACAACGGCGGCGGTTGTCCGGTACGGGCATCCAATGCCGGCCCGTAGACCGGACCCGGCTGGCTTGCCGACTCCGGTGGCAGGGTCACCCGGTCGGCTACGACCCGGATCTCTCCGGACGCCTCCTGCGTCGCGGAGTTTTCCACGGTGGCGGCGACGGTGGTCGCCGCCGGGGTGATGCTGCGCAGTGCCTCGGTCAGGACGTCCGGCACCAGCCCCATCCACCTGGCGGTGCCCTGGTAGTGGAAGTCGTGTCCGGTGAGCAGGGCGGCGGCCTGGTCGCCGCGGAGCCCGCGCAGCGAGGCCCGGGCCCGCTGCCGATCCTCGTGCAGTTGGGCGCGGCGCCCGGATTCGCTGGTCAGGTCGAACGCCGGGCGTGCGGCGCCGAGGTCGACGGCGGGCACGCTCGGCGCCATGTACGGGCGCAGGTCGTAGCGGCCGGTCAGGTCGACGTAGATGCCCTCGGTGGCGAGTCGGTCGGCGAGTTGCGGATCCACCGCCCGGATCCGGCCGAGCTGTGCCTGCGGGATGCCGACGATCTGCCCGGCGAAGGCGGGCATCCGCGGCATGCCGGACTGTGCATGCTCGGCCTCGGTCGCCAGTTCCCGCAGCCGGGCAACCAGGTCCGCCTGGAGCGGCACCTGGAAGTCCGGCGCCAGCCGGGCCCGGTAGTCGATCATGCGGATTCGCTCGACCTCGGTGAGGGTGGCGGCTCCGGCCAGCACCGTGGAGACCGCGTCGGGCGTGATCGACGGCACGCTGAGCTGCATCAGGTGCGCCAGCACGTCCCGGGGTAGGAGCGCCCACCGCGACCGGACGTCCGGGTCACCGACACGTAGGCCGAGGTGGCCGGCGAGGGCGTCGATCTCGGCACGCACGGCCGGTCGGGCGGCCGGGTCGGCGGCGGCGTACGTGGCGGCGAGCAGCCGGATCTCCGCCATCCGCCCCTGGTCGTGTGCGGTCAGCCCAGCCGGATCGATCGGGCCCTGCACGTTGCCCGGATCCAGCGGGCCGACAAGCGCCCGACCGGACTCGTGCAGCGCCGTCAGCTCGGCCACCTCGTGCGCGAGCGATCGGGCCACCACCGGGTCGGCGGCCCGGTCGGAAACGGTGACGGTGAAGGCGCCGTCCGGGTCGCGGTGCGACCGGGCCACCAGGCCGTCACTCAACGGACCACTGGTCAGCCGTACGGTCAACGGGTGTTGTCCGGCAGACCGGATCTCGAAGAGATCCGGTCCGACCGCGACCACCGCGTCCACCTGGGCGTACTGCGCCACCTGTGGCAGCGCGGACCGGGCAAGATCCAGCACCGCCGTCGGGTCGGCCACCGGCCTGCCCAGACCGTGGAAGGTGGAGCCCGGAACGGCACCGGCAGTTATCGAGTCAGCCGTCGATACGCTGGCGTCATGGCCACGCCCGCCGACCTCTACGCCGCCATCCTCGCCGACCCCGACGACCTCGACCTGCGGCGACACTACGCCGACGCCATCGAGGCCACCGACCCCGAGCGCGCCGAGCTGATCCGTCTCGACGTGGCGGGTGCCGACGGCAGCAGGGAGATGCTGTTCCTGCACCGGCGGATCCACCAGCGCCTCGCCGCTCCCGTCGCTCACCTGCTCGTCGACTGGAGAATCCGCAACGGTCTGGTCGAGTCGGTCACCATGACCGCCCGTACCTTCATCGACCGGGGCGAGGAGGTCTGGGCCAACCATCCCGTCCGCCACCTGGTGCTGGTCGAGGCTGCCGGGCTGACGGCGGAGGTCGCCCAGGTCGCCTGCCTCAACCGTCTGGTCGCCCTCGACCTGCGTGGCAACCCGATCGGTGACGACGGGCTCGCCGCGCTCGTCGACTCCCCTCATCTGGGTCGGCTGCGGTGGCTGGGTCTGGCGCGCTGCGGCATCGGTCCGGCCGGGGCGGAGGCCCTCGCCGCCAGCCGCAACCTGCCCGGTCTGCGTTTCGTCGATCTCCGGCGTAATCCCGTCGAGGTCACCGCCCAGGGGCACGGGCAGGGTATCGACGGGCGGCCCACCGAGGTCGAGTTGCCCCCGCTCGGTCGGGAGTTGGTGGCCCGGTACGGCCCGCTGCCCTGGCTCGATGTCCAATGGGGCTGGAGGTTGTACAGCACGGCCCTCTGGGACGAGGTCTGAAGGCGAGTCCAGCGGTGCGGAGCCGCCACCAGCGGGCGGCGGCACGGGCGGGATGCCACGGTTCGCCTCAGCGATCCGCTGGGCGTGGAAGCGGATGCTGGGCGGGATGCCCCGCGAGTCGGCTGGCAGCCCCGCTGCCTGACGCAGGACCACATCCATCATGCCCTCGTCGACCCTGGCCAGGAGCGCCCCGGCCACCCCGGCACCGCCGAGGACTCTGAGCTGGCCACTGGGGTCCTGTAGCCCGAGCACGTCAGGGACAGGGTTCGTCGTCCGGATCGCCGGTCCCTCAAGAGCCGCCAACTCCACCTCGGAGAGCAGGCTGTGGACGCCACCGGGCAGCCGGGGTTCCTGCCCGATCGAGAGCACCACCCGGTCGTAGACCTGCTCGGTGCCGTCGCTGAACCCGACGACGAACGCTCCGTCAACGGTGTGCCGGATGCCGACGACGCTGCGCAGCGACATGTCCGACACTCGGGCCCGGGCAGCGTCTGAATACGCACCGAGGCCGGGCAGGTTGTTACGCCGATTGTCACCGCCGCTGAAGCTGAACTCCAGTTGCGCTCGGGCGTCAACGGCGGGATCACCCGTCACCCGATCGGCCGGTAGCGGCCTGGCCTGGGCCGACCAATCGATACGCTCGGCCGTGGAGGCTGCGGCCTGCTCGATGTCCCACGCGCCGGACGGGCCTGCGCCGTAGACCAGCACCCGATCGCCCGGCTGGTAGGTGTCGGCCAGGTTCTGCCCACCGAAGTCGACAGGCGGCGCGGCCGGGCGGGGGTCGGAGAACGAGCCGTCCGGGGCATGGCCGAGCCGGGCGGCCACCTCCTCGGGCAGCGTCCGTGGATCCACCGGGTCCCCCGCCGGGCCCTGGACCTGCCCGGTCAGGATGTTGACGGCGAGGCCGGAGGACGGGTCGGTGACAAGCGGATCCGTCGGCCGACCACCGAGATCGGTAAGCAGCGGCAGGTCCGAGGCACCCGTACCGGTGCCACCGAGGACGGCCCGGACGGTCGGGGGGAGTCCGTCCGGGTCGACGACCGCACCGGCGGGGTCATGGAACACCGGCCCGTTCCCGGACCGGTCCACGCGGTAGCCGGTGGTCGGGTCGACGTACTGGCCGTCGGTGGTGGTCGGTGCGCTCGGCACTCGGGAAGGGCCGGGGCCGGTCGCGATGTCGAGCGATGCGGTGAAGACCTCCCGCCCGCCGATGGTCACCCGGAAGTTCGCGCCGGCGGGCCACCCGGCGGCGTCGGCCGGGCGAGGCGTGATCGAGGTCGCCAGGCCCTGGTAGGTGGGCATGCCGCTGAGTGCCCGGGCCGCACCCACCGCGTCGGCGAAGACGTCGGAGGGGGTGAACCCGGTGCCTTCCTCGGCGAGGTCGGACGGTTGGAACGGCAGCCCGGGAAGCTCCAGCTCCGAGGGGACCTGCCCCATCAGCAGCGTCTGCCGCTCCGCCCACGGGTCGTGTCCCTGCGAGACGCAGAGCACGGGCGGGAGGCCGGTCCCGGGGTCGGCGGGGGCCGCCAAGGTGACGAAGTCGGCGGTGGCGGCCCAACCTCCACCGATCACCAGCCGACCGAAGACGTGGTCGGGTGCCGCGTCCAGCGCGGAGTCCACCCTGGCGGTCAGCGCGAGGTCAGCCTCGTCGCGCAGGGCGGTGGCCTGCTGGGCCCAGACCCGGGCTTCGGCGCGGACGGCCGACTGCGCGGCCCGCAGCTCCGCGACGAACTGTCGCCCGTCGCTCTGCGCGAGCCCGACCAGGCTGTCGACCTCCGGGGCGAGGGCACCGAGGTGGTTCCGGATCAGATCCAGGCGTGCCCGGGCTGCCTCCGGCCCGACCATCGGCACGTTGTCGCCGTGTCCGTGCACGGTGGCTGCGGGTTCCTGCTCCAGCAGGCCGGAGGAGACGAGCAGGCTCAACGCCTCGGCTCGTAGTTGACCAGCCCGAGCCGGATCGGAGGTGGCAGAGCTGTCAGTGAGCACCACCCGCAGTTCGGCGAGGCGGCCGATGTCCCGCGCGGTGAGGGTCCGGCGACCGTTGCCCTCCGGCTGAGCACCCTCGGCGAGCGCCGTGGTGGCGTCGACGCGCAGCCCCACGGACCGTTCCTGAGCGACGGTGTCCACCTCGGCCAGGGCCGCGGCCACCGCGCGGCGGACGTGGTCCGGGTGCGCCCCGGTCGACACCCGCACCACCGCACCGTCGGCGTGGTACTGAACGGTGGCGACGGGTACGAGCGGCACGTCAAGAACAGGGGCGGCCAGTTCGATGCGTACCCGATAAGGGCCGTCGATCGTGTCCAGGGTGACGGTACCGGTGGCCGGGTCGACGTGCGCGCCGTCGGGCAGCGCCCCGCCGTCCACGGCGGCCTGGATGGCTTCTCCGGTCCGCACGGGGTCGGCGTCGAGCAGCGCGCCGCCGAAGGTCGTACCGGCGGCGGCCCGCCGGAGATCGGGCCCGTCGGCGTCGGTCGTGGGGTCGGCGCCGGGCCCTGGCGGGTCACCGGGGCCGGTGGACCCGGTGTCCCCGGTCGCTTCGTCCGACGGCGTCGAGCCGCCGTTTCGGGTCAGGCCGTCGGGTCCGCCTCGGGCCACACCTGCCGGCCCTTGATCCTGCCCTCGCGTCGTGCCTGCGCGTACTCCTCCATCACCCGACGCGGCGGCAGGCTGGTGTGTGCTGTGATCACTCCCGACCGGTCGATGATGTAGCTCCCCTGGCCCACGTGCATCCCCGAGGCCCGCTCCTGCTCCGAAAGTCTCTCCCGGGCCAGCCAGCCGAACTCGAACTCCCGAAGCACGATCGGATTCCCGGTCCGCAGCAGTCGGCTGATCAGCGTCAGCGCCTCGTCCTCGGTCAACTCGCCCCTCTCCGTCAGGCACCATCATCGCCCACAGGGCGTGGGTTTCCCGCACATCGGCGGCCGGCATCTCCGCCGACGTCGTCCCGGTCTGCGGATCCCACCACACCGGCGCGTCGGTGCCCGCCGGGAAAACGATCACGAAGGCGTGTGAGCCGTCGACCTCGGGTTGGCCGGTTTCGTCAAGGACCACGTTCCCGGCCGCGTCCAGGAACAGCCAGTCCGCCACCACCAGCGCGGACGCTCCCGGGCCGGCGTCCGCGACCTGCCGATAGAGGTCCGCGTACTGGCCGGCCACCGCGTCGGTGCGGGCGGACAGGTCCGTCGGCAGGTTGGCGGTACCACCGAGCCACTGCCCACCGAGCCACGCTTCGGCGCGTTCCAGTCCGCCCCGCTCGCCGGAGACGCGGTCGATCGAGCCGTCGTCGAACCGGTCCGCCCAGCGCGGCACGGACACCTGCGGATCGCCGTGGAAGCTGGCCAGTGCCGCAAGCGACGAGTCGAGGCAGTTGTTGGAGCGGCCGGGCTGCTCCGGTCCGCCGTCGTTGACCAGTTGCCCGTACGGGTGGGTCGACGGATCCGCGAAGACCGCGTACCCCTGTGGGGTCTCCAGGCTCGCCGCGAGATCGTCCTGGAAGCGTGGGTCCTCCAGCGGTGCCAGCTCGCCCGGGCCGAACCGTCGGCTCTCCGGTAACGACGGGGCGGGGGTGGTGGTGACCGCGCCGTCCGTCGATACGCTGCCGTCATGGCCACGCCCGCCGACCTCTACGCCGCCATCCTCGCCGACCCCGACGACCTCGACCTGCGGCGACGCTACGCCGACGCCATCGAAACCGTCGATCCCGAGCACGCCGAGCTGATCCGCCTCGACCTCGACGGTGGGAGCACCCCACGACGTCTGCTGCTCGGGCGAAGGGTCGGACCACGGCTCGCCCGGCCGGTCGCGCAGCTGGTCGACGCCTGGCGGCTGCGGCGCGGTTTTGTCGAGTCTGTCACCATGCGCGCCGACGCCCTCCTCGACCACGGGATCGAGGTCTGGCGTGCCGTTCCCGTCCGTCACCTGGTGCTGACCGATGCCGCCGGACACGCCGCCGACATCGCCGACTCGCCCCTGCTGGGGAGCCTGGTCGGACTGGACCTGGGCGGAAACCCCATCGGTGACGCCGGCGTGCGGCACCTCGCCGGTTCCGGTCGTCTGGGCCGACTGCGCTGGCTCGGTCTGTCCCGTTGCGACGTCGGTGCCGAGGGGGCCGAGGCGCTGGCCGCCAGCCGCAACCTCCCCCGCCTGCGCTACGTCCAGTTCGACCGCAACCGGGTCGAGATCCTGCCGTACGGCATCGGCCAGGACATCGACGGCAGACCGATCGGGGTCGAGGTGCCCGCTCTCGGGCAGCGTCTCATCGACAGGTACGGACCGCTGCCCTGGCTCGACGTCCGCTGGGCCTGGGAGGGTCCCCCGAGATACCACGACGTCTGAGGCGTCCGGACCGGACGGGGGACCGGGTACGGTCGGGCCGTCACCTGGTGCGGCCGGCGGTGCCGGCCGGTTGGCCTCGGCGATCCGTTGAGCATGGAACCGGATGCTGGGCGCGATGCCCCGGGAGTCGTCAGGTAGCGCGTTGGCCTGAGCGGTCAGGAGGGCACGAACCTCCGACGGGGTGGACGTCTCGGCGACCACACCCGGGGCGACACTGGCCGCGCCCAGGACACGGAGCCGCCCCGAGGCGTCCCGAAGGCCGAGCACGTCGGTTTCGGCATCCGGAACGGCCACCGGTCCGTCCAACGGCTCCAGACCGAGCCCGGAGACCAGGTTGGCGACACCGCCCGGGAACTCGGCCGCCTGGCCGATCGAGAGCACCACCCGGTCGTACGTCTGTCGACTGCCGTCGGTGAACTCCACCAGGAAGCCACCGTCGACGGTGTGCCGGAGGCTGACGATCTCCCGCAGTGAGCGTTCGACCTGACTCTGCACCGAGTCGGCGTAGGCACCGACATCGGGCAGCGTGTTCCGCCGGTTGTAGCCACCTCCGAAGCTGTGCCGCAGGCGTGCCTCCGCGTCCTGGGCCGGATCACCGGTGAGCTGGTCGGGCGGCGGGTCCGTCGCCCGCGCCGACCAGTCGACGCTCGCGGCGGCCGACGCCACCGCCTGTTCGATGTCCCACGCGCCAGAGGCGCCCGCGCCGAAGACCAACACCCGGTCACCGGGGCGGTAGGCGTCGGCGAGGTTCTGCCCGCCGAAGTCGACCGGCGGCGCGGACGGCCGGGGATCGCGGAAGGACCCGTCCGGAGCGAAGCCCAGCCGGGCTCCGACCTCGGCCGGCACGGCATCGGCGTCCACCGGCGTGCCGGCGGGGTCGAGAACCTGACCGGTCGTGACGTCCACGGCGTACCCGGACGTCGGGTCGACCACCAGCGGATCGGTGGGTCGCCCGGTCAGGTCCGCGAGCAGCGGCAGATCCGACCGGCCGGTGCCGGGGCCACCGAGGACGGCCCGTACGGGCGGCGGCACGCTCTCCGGTGCGATCAGGTTGCCGGCCGGGTCCTGGAACACGGATGTGCTGCCGGAGCGGTCGACCCGGTAGCCGGTGGTCGGGTCGACGTACGTGCCGGTGGCGTCGGTTGGCACGCTCGGCACCCGGGACGGTCCCGGCCCGCTGGCGATGTCGACGGAGGTGGTGTAGATGTCCCGGCCGTTGACTGTCACTCGGAAGTTGGCGCCGTCGGGCCAGCCCGTGGCGTCGGCCGGTCGGGGCGTGATCGAGGTGGCGGTGCCCTGGTAGGTCGGCATGCCGGAGAGCGCCCGCGCCGCGCCCACCGCGTCGGCGAAGACGTCGGACGGGGTGAACTGGGTGCCCTCCTCGGCCAGGTCGCCCGGCTGGAACGGCAGGCCGGGCAGCTCCAGTTCCGACGGGATCTGTCCCATCAACAGGGCCTGGCGTTCCGCCCACGGGTCGTGTCCCTGCGAGATGCAGAGCACCGGCGGCAGGCCGTGGCCGGCGTCCGCCGCGGCCCCCATGGTGACGAAGTCGGCGGTCGCGGCCCAGCCACCACCGATGACGAGGCGGTCGAAGACGTGGTCGGGCGCCACGCCCAGGGTGGCGTCCACCCTGGCGGTCAGCGCGAGGTCGGCCTGATCACGCAGTTCGGTGGCCTGTTGAGCCCAGGCCCGCGCCTCGGCGCGGACAGCCGATTGGGCCACCCGAATGTCCGCCACGAGCTGCTGCCCGTCGCTTTGCGCGAGCCCGATCAGGCTTTCCACCTCGGCGGCGAGCGGGCCCAGGTGATGGTGGATCAGGTCGAGGCGGGCGCGGGCCGCCTCCGGCCCGACGACCGGCGTGTTGCTGCCGAGCCCGTGCACGAGGTGCGCCGGTTCCTGTTCGAGGAGGCCGGAGGCGACGAGCAGGCTCAGCGCCTCGGCGCGTAGTTGACCGGAGGTTCCCGGGTCGGTGGCCGTCGCGCTGTCGGCGAGCACCACCCGCAGCTCGGCCAGCTGGCCGATGTCGCGCGCGGTCAGCACGCGGGTGCCGTCACCCTCCGGTCGGGCACCCTCAGCGAGTGCGGTGGTGGCGTCGAACCGCAGCCCCTCGGCCCGTTGCTGGGCGATCGTGTCCACTTCGGCCAGGGCCGCCGCCACCGCCCGCCGGACGTGGTCCGGGTGGGCGCTCGTTGACACCTGTACGACGGCCCCGTCGGTGGTGTAGCGGATGGCGGCCACCGGCGCGGCCGACGCGTCGGCCGCGACCGGGGTCAACTCGACGCGTACCGGATAGGGGCCGTCGGGGGTGGTCAGGGTGACCGTGGCGGTGGCCGGATCGGCACTTGCTCCGTCAGGCAGTGGCCCTGCGGTAAGGGCCGCCTCGACGGCGCTCGAGGTCCGCCCAGGGTCGGCGTCGAGCAGCGCGCCACCGAAGGTCGTACCGGCTGCCGCCTGCCGTAGGTCGGGGCCGTCCGGGTCGGCCGCGGGCCTGGAATCGCCAGGCGGTGGTGGGCCGTCGACGCCCGATGGCGCGACCTCCCCGGCCGTTTCGACCGGCGGCGTCAGGCCGTCGGTTCCTCCGTCGGCCAGACCTGCCGACCCGTCATCCGGCCCTCCCGGCGGGCCTGCGTGTACTCCGTGATCAGCAGCGGTACCGGCAGACTCATCTGGACTGTGATCACTCCCGTCCGGTCGATGATGTAGCTCCCGTGGCCCAGTTGCCTGCCCTCCGTCCGTTCCTGTGGTGACAGCTGCTCCTTCGCCAGCCAGCCGAACTCGAACGGATGCAGCTCGATCTCGTTCGCCGTGCCCAGCAGGCGTCTGATCAGCGTCAGCGCCTCGTCCTCCGTCATTCGAAACCCTTTCCGCCATGGTCTCCATCGACCACAGCGCATACGTCTGCGACAGGTACGCGGCCGGGGGCTGCGGCCACGTCGTCCCTCGTTGCGGATCCCACCAGACCGGCCCGTCGGCGCCCTCCGGAAACACCACGACGAAGGCGTGCGAGTCCTGAACCTGCACCTGTCCCCGGTCGAGGACGAGTTCACCGGTGCGGGGATCCGTCCTGACCCATTCCGCCACGACGAGGGCCGCCGAACCCGGACCGGCCGCCGCGACACGCTGATGAAGCTGCGCGTACTGGTCGGCCACCGCCGCCGCGTGCTCGGCCGGGGTCGTGGGCAGCCCCTCCGACCCGCCGGACCAGTCCACGCCGAGCCATTCCTCGGCTCGGTCGAGCCCACTCGCCTCGCCGGTGACGGTTTCGATCGAGCCGTCCGGACGGGTGTCCGGCCACCGGGGGAAGGACACCCGGGGGTCTCCGAAGAAGCTGGACAGCGCCGAGAGCGCGGAGTCCAGGCAGTTGTTGGCGCGCCCTGGCTGGCTTGGGCCACCGTCGTTGACCAACTGTCCGTACGGGTGGGTGGACGGGTCCGCGAACAGGAGGTACCCGTCCGGCGTACGCAGGCTCTGCTCGACGTCCCACTGGTGACCCGGATCCTCCAACGGTGCCAGCTCACCCGGCCCGAGCCGCCGGGTCTGCGCCAACCCGTGGTCGGTGTCGAGCGGCACCGACGACGGGATACCAGGCCCATCCGGCGAACCCGGACCGACGTCGCTCTGCTCCCCCGGGTGGTTTTGAGCACCTGGGACGTCTGCGGTCAGACCGCCGAGCGGCAGATCTCCGTCAGCTCGTCCTCCGTCGGCAACGGCACCGTCGTGAAGTGCGCCACCTGGCGCTCCGCCGTCGCCCGGTCGACCTGCTGAATCTCGTGACGTTCCGGATTCGCCCACAGGATCGCCGCCGCCACGTCCGGACGGAACGTCCACGCCTGCTTCGGTCGGTCCCAGATCACCGCCTGGGTCGGCCCGGTGCTGTCCGCCTCCGCGATCAGGTTTACCGGCGGGCCGTCCGGATCCTCCGGTTTCCGGAGGAGGAAGTAGCCGAACGTCAGCGGTGCCATGCACGCTCCCCATCAGGTCAGGGTCCAGACCCGGCAGGTCGGACGCGGCCAATCCTCGCGCGGCGAGCACGTCGGCGAACGTCAGGCCCTGCTGCCCGAGCCAGTCGAGGTACGACTCCCGGATACTCGCCTGCCGTGCCGAAGCCATCCACTTCGCGAAGCTGGTGTCCTTCGGCGTGTCGAACCGGGCGCTGTCCATGCCCCCCGGCATGCTCGCCGCGATGCCGTTGGCCTTGTTGACCGCCAGGATGTCGAGGAACGCGTGTACGCGGGCGGCCGGCGACTGCGCCGGGTCGCGCATCACCTCGTACTGGTCATGGGTCTGCTTGCCGACGTTGTAGCTGGTGTCGGTCGGGAACTGCAGCTCGAAGGTCCGCCCGGACGGTGCCGTGAGCGTGCAGTTCAGACCGAAGAAGCGGTTTCCAGGGTGCCAGAAGTTCTTCAGGTCGGTGACCTGGTAGCCCTGGGCCTCCAACGAGGCGAGCAGCGCGTCCACCGCCGGCCCGTACGCCTCGGACTCCGGTCCCCGCACCGAGAACCGCACCACGTCGTTGACGGTGTCCAGCGCCGAACCGATGTCGTACCCGAGGGGCTCCAGCTCGGTGCGGTACTTGCGGGCCAGGGACTCGGCGCCCTTGACGCGGTGCTGCTCGCCGAGCGTGCTGAGCGCGTCCGTGCCGGTCAGTCCGAGCTGCGCGTTCACCTCGGCGTTGACGCTGTGCAGGTCGGCCAGGATCTGGTCGGCCTCGGTCCGCGCCTCGGTCAGGGCGTCCAGCAGGGTGGCCCGGTCGGTGTCCGGCAGCCCGTCCAGGTATGGACTTGCGGCAGGATCGCCGTCCGGTGCGGCGCCAGCGTCACTCAGTCCGCCGGATCCAGGATCGGCCAGACCTGCCGGCCGGTGATCCGGCCCGCCCGGCGGGCCGCCGCGTACCGTTTCATGATCAACGGTGGTGGCAGGCCGGGATGCACGGTCACTACTCCCGTCTGGTCGATGATGAAGACCCCTTGGCCCAGTTGCCGGCCCTGCGTCCGCTGCTGCGGGGAGAGCGTCTCCTGGGCTGCCCAGCCGAATTCGAACGGGAACACCGCCACCGGGTTGTCCGTCCCCAGCAGCGTGGTCATCAGTTGCCGGGCTTCCTCCCTGCTCATCGGCATGGGCGGGCTGCACCTCCATCGACCACAGGTTGTGCGTCAGTTCAACATAGTCGCCCGGCAGCGGATCAGTGGTGGTGCTACCGAACTGCGGGTCCCACCACACCGGCCCGTCCGCGCCCTCCGGGTAGACGAGCAGGAAGACATGCTCACCGGCCGGCTGCGTGTTGCCCTCGGCGTCGAGCAGAGGGTCGCCGGTGTTCTCGTCGAACTGGACCCAGTCGACGGCGACGACCGCGGCCGCGCCCGGGCCGGCGTCACGAACACGTTGGTAGAGCTGCTCGAACTGGTCAGCCAACGCGGCCGACCGCTCGGCGGGCGTACCCGGTAGGACGTCGTTGTCGCCGGTCCACTCGCCACCGATCCAACTCTCGATCCGGCCGAAGCCGTTCAATTCGCCGAGCGTCGTGTCGACGGTCCCGCCGTCGACCCGGTCCGGCCAACGCGGATGCGAGACCTGCGGATCGCCGTAGAAGCTGGCCAGCGCCGCGAGGATGGTGTCGACACAGTTGTTGGCCCGGCCGGGCTGATCCGGCCCGCCGTCGTTGATCAGTTGACCGTACGGATGGGTCGACGGGTCCGCGAAGACCTCATACCCCTCCGGGTTTCGGAGGCTGTCCTCGACATCCTCCTGGTACCGCGGATCCTCCAGCGGCGCCAACTGCTCCGGCCCGAACTGGCGCGTGTCCGGCATCGGCCAGCCCCGCATGTCCGGCCAGGCCCCCGGTGCGGAGTTCCCGTCTGCGTTCGGACTCGGCTCGCCCTCGCGGCTCGGGCGGGGATCACCCTCGGGGTTCGAGCTGCCCGGCGTCACGTCCGAGTCACTCGGGGCTGCCGGCGTCCCGTCGGAACTGTTCGGATCGGCCGGCGGTCCTTCCGGGTTGTTCGGGTCGGCCGGTGTCCCGTCGGGACTGGTCGGGTCGCTCGGCGTACGGTCGGGGTTGTTCGGGTCGGCTACTGCGCCGGGCCGGCCGGTCGGAGAGTTCTGGTCCCGACCTCCCGCCGGCACGTCCGCGGTCGAGGCCGGTGGGACCGGAGCCGGTGTGTTGGCTTCGGGCACCGCCTGGCCAATCGGATCACCTTCGGCATCCAGCACGATCGACCAGACATCGCCCACCTGGTCGGCGTACAGCGGGTCGCCGTCAGAGATGCTCCGACGCTGGCCGTCCACCCAGATGACCGTGCCCTCGTGGTTCACCGCGTTCCACGTGTGCGGCCGACCACTACCATCCGGCGAACTCCCGATGATGATTGCCGCAGCACCGGGCCCAGCCGCTCGGAGAGCTTCAGCGACGGTGTCCAAGGCGGGAGCACCGCTGCCCTGATGCCCGAAGCTGGACCGCAACGCCTGTTCCTGCCGGGCCGTGCTGCCCCGCTCCGACGCGGCTGACGGGACCGTCGGCGCCGCTACCTCGGGACGGCCGTACCAGGCCGACAGGACGGACAGCCCAACATCGGCGCAGTTCGTGCTGCGTCCCGGGGCGGTCGGCCCACCATCGTTGAGCCGCCCGGCCCATGAGCCGACACGCGGATCCGGGTGGACCGCTGGTCGTCCTGTGGCTGGGTCCCGAGGCAGGGCCGCGTCGAGTGCATCCTGGTCGGCTTGGTCCGGCGGCACCAGACCCTCTGGCTGTCCGTACGGTCGGCCGGCGCTCAGCGGGGGCCCGTTGCCCACCACACCGGGTACAGGCGGCTGGTAGACAGTGACGTCACGATCCGGGTCGGTGATCGGGTCGATGTTGAACTCTGGCAGGACATGCGCGCACGATCGACACGGCGGTCGGTATCGCCCAAGCTCATACGTGACGCCGCCAGACCGAGCAGTGGCGATCTGATGTGTCACAATCTTGGCGCCCTGCAAAGAGTCCAGAGCGTACTGCTCGAAGTTGCCCGGCTCCCCCGCGTTTCGCCATTGCTGTTCAAGTAGGTAGAGCTGGTCGGAGACCAAGGCAACCTCGGCGCATTTGCCATGTCCGCCGCCCTTACGCGTACCAAGCTTCGCCGCAGCACGGTCAAGCGCTGCCTGCAGGAGCGGATGCACTGCCGGTTGGGTGGCCGGATTGGTGCTCTTGTCGGCGGTCATGCTGGTGTGCGTGGTGATGCTGCCGTCAGGCATCAGCAACGCACCGGCCATGCCGGGCTGCTTGCTCTTGGATATCGTCCCTGCCTTCACCTCCCGTCGGACGGTCTCGGCCAGCGTCCGTGACGCCTCGATCAGCGCGCGCTCCGCTTCGGGGCCGTTCGGGTCACCGTCAACCGACGTCGGATCCAGTTGCCAGCTGTGGGTACCGCGTCCGGTTGGTCCCTCAGACCGTTTGAGGGTCTGCGGGTCGACCGGGCCGGTCGCTGTCTCAGGGCCGGGGTTTGTCGGCCCGCCGTGGAGGGTGCCGCTGCTGGTTGGCACCGGGATCACGACCGGCCCGTCGGTGGTCCGCTGAGCCGGATCGGTGCTTTCGGGGTTCTGATCCGTGGTCGGGTCGGCAGTGGGAGTGGTGTCGAGGGAGGGCGTCGTCGGCTCGATGCCCGCCGTCTGTGCCGGCACCGTCGGGGTGAGTGGGTCTGCTGGCGCAGGTGTCGCGTCCGGCCGAGCCATGGACTGCGCCGGTTGGGCCGGGGTGGCCTGCTGGGCGGGCGTACCCGGCTGCTGGGTGGGACCGGCCTGCTGGGTGGGACCGGCGGGCTGGGCAGGGTTCGTCGTGGTCGGGCCCGCAGCGGGCGCGAGGGAGATCGAGCCTGCCGTGTTCGCCGCTGTCGGATTGACCGCCGGTCCGACCGGCGTGCCCCGGCCGGGTGTCGGTTGCGTGGTGGTGTTGCCGGAGGGCTGCTGGGTGTTCGTGCCCGTGCTCGGTGTGCCGGTCGTGGTCGGCGTCGAGGTGTTCGGAGTGTTCGCCACCTGCGGGCCGGTCGTGGCGGGTGTACCGGTGGTGGGCGTCGGGTTCGTTGCGGTGGTCGGTCCCGCGGGCGCGGCCGTGCCGGGAGGCGTCCCTACCGCCGGGGCGGTTGGTGGCGTCGTCACCGGGGCTGTCGTACCCGGTAGGACGGTGGGTGGCGCATCCGTGGAGACGGACGGGCCGGCGGTGTCGACCGGCCCTCCGTCGGTGACGTCAGCTGGCGGGCTGTCGGCCACCGTTGCACCGGACCCGGTCGAGCCGTCGGCGGGTGGTGCGGCGGTGACGTCCACCGGTGGGCCCGCGGCCAGCCGACCGTCGGTCTGAGCCGTCGCCTCGCTCGTCGTCCGGTCGCTGACGCTGGTGTCGGTGTTGGTACTCGTGCTGGTCCGGTCGGTGCCAGGTGATTCGGCGACCGGCGCACTCCGGCCTTCCGGCCCGCCTTTCTGGTCGTTGGTGGCGGTGCCACCATCCCCGACGCCGTCGCTGGCGGCCGGGGTGCCGTCCGGCGCCGTGGCCGCTACTTCGCCGGGCACTCCGACCGGGATCCCGGTGGAGCCGTCGACGCGCGACGGGTCGGCGGCCGTGGCCGCGTCCCCGGTCGCCGCACCGCCATCCACTGCCGGTGCACCAGAACCATCGTTCGTCGGCGCCACCGAACCGTCCGCCGAGGGAGGCGCGAGGCTGATCGAACCCGCTCCGCTGTCGGGGACCGTGCCGGTGCCGTTCTGCGTCGCGCCGCCGCCTGAGTCGGTCGTCCCGGCCCCGGAGGTACCGCCCGCTCCGTTGGAACTGCCGGCACCGTCCGAACCGGATCCACCGACGCTCGCCCCGGAGTTACCACCGGAGGCGGCCGAGCCGCCGTCCGATGCCGAGCCCGTGCCGCCACCGGTCGCACCGGCACCCGACGTGGAGCCACCGCCGGTCGAGCCGGCACCAGCGCCGTTGGTGCCGCCGCCGAGATCACCGAGCCTGTTCGCACCTCCGACACCCAGGCCCGGATCGATCCCGCCCGCGGCGGGGCCAGCGCCGGGAGCGACGCCGATCCCGCCGAGACCCCAGTTGGTGACCCGAGCACCCAAATTGCCGGCGGCGCCGCCGGCAATCGTCGCCCCGGTACGACCGGCACCGCTGGCGAAGCCGCCAAGGAACGCGTCCGCACCCGGCATGGCCCACTGCCCGTTGATCGTGCCGTTGGCGAGCACACTGGCTGCCGGCGAGATGACGGCGTTCTGGGCACCGGAGGCGAGACTCGTGCTGCCCCAGCGAACCATGCCGCTGCCCCGGAAGGAGAGCTGGGACGGGCTGAACGAGAACGGCATGCGGGGTGCCGCCCGCCGGCCGGCCCAACTCATGCCGGTGCCGAGCACCGCACCGTACGCACCACCCACGCCAGCGGTGAGGGTCCGGTTGCCGTCCCACTGTCGCCGCTCGCCGGTGTGCATCTGGTACGCCTGGGCACCGACGTCGATGATCAGTTCCTCGCCGATCTCCTCCACCAACTCACGGCCGAGGCGATTGAGGCCCTGCCGGAAGCCCTGGCTCGTGGCCATCTGGCCGATCCGGGTGCCAGCCAGCCGCAGCGCGGCCCGCATTCCCGCCCGGGTCAGCAGTTGCCGACCCAGCTGAGCGATCAACCGTCGGAAGGCGATCGTCACCGCCTGCCGGCCGCCAGCCAGGATGCCCGGGATGGCCCCGGCGGACACCCCACCCAACCAGGCCATCAGGAGCGCGACGAAGACCGCGATGACGGTGATGATGACCGCGATCAGCACGGTCAGCTTCGCGTACTCGATTTCGAGAGCAGCCTGGTCACAGCCGGCGGCGTACGCTGCGGAGATCTCCTGGATCAGCGGCAGGCCGGTGTTCGGATCCACACCGATCTGATTCCACAGCCCGCCGAACGCCTCGCCGGCACCGCCGCCCCAGCTCTGCAGGATCTTCATGACCGCCGGATCGGCCTGGCCGAGCGATTCGCTGACCGCATCGGCCAACGCCTGCCACGCGTCGGCCAACTCCCGCATCCGGTCCTCGTCGCCGCTGGGCCACGCCTCTCCGGCGCTCACCCAGCAGATGGCGTCCCAGACCCACGCGTACTCGCCCAGCGAGTTCCTGGGATTGGGTATCGCCACCCCGAACGCCCCTCTGTTCGATGTCGACCCGTAGCGGGCGAACTGCTACTTGTCGTCTCCGCCGAACAGCGTCTTGACCATGTCGTCGGTGTCGACGGTCCCCTCGACCGCCCCCTTGACCGTGGGGCCCAGCACCTCGACCAGCGGCACCAGATCCGCGGCGAGGTCGAGGACCCGTTGCGCCGGCTGATCGTCGCCGCCGAGGTAGTTCTTGTTGAACTCGTTGCCCGGCTCGTCGTCGCCCCAGGGCCGGTCTCCGTTCAGGGTCCCGATGGTCGCCGCGAGGTTCTGCCAGGTTGTGGCGAGCCGAGCACCGGCCGCGCCGAGTTCGTTGGCGCCCTCCAGGGCAGCGTCGGGCTTGACGAAGGTCTCGCGCAGCTCGCTCATCGTCTCTCCTCCCCGGGCAGATCGCTGTCCAACTGACGGAAGATGCCGTCGAGATCGTGATCGATGTAGGCCTGGAACTGGCTGTCCGGTACGAACGGTCGGACCAGCTTCTCGACCTCGGCCATCGCCTGCTCGGTCGCCCGCCGGATCGTCTCGGTGACCGTGGCGGAAAGCTCCTTCGAGTTGGGCCGGCGGTAGATCCGCGGATCGAACTCGACCTTCGTCACCTGGCCACGAGGACCGACCGTCACGGTGACCAGGCCGTCTTCGGAGGTGACGGTCGCCTTTACCGTCTTGAGCTGTTGTTGCAGGTCGCCGACGCCGGAGCGCATCCGCTCGAACTGTGCCATCAGCTCGTCGGCACGGGCGCGCAGCGCCTGTACGTCCATGGCGTGTTCCTCCCCGCGCAGGTCCCGTCCGCCGCCAACGCCCGAGCGTGACGACTCGACCATACTGAATGGGCACGACATCGGCGTGCCCGGTCTGGAGGCCGCCCGCCGCTAGGATGCAGCGGGACCGGTTGACGGGAGGCGTGCAGACATGTTCCGGAACCGTCCTTTGGCGACGTTCGCGCTGGTGGGAACGCTGTTGCCCACGGCTGTGACACTTCCCGTCGCGAGCCAGGCGGCTGCCGCACCGGCGATTTGCGATAATCCGAGCGATCCGGGAGAGGTCAATACCGAGACGCCCTGGCATCAGCGGTGGCTCGCCCCGCAGCGGGTGTGGCCGTTCAGCACTGGCGCGGGAGTGCGGGTCGCGGTCGTCGACTCCGGCACCGACAGCAGTCACCCCCAGTTGGCCGGTCGGGTGGCCACCGGCTTCGACGCCCTGCGCGACGCCCCTGGCGGCGACGTGGACTGTGTGTCCCACGGCACTGCGGTGGCCAGCATCATCGCCGCTCGCCGCCAGGACGGAGTGGGCTTCCACGGTCTGGCGCCCGATGTCACGATCGTGCCGATCCGGGTCAGTGAACGCAACGCCAACGAGGGCCCGGGCGCTGGCGGTGACACCGTCACCGGGGCCGTCTTCGCGCAGGCCATCCGGCACGCGGTCGACGATGGTGCCGATGTGATCAACCTGTCGGTGACGCTGTACCAGCCGGACCCGGACGTGGAGCAGGCCGTCCGCTACGCGCTGGAGAAGGACGTCGTGCTCGTCGCCGCCGCCGGCAACCAGCATCAGGACGGTGCCCGTCCCGATCCGGTGCCCTACCCCGCGGCCTACGACGGCGTGATCGGCGTGGGCGCCGTCGACCAGTACGGTGCCCGGATCCGGCAGTCCCAGATCGGGCCGTACGTGGACATCGTCGCGCCGGGCGGCGCGGTGGTGGCGGCTACCAGGCTGGTCGGGCACAACACCTACGACGGCACGAGTTTCGCCGCCCCGATGGTGAGTGCGACCGCCGCACTGATCCGCGCGGCGGAGCCGAACCTGTCGGCCCGGGAAGTCACCAGACGGCTACTGGCCACCGCCGATCCGGCCCGGGGCGACGCCACACGCGGCTACGGCAGCGGCGTGGTCAACCCGTACCGGGCCGTCACCGAACGACTTACCACCGGAGCACCGGTGACCCAACCGCCGCTGCCCGACGTGCCGTACGACGCAGCGGCGCAGGCTCGCGCGGAGCGCTGGGCGGTCTTCGGTCGGCTGGCCCTCTGGATCGGCCTCGCGCTGGCGACGGTCGCAACTGGAGTCGCGGTGCTGGCCGCGCTGCTGCCGCGTGGCCGTCGCACCCGGTGGCGACCCACCCGCCCGTCGGCACCGCCCCCGACCGAGCCGGAGATCGATGAGCCCGAGGAAATCTTCTTCCGGGTACCAAGTTCGATGCCGCGCGGTTGAGTGCGAAGTCGGCGCCGGTGATCGGACGGCGAGCACTGCATGCGGCGTAGACGGCGATGGCCCGGCACGGGCCGGGCCATCGGTGCTGCGGTCTGGGTTTCAGCCGCCGAACTTCGCGCGGTTCGCGGCCTCACGGGCCTGCATCTTCGCGGCCGACTCGCGTAGCGCCTTCTCGATCCGACCGAGCAGGTCACGAAGGTCGTTGGCGGCCGACTCCCACTCGTTCTGCCGCTGGAAGTACGCCTCGCGGGCGTCACCGTCCCAGGTGGCCAGCAGCGGTGCGATGCCGGACTTGAGCCCGTCCAGCTCCCCGGTCATGTTCCGGACCGCACCACTGCAACTGTCCGCTGCGGCGTTCAGCCCGGCGAAGTTGTACCGAATCTCCGTCATGAGTCTTCTCCCCCGTCAGAGCTTCAGCGCCGCGGTGATCTGGCCGGCGGTGGCACCCGCGCTGTCCATGTCGGCACGGATCTCCTCGTCACTGACGTCGTAGTCCTTACCGGCAGACCCGACCGCCTCGGCGATCGCCCGCAGCGCGACGTTGAGTCGGGCCATGTCCTGGTCGAACCGCTCACGCACCTGGTGGAAGGAACCGGCGCCAGCGCCCTTCCACTGGTCGTACAGCGGCGCGAGCTGGTCCATCAGCGAGTTGAGGTTGCCGGTGAGCCGATCGGCGACGGCATCGACGTCACCTTCGGTCTTCAGCATCAAGCCGGTGTCGGTGTTCATCGACATGGCGGAAGTCACCCCCGTCCTCAATTGATCGCCCCGATTCACCGGGGCGTCCTGTCAGTCGGTGCTCGCGCACCATCGTCGTACGAACGGTAACGGGTCGTGTCCAGCCCGCGCTAGACCGTTGCTCGACCCGCATTTCCATTGTGGCTGGTCAGGTCACTCCGGGTCGAGCGCGAGTTTCGCCGTCGTCGGGTCCAGTACCGGCCCGGCAGGCAGGCGGACCACCAGGCTGGCGGGCAGCCGTACCGGTTGCACCTCCGAGTAGCCGAGAATGGCAGGTACGCCCTCGGACGCCAGCGGGTAACGGTGACCCAGGTCGGTGACCAGGTTCAGGGTGCCCGTCTCCTGGTCAGGGGAGGAGACCGCGGCGACCAGGACGCCGTGACCCGGCTCGATGACGACCCGGTCGGCCAGCGGGATCCCGTCACCGGTCTGTTCGCCGGTGCGTACCGGCTCACGCACCGGTTGCACCTGCGCGTCGAGCAGCAGGGTCGGCTCATCGGCGCCCGGTTGGTAGGCCGCGCAGATCGCCGGCTGGTCGCCGGCCAACCGGGCGATCTCCGGCCGCTGCTCGGGCGCGCGATGCCGTCCTTGGGCCGGCGCGGCTGCCTTGGGCGCCGCGGCGGCGGTACCCGCGGCCAGTTCGATCGGGTAGGGCCTCGCCTCTCCCGGGTACGCCAACTGGGTCTCCCCGTCAGCCATCACCACGTCCGCCTGGACCGGAGTGATCGGCACCAGCCTCGTCCGTTCGGCGAGGTAGTACTGGCGGCTGCCGCCCTGGCTCTCCACCACGAAGACCTGACCGACCCGGGCGTCCGGCAACGCCGTCGAGGGTGTCCCCCGGTCGGCCACCCGTCGAGGCGCGATCGGCTCTCCGGCGGGCAAGGCGTTCAGCCACGCCCCACCCACCTCCACCACCGGCTCGGCGCTCATGGTGAGACCCTCCAACACGACCTTCTCGCTGCGGATCTCGTACCGATGGTCGTGCCAGACCAGATGCAGCCGGTCTGTCTTGCGGTCGCGCACCAGCAGCGCGCTGTCGCCCGGTTCCCGCCCGCCGCCGGGTGCCCGCCCGACGGTGAGCACGGTGGTGGCGACGATACCGCCGGCCGCGTTACGCGCCGGCTGGGTGCAGAGAGTCCAGGGTCCGTCCAGGATGCGGCCGGCCGGGGGCAGCGCATCCGGGGCGAACGGAATGCCGATGCGCGGGCCACGCGGGGTGCCGACGAGTGAATTGCGGGAAACCGAGATGGTCGGTGCCGCAGTCTCCATGGCCAGCAGGGCGGACGCGTAGTTGAGCACCGGATGCAGCCGCCCCTCCCGGTACAGGTAACGGGTGCCGGTCTCCTTTTCCAGGATGACCGCGCCGCCCTCCTTCCACTTGGTCGCGCCGCCGGGACGCAGCAGGCCGTACACCCCCACCGCGGCCAGGCAGAGTACGGCCACCATGATGCTGGCGAAGCCGGCACCACCCAGCCGGCGGAACGGTGCCGCTTCCGGATCGGGCTCGCGCGCCACCAGCGCGGAGGTCATCCGCTGGACGAAGAACTGGTACGACTGAACCTGGTCCCGCCGCGACGGCATGGCACCCCTTCCCTGGCGTACGCCGGCACGGTCACGAACTCCGGACCGCGGTGCCTACCATAGGCACGGCGTCGAGCCGGCCGGTGCCCGCATCCGGCGTAGGCCGGCGGAACCGACGACGGCAGCCCGAGGAGTCCTTCGATGATCAGCCGCGACGAGGCCCTGGCCATCGCCCGCGAATGGGCAAGTGCGGGCAAGCCGGGGCCCGCTCCCGAAGTGGATCTGTACGAGTTCGACCTCGGCTACGTCGCCTGGCGCGTCCTCCCGGAGACGGCCGTCGTCGACGGTGTGCCCATGCCGCCACCGTCGACGGGGTATCCCCGAGCGGTCATCGACCGCGAAACCGGTGAAGTTTCTCAATGGACGGCATTGTCCGCACCCCTGGTGGCCGAAGAGTACGCACTCTATCGCGCAGCCGAGGGTCGCTTTCCCCCTGACGTGCGACAGGTACTGGACCGGGCTGGGTGGTTTCCCGGCCGCGACAACAGCGCCGGTGTAAACCACTGGATGGTCCGCTTCGCCGACGAACTGGCCGGACTGGAGTGTCCACCAGTCGTCCGGGCGGCGCTGATCGAGTTCGGGGGCCTGGAGCTGCCGCAGCTCGATATTCCCGGTGAACTGGACGGTGGCTTCACCAGCTACTTCTTTCCTACCTTGGGCGGCATCGTGACGGACAAGGCGCGTGGATTCGCCGAGGAGTTCGACAACCCGGTTTTCCCCATCGGTAACAACGAGGACGGGCCGTCCGAACTGGTCGCCGACGCGCAGGGGCGGGTCTTCATGCTGCACTGGGCCGACGACTTCTTCGTCGGCCCCGACATCGACACTGCCATCGTCAACCTGATCCGAGGTAACGAGATGTCCGAGGCCAGCGACCGCGACTGGTGACGGAGGCGTCAGCCGTTGATGGCGCGCATGAACGCGTACAGGCCGAGCACGCTGCACGCGACCGGGACCACGGCCAACTGCAGCAGGATGTCGAACATGTCGCCGAGCCGGGCCAGTCGGGGCGACGGAGCACGCCGGCTGTAGGCGAGCCCGGCGGCGGCCGACAGCCCGGCCGCGACCAGGGCCACCGGCAGCACGGCCAGGACCCGGGCCCCGGTCGACGCGTCGGCCGCACCGACCAGAGGCAGCAGACCCAGACCCACCATGCCGACGGCCAGCATCGGCACCCGGTGCCGGACCGTGGACACCAGTCGGGCCCGCAGCAGGTAGCCCAGCGAGATGATTCCGGCGAGCAGCAGCGCGGCGAGCGTGCCGGTCGCGGTGAGCACGATCAGGCCGGCGATGGTGACGACGAAGGCCCCGAAGACCATGCCGGTGAAGACCTCGTCGGCCCGGGCGGTGGCCTGGTAGATGACTTCGCGCTTGGGCTGCGGCTCGTCGCGCAGCAGGTCCGCGGCGGTACGCGGCAACGCCGGCATCGGCATCTTTCCGAGTCGCACGGAGAGCAGCGGCATGGCCGGTAGCAGCAACGCCACCGCACCTACGACGATCGCAGTGCCCTGTGCGGCGTCCATCGAACCGAGAGCGATCAACCCGCCGACCATGCCCCAGAAGCCGACGAAGACCGCGGCCACGAAAACCCTCGTCGCATCGCCGACCCCGAGCAGCCCGAGCAGCCCGGAGAGCAGCAGCACAGCGGAGCCGAGCAGCACATGCGGGGCGCCCAGCGCCCAGACCGACTCGCCGGTGCCGATCACCAGCACACCGCCGACGAAGGCATAGGGCAGGCCGGCGGCGGCGACCACGGCTCCGGCGAGGGAGTCGGCCATCGCCCGGGAGAGCACGATCCCGCAGACCAGCAGCAGACCTGCCGCACCGAGGGCGACCGCACCACCGAGCCAGCCGGGCTCCTCGGATGTCACGATCACGACGAGGCCGAGCAGCAGCAGCACGCCGGCCACGATCAGACCGGTCAGCCGGGTCGCGAACGGGCTCCAGACCACCCCGCGTCGTCGGGCACCGTCGGCGACGGCCTCCATCAGGTCGTCGTACGCCAGCTCCGGCCACTCGGTGCGCCGCGGCACCAGGTGCAGCGTCTCGCCGTCACGGACGTTCTGTGCGGCCAGCGTACGGGTCAGGTCGACCGGGTTGCCGTCGCTGCGCCGCAGCATCCAGCCTCCGTGGCTGGTGCCGTCCGACGGTTCCTCGTCGGCCTGTCGAAGCACGGCGGGTAGCAGCCCGACCAGCGGCAGGTGCTCGGGCAGAGCGAGATCCAACCGTCGGTTGGGGGCGACTACGGCGATGCGCGCGAGTCCGGTTCCGGCCTGGGTGACCACTAACGACCCCTCGGTACGAGGAGCGGGCCGACGGCCCGCGGCTGTCCTGACGGGCAAAGGCTACCTACCATGTGCCGGTGACGCGGGGGGCGGTTCACCGCGGCGCACCAGACCCAGGAGAGGCGACGGAGGTCCGTCACGTGAGCACGGTGGTCGTCAAGCGACCCGCCCGCCAGCCGGAGCCGGAGTATCCCTCCGGCGAGGTGCTGCTGGATGCGCCGCCCGAGGTACCCGCACCGAGCGGTAAGGCGTGGGGGCAGATGCTGATGCTGCTGCCGATGCTCGCCGGCTCGTTCGCGATGGCCCTGATGTTCGCCGGTCGAGGCGGGTCGACCCTCGGCTACGTCACCGGTGGCCTGTTCGGACTCTCCGCCATCGGGATGCTCGGGTCGCAGCTGGCCAACAACTCCGGCGGACCGGGCAAGCAGGAGATGCTGCAGAAACGCCGCGAGTACATGACGCATCTGTCCCGTCAACGGCGTCGCGTGCTCAAGACGATCCGTAAGCAGCGGGAGGCGGCGTTCTACCGGCACCCGGACCCCGACGTCCTCTGGTCCCTGCCGCTGGGGCCCCGACTGTGGGAGCGTCGGCGCGGCGACGTGGACTTCGCCGCCGTACGCATCGGCCTCGGGCCGCAGGAGTTGGCGACGCCGCTGGTGCCGCCACCGGCCACGTCGTTGGAGAAGCTGGAGCCGATGTGCGCGCTCGCGCTGCGCCGGTTCCTCACCACCTACGGCGAGGTGCCCGATCTGCCGGTGACCATGGCGCTGAACGGATTCGCCCGGGTGCATCTGCGAGGCGACACCGCGGCAGCCCGGGGCATGGTCCGGGCGGTGCTCGCCCAGGCCACCGCCTTCCACGCGCCCGACGACATGCTCGTCGCGATCTGCGTGGCACCGGACCGACGGGCCGACTGGGAGTGGACGAAGTGGCTGCCGCATGCCCTGCACCCGTCGCGCACCGACGCACTCGGTCAGTTGCGCCTGGTGGCACCCTCGGTGACCGGTCTGGAGGCGATGCTCGACGACGTGCTGGCCAGCCGGCCCCGGTTCAACGCCAGCGGCGGTACGCCGCAGGTCGCCGGGCCGCACGTGCTGGTGGTCATCGACGGTGGCGACACCGCCGGGTCGGATCACCTGATGACCGATGGCGGCGTGGAGGGTGTCACCCTGCTCGACCTGTCCACTCCGGCACCTCGCCTGCTCGATCGGGCGCGGCTGGTGCTGGAGGTGTCGGCGGAGCGTCGGTTGCACAGCATCACGGTGGATGGTCCCGCCGAGATCGGCCGGGCCGACGACTGCCGGGTGGTCGAGCTTGAGGCGTTGGCCATGCAACTGGCCCCGCTCCGCCTCTCCGCCGCCTCTCGGGGTAGCGGCGACACGCCCCTCACCACGGAGCTGGGCCTGGCCGAACTGCTCGACATCGGCGATCCCTACGAGTTCGACGTGGACCGGGCGTGGCAGCCGCGGCCCAACCGCGACAAGCTGCGGGTGCCGATCGGGGTGGGTGCCGACGGCGGGCCGGTGGAACTGGACCTGAAGGAGTCGGCGCAGGACGGCATGGGGCCGCACGGGCTGCTCATCGGCGCGACCGGCTCCGGCAAGTCGGAGCTGCTGCGCACCCTGGTGCTGGCGCTGGCGGCGACGCACTCCTCGGAGAGCCTCAACTTCGTGCTTGTCGACTTCAAGGGTGGTGCCACCTTCACCCGGCTGGACGGCCTGCCGCACACCAGCGCGGTGATCACCAACCTGGCCGACGAGCTGCCTCTGGTGGACCGGATGACCGACTCCATCAACGGCGAGCTGGTCCGTCGGCAGGAGTTGCTCCGGGCGGCCGGCAACTACGCCTCGCAGCGGGACTACGAGAAGGCCCGGGCGGCGGGTGCACCGCTGTCTCCGCTGCCGAGCCTGCTCATCATCTGTGACGAGTTCTCCGAGCTGCTGACCGCCAAGCCGGACTTCATCGACATGTTCGTGCAGATCGGCCGGGTCGGTCGCTCGCTCGGCGTGCACCTGCTGTTGGCGAGCCAGCGCCTGGAGGAGGGTCGGCTGCGGGGACTCGACACCCACCTGTCGTACCGGATCGGTCTGCGGACCTTCTCGGCGATGGAGTCCCGGGTGGTGCTGGGGGCCACCGACGCGTACGAGCTGCCCCGGTCGCCGGGTCACGGTTACCTGCGTTTCGGCACCGAGCCGCTGGTGCGGTTCAAGGCCGCGTACGTCTCCGGCACCTACCGCAGCAAGACGGCGGCGGCGGTCGCGGCCGGCGACGGCGAGGATCGGGTACGCGAGTACACCACCGCCTACGTCGCCCCGCCGGTGACCCGTGCTCCCAAGGAGGAGACCGCACCGGAACCGACCGACGGTATGGGCGAGAGTGTGCTGGACATCCTGGTGGGTCGACTCGCCGGGCGAGGCAAGCCCGCGCACCAGGTGTGGCTTCCTCCGCTGGCCGAGCCGCCGACGCTGGACCAGCTGCTACCTCCGATGACCGCGGATCCCGCCCGTGGCATCACCGTCGCGCACGCCGGCCTGCTCGGCGAGTTGCAGGTGGCGGTCGGCATCGTCGACAAGCCCTTCGACCAGCGTCGAGAGGTGCTCTGGTTCGACCTGGCCGGTTCGGCCGGCCACGCGGTCATCGTCGGCGGCCCGCAGAGCGGCAAGAGCACCCTGCTGCGGACGGTTGTCACCGCCCTGGCGCTGACGCACACTCCGCGCGAGGCCCAGGTCTACTGCCTCGATCTGGGCAGCAGTGCCCTGTCGTCGCTGCGTGACCTGCCGCATGTGGGGTCGGTGGCGACCCGCCTCGACTCCGGCCTGGTCCGGCGTACCGTGGCCGAGCTGCAACTGCTGATGGGTGAGCGGGAGCGGCGGTTCGCCGAGCGCGGGGTGGACTCGATGGCCGAGTACCGGCGGGCACGCCGACACGGCCAGCACGACGACGACCCGTTCGGCGACGTGTTCCTGGTCATCGACGGTTGGGCGACGTTGCGGGCTGAGTTCGAGGACCTGGAACCGACGATCAACGACATCGCCAATCGGGGGCTGTCCTTCGGTATCCATCTGGTCGTGACCGCGAGTCGTTGGATGGATCTGCGACCGGCTGTCCGGGACGTCTTCGGCACCCGGCTGGAGTTGCGCCTGGCCGATGCCGGTGACTCCAACCTGGACCGGCGGGCGGCGATGAACGTGCCGGAGAAGTCACCGGGTCGAGGCATCACCCCGGACGGGCAACAGTTCCTGGCGGCGCTACCACGAGCGGACAGCGCGCAGGAGGCGGAGACTCTGCCCGAGGGCGCGCGGAGGCTGGTCACCGATCTGGCCGCCGCGTGGCAGGGGCCGGGCGCACCGCCAATCCGGTTGCTGCCGCCCGTGGTGCCGTACGGCAGCCTGCCGAACACCGGCCGCCCGGGAATCCCCATCGGTATCGCCGAGGTGGACCTTCAGCCGGTGCAGGTGGACTTCGCCGCCGACCCGCACTTCATCCTGTTCGGTGACGGCGAGTCGGGCAAGAGCACCTTCCTGCGGGCGCTGGCGCAGACCATCGTCGACCGCAACGAGCTGACCGAGGCTCGGCTCGTCATCGTCGACTACAGACGCAGTTTGCTCGGCGACATCGACACGCCGCACCTGATCGGGTACGGCTCGACCGCGCAGGTCACCGAGAGCATCATCGCTGAGGTGGCCGCGGTGATGCGCGACCGGCTACCACCACCGGACATCAATGCCGAACGGCTGCGGGCACGCGACTGGTGGAAGGGTCCCGACCTGTACGTGCTGGTCGACGACTACGACCTGGTGGCCGGTGCGGGCAGCAATCCGCTGACGCCGCTGCTGGAGTTCCTGCCCCAGGCTCGGGACATCGGCCTGCACGTGGTCATCGCCCGGCGTACCGGCGGCGCCAGTCGGGCGCTCTACGAGCCGGTGCTGATGCGGCTGCGGGAGATCAGCACGCCGGGCATCGTGATGTCCGGCAACCGCGACGAGGGGGTCCTGCTCGGCACCGTCCGGCCCGGGCCGCTGCCACCGGGCCGGGGCTGGCTGGTGTCCCGGCGTGGTGGTACCCGGTTGGTGCAGTTGGTGCACCTTCCGCCACGCTCTTGAGCCCGGTACGGGGTTGCCCGATCAGGCTACTGTCGGCCAGAGTGGACTCACGGTGCGCGGCTGCATGACCCCCGACTTGTCGGAGAAGGAAGCAGCCGCGCCGGCATCGTGTGAGCGAACGGGGGAGGGAACATGGGCGACGAGTGGCTCGTCGACGAACAGATCGACGTCGACATCCAGCAGCTGAAGGATTTCGCGCTGGCGATCCAGAAGGAAATGGAGACCAACTTCCAGCCCAGCTTCGACAACGGCCTGCGTCCCATGCTCACGGTGCAGGCACCGTTCGGCGGCGGCGGGATGAAGGAGGCGGCGTTCTTCCGGGGCCGGCACGACGAGAGCCGGATGGCGATTTCCCATCTGATGGGCGACGTGATGAAGGGGCTCACCGCCCTGAGCATGGCCGCCATGTCCATCTCGGCCGAGTACCTGACCGGGGACGCGCTGGCCCAGGCCACCAACGAGGACGTCTACAACGCGTTCTCCGCCGTCGACGGTCAGGACACGCTCAGCGGCCGATGGCAGGAGGGCACGGAGAACCCGGCGGACTCGGTGCCGGAGTCGGCCCTGAACCCGGCGCCGATGAATCCCTATTACGGCCTGGACTCCTGCCCGACGGGTGAGCAGCGCGAGGAGTCTCCGGCGTGGGCGCAGTCGGAGGTCGTCGGTGAGGGCTCCGGCGCGTACGTGATTCACGGCGACGGCGAACGCATGCACGGCGAAGATCTCCGGCTGGATCAGTCGGATCTCCGGTGACGGTGGCACAGGCGAGGCCCGAGGAGCGGGGATGAGCGACGACTACTACGGCTGGCAGCCGGTCAGCTACCCGATGTACGCCGGCGTGTCGGACGACTACGCGGCCGAGCGGGCCGCCGGGGCCACGCCGTACGAGCCAACGGCGTGGGATTCGGTGAACATCGAGCATATGTGGGAGTACGTCCGCAAGGAGAGTGACGAGCGGACGACGGCACTCGCCGACATGTGGCGGCGGGCGGCGAACCTGCTGCAGACCACGCGGGACAATCTCAAGCGTCACGCCGACTCCCTGGACGCCCGCTGGCAGTCGCCCGCGGCACGGGTCTTCATGTCCCGCGTGGGCGCCACGCTCCACTCACTCGACGAGTGGAAGAACGTGGCCAGCGACAACGCCACCGGCCTGGACCAGCTCGCCAGCAAGATCGAGACTGCCCAGCGGGAGATGAAGACCCTCTGGCAGGAGTACCAGGCCGAGCAGACCCGGCAGGGGGAACGCCGCTCGAACGACGAGGGCTTCCAGGCATCCGACATGGTCGACTGGCTCCCCGGCGTCACCGGCAACGACGCCAAGTCGTACGAGGACGTCCAGAGCGAGTACCACCAGCGCGCCAAGAACATCGCCAAGCCGCTGGCCGACCTCTACATCGACGTCTACATCTCGAACATCTCCCGAGGCGGGAAGTTCAAGGGCCCGACGGACGCGGTCATCACCAGTCCGTCAAACGTGCCCGGCCCTGGGGCTCCGGGGGCACCGCCGCCCGGCGCCCCTCCGAAGGGGGCCGCCCCGAACCGCCCGGCCATGCCCAACCGGCCGGATCTGCCGACCCGGCCCGATGGGGGCGACGCGCCGACCGGTGCGCCGCCACCGCCGCCACCGAACCTTCCGGAGGGCGTCGGTCTGGCCGGTGGCACCGCCGCACCCGTCGCCCCACCGCCGACCGCGCCGCCGGTGACCACCGCCCCCACCGCCCCCGTGACGCCCGGTCCGGTGGTGCCGCCGGTGGCACCGCCCGGGCCGAGACCGGGCAACCCCGGTCTGACCACACCGAATTCAGCGCGACCGAACGCACCACGGACCACCCTGCCGGGTGCGGGCGGTCCCGGCGCGCCCGGTGGCCGTGGGCCGGGGCCCAACCGGCCCACGTTGCCCGGTGCCGGTGGCCCGGGCAGCGGGTCCGGGGCACCGGGCGGTGGCCGGCGTGGTACGGCCCCGAACCGCCCGACCCTGCCCGGCAACACCGGCGCCGGCGCTCCCGGCGGTGGCCGGGGCCGGTCGGGTCTGGGCAGTCGGCCGGGCGCTTCGGCCACCCCACCGCCGTCGAGCCCGCGTCTGCCCGGCTCCACCGCCCGACCCGCTCAGCGCGGCACCACCCCCGGGCGTCCCGCCGCACCTCCGCCGAGCCTCGGCGGTCAGCGGGGTGCCACCCCGGGCGGGCCGCCCCGGGCCGGTTCGCCACTCAGCGGCAAACCCACGACCGGCAAGCCGATGGCCGGCGGGAGCACCGCCGGTGCCCGGCCCGATCTGAGCGGACGCGCCGGTGCGGGCACCGGCCGATCCGCGCCGACCACCGGGCCGGCCCCCTCGCTGGGTGGCCGACGCGGCGGGCCGGCCACCCCGGCTCCGCGTAAGGGTGCGGCGCGCGACGGAGACCAGGAGACCTGGGAGTACGGCGACGGCGACGACGAGCTGTGGGTCACCGAGTCGTCAGCCGCCGGTGTCGTGGAGGCCCCGACGGAGCACCGCCCCCGGGAGCAGGGCAGGACGCTCGGCCAGAGCTGACCGCGTGCGGGCCGGTCACCCAACGCTGGGTGGCCGGCCCGTACCATGCAGTGACCGTTCGACCCCAGCCGTCCGGCTATGGCCCACAGAGGAAGGCAGACGGGCATGCGCGTCCTCGCCCGACCGGCAACGACCCTGGCGGTCGCAGCCGCAAGCGTACTGGCGATCCTGTGGCTGCCCGCGGCACCCGCTATGGCCGATTCCATCAGGGACGACTCGTGGCATCTGAAGGCCCTGGAGATACCTGAGATGCACAAGATCACTCGGGGCGAGGGTGTCGTGGTGGCCGTGATCGACACCGGGGTGGACGCGAAGCACCAGGACCTCAAGGACAACGTCCTGCCCGGGGTCGACTTCTACGACGACGATGCCAAGGGCCGGGTCGACCGAGCGGGCCACGGCACCGCCATGGCCTCGTTGATCGCCGGGCACGGGCACGGGCCGGGCAACCGCGACGGCGTGCTCGGCATCGCACCGAAGGCCAAGATCCTCCCAATCACCATCATGAGCGAGCGAAGCCCGCTGATCCAGCCGACCGCCATCGCCGCCGCAATCAACTGGGCGGTCGACCACGACGCCGACATCATCAACGTCTCACTGTCCAGCAGTTTCAACGACGAGCTGAACCGAGCCGTCGAGCGGGCCTACCAGCGAAACGTGATCGTGGTCGCGGCCGTCGGCAATCGTAAGGATTCGATCATCGCCAGCCCGGCCTCACACCAGAGCGCCATGGCTGTCAACGGCACCGACCGCACCGGCACGATCAGCGAGGAGGCCGCCCTACCCGCCGAGCAGGTCGACATCGCCGCACCGGGCGAGGACATCGTCTACGCCGTCCCCGGCAACAGGTACCACGTCGGGCTCGGCAGCAGCAACAGCACGGCCCTCGTCTCCGGCGCGCTGGCTTTGGTCAAGGCCGAATATCCGGACCTGAACGGCTACGAGATGTTCCAGCGCCTGCTGGAGACCACTCGTGATGAGGGCGAGCCCGGCCATGACCTGCACTACGGGTGGGGCGCACTCGACATCCGGCAGGCATTGACCGGCGAGCCGGACGGCCGGGGCACCCGCCCCACCGATCCTGCAGCGGGCGATTACGGTCTGGAGCCGTGGCAGGCCGATCCCCGCGAGCGCGAGGACGGCATCGTGGTCTTCGTGTGGGCCGTGATCATCGCCGTGCTTCTGCTCATCGTCGGCGGGATCGTGGGCACCGTCATGCTGCTGCGGGGCCGCGCACGCCGACTTGAGGCGGAGTCGGCCGACGAGGATCCGCTGGAGGAGATGTCGGCAGCTTCCGGAGCTGTCGCGCCGGCGGCAGGGGGTCTCGCCACGCCTACCGGCAGCGCCGGTCAGCCCGCGGACAGAACCGACGACGCGGTCTGGCGGCGCCCGCCCGGCTGACCCGATCGCTCCCGAGGAGGAATCCATGTCGTCCGCCGCGCCAGCCGGCGAGTCCCCCAACCTCGGCCCAGCCCCGGGTACGCCTCCCGGCGGGCGCACGCCGACGCCACGCCGGCGACCGGTCGTCGTCACCCTCGCCGCCCTGCTGATGGTGCCCTCGATCGTCGTCTGGCTGATCGCCGGGTTCGCCTTCTTCCGGGCGATGCTGCGTACCGATGGCGACGGACTGGGCAAGTTCCTGGTGGTGGGCATCGGTGCGGGCGTACTGGCGATCGCGTTGCTGGTGGTGCTGCTCGCGTCACTGGGGATTCTGATGGCCTGGACGGGCGACAACGCGGCAGGGCTGGTCGTGCCGGCCGGATTCACCTTCGGGCTCTTCGTCGTCGTCATCGTCACGCTGCTGGCGCAGGGCAAGCTCAGTTATCACCCGACGATGGTCACGCCGCTGGTCGTGGGTGGGTTGGCCGGTGTGTCGCTCGTCCTGATCAAGAGCCCGCCCGCGCGGGCCTGGTTCGCCGGCCGCAGTCGCTGACGGACGGTAGGACGGTACGACGCGGTGGTTCAGCGCTCCGGCGACCGTGGTCACAGCCGACCGCACCGACGTCGCCCGTGACCGCAGCACACCGTCGAGGGCCTCCGACAAGCAGCGCCACCGACCGGAGGCGGGACCGATCAGGCCGGGGACCAGCGGCGGCCGGTGGCGTCGAAGCGGGCCAGCAGTTCGTCTCGGCCGTCGGCGTGCAGGCAGTGCAGCTCGGTCCCGTCCGGTACGACAAGCGACTCCATTCGTGGCTGCCCCTGACCCCACTCCTCGGGCGTCGCCTCGCCGGGCGGCCAGCGCAGCACTGCCACCCACTCGTCCGATTCCTCGAACGGAGAGCCCTCACCGAGCAGGCCCAACCGTCGGTACAGCCGGATCGGCGTGTCCCGTCCCGGTCCGTGCCAGGCGTGCACCAGCCCGGCCGCCCGGTCGTACCCGTCGTCGAGGTAGGACGTCAGGTAGCGGTGCGGGATGACCAGTTGCAGCAGCAGCGGTGCGCTGGGATCGGGCCCGTCGTCGGCGGTGGATTCCGGTGCCGGGCGGGGCACCGGTACGCCCACCGTCGACGGGTCGGCGTACCGGGCCGTGTCGCGTCGTTGCTGCTCCTGGTCGGCCGCCTCCTGGATCACCTGTCGTAACTCGCCGAGCCAGTCGCGCAACGTCAGCAGCGCCTCGCCGGGCAGTGCCGCCGCCAGTGGGGTCTCCGGGTTGAGCAGCAGTTGCCAGGAGAGGTCCGGCCAGTGGTCGGTGAGCTGAAGGCTGCTGACCACCACCAGGTCACGCTCGCCGAGTGCCTGCCGCAGCCGGCCTTCGGAGCTGAACACGGGCAGGCTGGGCCGACCCTGCTCGTCGGGGACGGCCCACCACGGAAAGTCCGGGTCGGACAGGTCTCGCGTCGCCGAGCCCTCGGGGTCCACCGGCAGCACCAGTTCCGCCCGGAGCAGGGCGGACATCAGGGCGTTGGGATCCTGTCGCCGGACCGCCTCGCGGAGCGGTCGCTCGGCCTCCACGACCGGTGCGGTCAGGGCCCGAAGCTCGTCAGCGGTCAGTCGTACGCCGATCGGCAATCCGGCGTCGATCGCCAGCATCCACCCGTCGTCGGGCCAGTCGACGGCGATGTCGACCAGTCCCGACACCCGGTAGTTCACCGACCGACCGGGCATCCCGGCGGCGATCGCGGCCGGCGAGGTGTACGCGAGCACGTGGGTGACACCCTCGTGGTGAGCCGTCGGCCACGCCACCGTCTCCCGTCCGGCCGCCGCAGCGGGCGACACGGGCAGCAGCAGCGGACCGGCGACGAGTTCGGTGAGGAATCCTTCCCGGTCGTCGGCCTCGGCGGCGGCCAGCAGCGCGCGTTCGGCGGCCGTGCTGGGCTGCCAGCCGGTCACCAGGTGCCGTCCGCGCGTACCCGCTGGGGACGACGACCGAGCACCAGCGTGGTGAGCGCCTCGTCGAGATCCGCGCCGAGGAACCAGTCCCCGGTGTGGTCCAGCACGAACACCCGACCTTGCTGATCGAGCGCCAGGATCCCGGTGCCGTCGCCCTCCTCGCCCAGCGGGCTCAGTGGTGCGCCGATCGCCTCGGCCAGCTCGGCGAGGGTTTCCACCGAGTGTCGCACCAGGAACGGGTCGAGGTGGAATTCGCTCGGTACGACCTGCTCACCCTCCCCTTGCGGGCGCACCCGCAATCCGCCGAACTCGGCGTACGCCTCGATCGCCCGGGTCGTCACGGTGTGCTGGCGGCCGCCGGGCGTGGCGTGGGCGGCGATCCGCAGCCCCCACTCGCGGCCCCGGTTGTCGTCGGAGCGGTCGGGCGACCAGCCGGCGGCGGCGAGGGTCTGCGCCACCAGGGGCGGAAAGCGTTCGCTCATGTCAGCGCCTCCACACCGAACCAGTCCAGCATGGCGGCGCAGGAGCGGCAGGGCGACTGAACCTCGCCGTGGCGCGGGTCGCCCTCCTCCCGTACCCGGGTCACCCGGACTTTCGCGCCCCAGAGCAGCGCGCGGGACCGGGCGGCGTCGAGTGGTGGCCCGCCTGCCTCGGCCGCGTAGAGCCGGTCGGAGATCAGCACCGCCTCGGCGCACCATCCGGCGTAGCGCTCGCGCTGCTCGACCGGCAGCCCGTGCAGGAAGCGCCGGACCACCGGATGCAGGTCAGGGACCAGATCGCCGCGTACCGAAGTGTGCGTGTGGACGGTGCCGTCGGCCAGCAGCGCACCGGCCGCCAGCGGCAGCATCCGCGGCTGCGCCATCCGTCCTCCCGGGTGTCGAAAGGGGATCACCGGCGAGGTTTCGCCCGCCCCGCACGCGAGCCTAGCCGTCGTCGCCGTGCCGGCGGGTGGGACGTGTGGGCACCGCCGGCATCGAGGGGCTCACACCACCTCGACCGGCTGGGATATCGTCGGTCCCGCCCCCTCTTCGCCGTCCAGAGCCGGAGCCATGACGCGCACCCTTCTCGTCTCCCCGGATCAGCCCGGTGCCTACCCGTCCATCGGGGAGGCACTGGCGGTGGCCAGCGACGACACGGTCGTCTCGGTCAGCCCCGGCACCTACCACGAGGCCCTGTTCGTCAACGACCGTGGCGTCAGCGTGGTCGCCGCAGAGGGCCCGGGCACGGTCACCATCGACGCGTCCTCCGGGGCGTACCCGACGGTGTCCTGCAATTCCGGCCGGTTGGAGCTGCGCGACCTGGTCCTGAAGGCCGGTGACGCGCAGGTCGTGGTGGCCGACCGGGCGAGGCTCACCATGACCGGGTGCGAGCTGAGCGCCGGCTTCGGCGCGGCGATCCAGGTGGCGGGTCGTTCGGAGTTCACGCTCACCCGCTGCCGGGTGACCGGCGGACGGTACGGCCTGGTGGTGGAGGATTCCGACGGCAGCGTCGAGGGGTGCGAGTTCACCGATCTCAGCGAGGACGGCATCATCGTGCGGATCGGGGCGGCACCGACCATCCGCACCAGCACGGTGACCCGCTGCGGCAACCGGGGCATCTACATCTACCAGTACGGCCGGCCCATTATCGAGACCTGCGACATCTCCCAGACCGGGCAGGCCGGCGTGGCGGTGGTTCATCAGAGCGCCCCGGTGCTGCGTCGCTGCCGGATCCGCGACACCCGAGGGCCGGCGGTCTCCTTCGCCCGGGGCTGCCGCGGCAGCGTCGAGGAGTGCACCACGGAGAACACCGGCCAGCCGGCGATCGAGATCGCCGAGGGAGCCGACCCGACAATCGTCGAGGGCACCGTCAACCGGAAGGCCGCCTTCGGCGCCGACGCCGCCCGCGCGACCACCGGTCAGGACGCCGCCCGGGTGGAGAAACTGCTGGCCGACCTGGCGGCCATGGTCGGCCTGGAATCGGTGAAGGAGGAGGTCCGCGCCCTCATCGACGAGATCCAGGTCAACGAGTGGCGGCGCAGCGCCGGGCTGCCCGTCGGCGCGGTCAGCCATCACCTGATCTTCGCGGGTGCCCCCGGCACCGGTAAGACCACGGTGGCGCGCATCTACGGTGACCTGCTGGCAGCGCTGGGCGCACTGCCCGGTGGCGCCTTCCGCGAGGTCTCCCGACGTGACCTGGTCGGCCAGTACATCGGCCACACCGCCGAGAAGACCGCCGCCGCGTTCGAACTGGCGCGCGGCGGCGTGCTCTTCATCGATGAGGCGTACACCCTGTCCCGGTCGTCGGGCACCGGTGGCGACTTCGGGCAGGAAGCCATCGACACGCTGGTGAAGCTGATGGAGGATCACCGCGACGAGATCGCGGTGATCGCGGCCGGCTACACCGGCGAGATGTTGCAGTTCCTCGACGCCAACCCCGGTCTGGCCTCCCGCTTCGCCAAGACTGTCGAGTTCGGCAACTACTCCCCGGAGCAGTTGGTCGTAATCGTGGAGCGGATGGCCGGCGGCGACGAGTACCTGCTCGCCGACGGCGTCTCCGAGGTGCTCCGCGAGCACTTCGGCACCATCGAACGGGATCAGAATTTCGGCAACGCCCGAGAGGCACGCAAGCTCTTCGAGGGGGTCCGCAAGGCGCAGGCGCAGCGGTTGCGCCAGTCCGGGCAACGTCCGAGCCTCGACGAGTTGCGGACCGTGACCGTGGCCGACGTGCGCACCGCGATCGGGCGATGACGATGCCGCGCCGGTCAGGGAGGGACGTGCGGTGACGCATCCGGGTGCGGCTCAGCCGGGCGAGCCGGGTTGGCAGCATCACCCGGGGGCGGCGGCACCGCCGCCACAGCAGCGCGCGCCCCAACAGCAGGGCGCAGCGCCGGCACCGACGCTCGGCGGCGCCGGCCCCGGCCACACCTGGGCGGCCGAGCGCGGGCAGGGGCGGGCCACCGTCGGCACCGCGTACACCAGTCGGGCCGCCGCCACGGGATCGGCCGCCGTCGCCGCGCCCGCCGCCCGGACGCCGGAGAGTCGGGTCGTACCGCAGGCCACGGCCGCCCCGGCGGGACCGCCCGTCGCCGAAGGCGCGGCCCGGGACGCCGCGGCGGTTCCGGTGGTACGCCCACACCGACGGCAGCCGCGCGTCGGTGGGATCCACGTAGCCCAACTCGTGGCCTGGCAGGCCGGTGCGGCGGCGGTGCTGGCGGCCACGCCGCACGGCCTGCCGCTGACCGTCGCGGTGGCCGCCGCCACGGTGCTGGTGCTCGCTCCGACGATGGTGCGCCACCGGGGCCGATGGCTGCACCAGTGGCTGGCGGTGTGGTGGGCGTACCGGGGACGGAGCCGGCAGCTGGTCGGTGCCGGGCCCGACGGCCCATGGCAGCTGCTGAGCCACCTGGAGAGCACCGTCGAGCTGGATCAGGTCGAGATCGACGATCAGCCGGCCGTGCTGCTGACCCACCGGGGTGGGCTCAGCGCGGTGCTGGAGGTCGATCCGACCGAGGGCGCGCTGCTCATGGGGGCACCGCAGGCCCTGCCGTCTCCGGTGGCGTTGCTACCGGCGGCCGACCCGAAGACGCCCCTCGTGACGGTGCAGGTGCTGATCCAGGTGACCCCGGCGCCCCGCGCCCGCGCGGCTGCGGTCGACCGTGCGTATCGCGAACTGACGAACGGTGGCGTCCCGGCCAGCCGGCAGGCGTGGGTGGTGCTTCACGCTCCGCGTACCCCCGATTTCCACGCCGACCGGGATCTGCGGCCGGCGCTCACGGCGGCGATCCGGCGGACCCGGCGTCAGCTGCGGCAGGAACGGGCAACGGCCCGTCTGCTCAACCGGGACGAGGTGCTCGCCGCGGTCGCCCAGTTGACCCATCTCACCGCTGGCGCAGCCGGCACCGACCCACCGTTGACCCGGGAAGGCTGGCGGAGCTGGTCCGTTCAGGGTGTCCCGCAGAGCTGCTATCGACTGCTCGCCTGGCCCAGCCGGGCGTGGGAACTGGACCCACTGCTGCGCGGACTGCCCGCCGCGGCCGGCGTGGTGTCCATCTCGGTGGCTCGGGAGAATGGCCGCCCTGGTGACGACGACGCCCTGGTCGAGGTGGCGTTCCGGCTCATCGGCGCCGACCCGGCCGCGCTGGCCGCCGCCGATCGCGCACTCGACCAGGCGATCCGCGATCACGGCGGTCGCCTGCAGCGACTCGACGGCGAGCACGCCCACGGCGTGGCCGCCACCCTGCCGTTGGGAGGCTTCCTGCGATGAACGGCGTCGCCTTTCCCGGCAGTCGGATGGGACTGCACGTCGCGGACGCTGCCTCCGTCGCCGGCCTACGGCTGGTCGCCGGTGGCGGCGGGCTGGTCGTCGGCCGTAACCGCCAGCAGGAGCCGGTGGGGCTGCGGGTGTTCCGGGCCGAACCGACCCGGCTGATGCTCACCGGCGGGGTACGCGCAGCCGAGCTGCTCGCCTTCCGGTCACTGGCGCTCGGCGCCCGGCTGTTCGTGCAGACCGCGCGGGAGCAGGAGTGGGACGCCTTCCTGCGGCGCTGCGTCATCGGCCGGGAGATCGCCTCGTTCCTGCCGCCGGGCGTCGCGCCTCCGGTGCCGGCCACACCGACCGAACCACAGCTCGTGGTGATCGACACCGGTCCGGTCACCGGACCGGACACCAATCTCAGCGCACCCTGGCGGGCCACCCTGGTGGTCCGCGACGACCTGGCCGGCTGGGACGTCGAGGTTCTGGTCCGCAGCGACATCGTGGTGCTCCAGCGGCTCACCGAGGCCGAGGCGGCCACCGCCGCGAACGCCCTCGGTCTGGCCAGCGTGCAGAGCTGGTTCACCCAGTTGCATCCGGAGATGGTCGGCCTGATCACCAAGGGCAAGGTGCAGTGGGTGATGCTGAGCATGACCGGCACCGAGCGTCAGCTGATCGGTCCGGTCGCCCGGGGCGGCTGAGCTACCCGGGCTTGCCGCCCAGGGCGGCTGAGCTACCCGGGCTTGCCGCCCAGGGCGGCTGAGCTACCCGGTCTTTGCCGCTTTGGTACACCCGGCGGCTCCCGCATGGACACCGGCGCCGCTTATCCTCCGACGGTCTACTCCCTTCGGAGGCCGCATACATGCAGCGCACAAGAAGTACACGACTACTCACAATCCCGGGCGTACTGGTCACCGCCACCACGCTCATCCTCTCCGGTGGCACCACCGCCTTCGCGGACCCGGCGCCCACCACGCCGTTCATCAGTGAGATCCACTACGACAACGTCGGGGCGGACACCGGCGAGGCGATCGAGGTCGAGGCACCGGTCGGCTTCGACCTGACCGGCTGGCAGATCGTCCTCTACAACGGCGCCAACGGTTCGGCGTACGGCACCAGGACGTTGAGCGGCGTGGTGCCGGCCAGGGGTGTGGTCGTCGAGTCGTACCCGACGGACGGCATCCAGAACGGCTCACCCGACGGCGTCGCGCTCGTCGCGCCCGGCGGTGACGTCGCCGAGTTCCTGACCTACGAGGGCACCTTCACCGCGATCGGCGGGCCGGCGGACGGCCGGACCGGCGTCGATGTCGGCGTGCAGGAGACCGCGTCGACCCCGGCGGGCCACTCGCTCCAGAAGATCGAGGGCAGCTGGCGGGCACCCGCGCCGAGCACCTTCGGGGTGCGCAACGCCGCATCGGACCCGGACCCGGATCCGACCGGCTGCACCGTCACCGTCGACCACACCATCGCCGAGGTGCAGGGCTCCGGTGCGGCCACGCCGCTGGCCGGCAGCCGGGTGACCGTGGAGGGCATCGTCACCGCCGACCACCGCACCGGTGGTTACAACGGGGTGTACGTGCAGACGGCGGGCAGCGGTGCCGAGCGCCCGGTCGCCGCCGGAACCGCCTCGGACGGCATCTTCGTGTACCTCACCACCAACACCGCGAACCACCCGTCGGTCGCGATCGGCGACCGGGTACGGGTCAGCGGCACGGCGAGCGAGTTCAACGGTCTCACCCAGCTGACCATCGCGGCCCGGGCCGACGTCCAGGTCTGCGAGCAGGGCGCACCGCTGCCGGCACCGGTGCCGGTCGAGCTGCCCCTGGACGAGGCCGCTCGCGAGTCGGTCGAGTCGATGCTGGTGGCGCCGGTCGGCGCGTACACCGTCTCCGAGGTGTACAACACCAACCGGTACGGCGAGGTGGTGCTCGCCGCCGGTGACCAGCCGGCCCGGACGCCTACCGATGTGGCCCGCCCCGGCTCGGACCCCGCGCAGGCCCTGGCCGCCGAGAACAAGCGGCGTCGCCTGCTTGTCGACGACGGTAGGACCACGAACCTGGCCACCGCCGGGCTGCCGCCGCCGTACGTCTCGCCGGCCAGCCCGCTGCGGGTCGGCGACTCGGTGGAGGCGTTCGGCGCGTCGGTGCTGTCGTACGGCTTCAACGAGTGGCGTCTGCAACCGACCCGCCCGGTCGACGCGGACACCGCACCGGCCGCCCGGACCACGTTCAAGACCACCAATCCGCGTACCGCCGGGCCCGTCGACGTCGGCGGCGACCTGCGGGTGGCCAGCTTCAACGTGCTGAACTACTTCGTCCACTTCGGTGGCGAGGCCCGAGGTGCCGACGACGAGGCGGCGCTGGCCAGGCAGGAAGCAAAGATCGTTTCGGCGATCACCGCGTTGAACGCCGACGTGGTGGCGCTGGAGGAGATCGAGAACTCGGTCCGGTTCAACGCCGAGGACCCGCAGCAGGCACTCAAGCGCCTGGTCGCCGCCCTGAACAGCGAGGACGGCGCGGGCACCTGGGACTACGTCCGTACGCCGGCCGAGCTGCCCGGCGCGGCCGAGCAGGACGTCATCACCACGGCGATCATCTTCAAGCCGGCCAAGGCACAGCCGAAGGGCCCATCGCGGTCGGTGAACGACGAGACGGTGTGGTCCAACGCCCGCGAGCCGATCGCGCAGACGTTCACCGCCGGCTCGGTGGACTTCATCGTGGTGGCCAACCACTTCAAGTCCAAGAGCGGTGCCGGCTCCGGTGACAACGCCGATGCCGGTGACGGTCAGGGCGGTTGGAACGGCGACCGGGTCCGGCAGGCCGGGGCGCTGGCCGCCTTCGTGGACCAGGTCAAGGCGGACAGCGAGACCGACGACGTACTGCTGCTGGGTGACTTCAACGCGTACACCCAGGAAGACCCGATGCAGGCCCTCTACGACGAGGACTACCGCAATCTCAACGACACCGGGAAGACCAGCTACGTCTTCAACGGTGAGTCCGGCTCGCTCGACCACGCCCTCGCCTCGCCGTCGCTGGCGTCGCGGGTCACCGGGGTCGACATCTGGCAGATCAACGCGGTCGAGTCGTACGCCTTCCAGTACGACGGCCTGGCCGCGTTCTTCGCACCGGACCCGTACCGGGCCAGCGACCACAACCCGCTGGTGGTGGGCATCGACACCGGCGCCGACGCCGGCCCGGTGGAGCTCCAACTGCTGAGCATCAACGACTTCCACGGCCGGCTGGAGTCACCGGCCACCGTGGATGGTCAGCCGGTCGGCGGTGCGGCTCAGGTGGCCGGTCTGGTGAACCAGTTGCGGGCGGAGAACCCGAACACCGCCTTCGTCTCCGCCGGTGACAACATCGGCGCCTCCACCTTCATCTCGGCGATCGACGACGACAACCCGACGATCGACGCGTTGAACCAGGCCGGCCTGCTCGTCTCGGCGGTGGGCAACCACGAGTTCGACAAGGGCATGGCGGACCTGACCGGCCGGGTGACCGACCGGGCCGACTTCCCGCACCTGGGCGCCAACGTGTACCGCGGTGAGACCCGGGCGCTACCGGCGTACGCGGTGAACACCATCGGCGGCGTCCGCGTCGGTTTCATCGGCGTGGTCACCGAGCAGACCGCCTCGCTGGTGAGCCCGGACGGCATCACCGGCATCACGTTCCGCGACCCGGTGGTCGAGGCCAACCTGGTCGCCGGCCAGCTCAAGGACGGCAACCCGGACAACGGCGAGGCCGACGTGGTCGTGCTGCTCGCGCACGAGGGCGCCGCGACCGAGAACATCGACTCTCCCGAGGCGTTGACGAACGACCCGGTCTTCGGCGAGTTCACCCGCGCCGACGCCACCGTCGACGTGATCTTCAGCGGGCACACCCACCAGCCGTACGCCTTCGAGGTGCCGGTTCCCGGCACCGACAAGCTGCGGCCGATCGTGCAGGCCGAGGACTACGGCAAGCGTCTCGGCAAGGTCACGTTGACCTTCGACCCGGAGGCGGGCTCCATCACCTCCGCCGACGCGTCCCTGGTGGACGTCGTCGGTGCGGCGCAGGACCCGGCGGTGGCGGAGATCGTGGCCGCCGCGAAGGTGCGGGCGCAGGAGCTGGGTCAGCGGAAGCTCGGTGAGATCACCGCCGACATCCGGCGCGCCTACACCGACGGCAACGAGGATCGGGGCAAGGAGTCGGCGCTTGGCAACTTCATCGCCGACGTGCAGCTCGCCGGCACCCGTGACGCCGGTCGGGGTGGGGCGCAGATCGCGTTCATGAACCCGGGCGGTCTGCGGGCCGACCTGCTGTACGGCGACGACGGCACGGTGACCTATGCCGAGGCCTTCGCCGTCCAGCCCTTCGCCAACGACGTGGTCACCAAGACCTACACCGGTGCCGAGATCAAGCAGGTGTTGGAGCAGCAGTGGCAGCCGGCGGGCGCGTCCCGCCCGGTGCTGTGGCTCGGCGTGTCGGAGGGCTTCAGCTACACCTACGACCCGCAGGCCGCCCAGGGCTCGCGGATCACCTCGATGGAGCTGAACGGCACGCCGATCGACCCGGCGGGCAGCTACCGGGTCACGGTGAACTCGTTCCTCGCTGCCGGCGGGGACAACTTCACCACTCTCGGCGGCGGCACCGACCCGCTGACCACCGGCGACAACGACCTCACCATGCTGGTGAACTACTTCGCCGCCAACTCGCCGGTGACCGCGGACACCGACCCGCGGTCGTCGGTCGGCCAGGGCGGGCCGGAGTGCACCACCACGATCACCGGCAAGCACAACAAGCCGCTGATCGTGACCGCCGGCCTGACCTGTGTGGAGAACGCCACGATCGCGGGCCCGGTGTCGATCGCCGCAGGGGCCTCGCTGCGGGTGACCGGCGGCACCATCAACGGCCCGGTGTCCGCCACCCGGCCGGTGCTGTTCGAGCTGTCGGGTACGAAGGTCTCCGGTCCGGTCACGGTGGCCGGCACCACCGGCGACCTGAAGATCAGCAAGGCCCGGATCAACGGGCCGGTGACGCTTGTGGCCAACCTCGGTGGGGTACGGGTCGACGCGGCCACCGTCAGCGGCCCGGTGAGCGTGACGGGCAACTCCGGCAGCCAGCCGGTGGTCGTCGCCGCCAACACCATCAGCGGCCCGCTGGCCTGCTCGGGCAACACCCCGGCCCCGGTGAACGAGGGTCGGGCGAACACGGTGCGGGGCCCGGCGTCGGGTCAGTGCGCGCGCCTGTGACCGGTAGGTGACAACGCCGGTCCGCGGTCGGAGCTGCTCCGACCGCGGACCGGCCTCCGGTTCGCGGTCGGCCCATCCGAGTGGGCGATGCATACCCCCAGGGGTATAGTCGGAGACGGCTACCCGATCGAGGCGGCATCTCCGCACTCCGGCCGGGTAAGCAACCGCTGGAGACGACTATCGAGGAGCTGGGCATGACGGTGCAGGTGTCGGTCATCACAACGTCGTCCCTCGGCGACCGCAGCTACCTGGCCACCGACGGCCGGGTCGCGGTCGTGGTGGACCCGCAGCGGGACATCGACCGGGTGCTGTACCTCGCCGGTGCGGCCGGCGTGCGGATCACCCACGTGGTCGAGACACACCTGCACAACGACTACGTCTCCGGCGGGCTGGACCTGGCCCGGCTGACCGGGGCGCGTTACCTGGTGGCCGCCGACGACGAGGTGGGTTTCGACCGGGTACCGGTCCGCGACGGCGACGTCATCGAGGTGTCGGAGGCGCTGCGGCTCCGGGCCGTGGCCACCCCGGGCCACACCTTCCACCACCTGTCGTACGTGCTCGACGAGGCCACCGGGGCTGACTGGACCCCAGCGGGGGTCTTCACCGGAGGATCGCTGCTGTTCGGCACCACCGGTCGCACCGACCTCCTTGGTGCGGAGCACGCACACGAGTTGGCCCAGCGTCAGCACACCTCGGCGAAGCGGCTCGCCGACCTGCTGCCCGACGGGGCGCAGGTCTGGCCCACCCACGGCTTCGGCAGCTTCTGCTCGGCCAGCCAGGCCGACGCCCCGGACTCGACGATCGGCCGGGAAAAGCAGGTCAACCCGGTCTTCCGGCTGGCCACGACCGATTTCGTCACCGAAACCCTGGCCGGTCTGGACGCCTACCCGGCGTACTACGCGCACATGGGGTTGGCCAACACCGCCGGCCCGGCGCCGGTGGATCTCACCCCGGTGACGCGGGCCGACGCCACGCAGCTGCGGGAGCGCATCGCCGCCGGGGAGTGGGTGGTCGACCTGCGACACCGCAAGGCGTACGCGGTCTCGCACCTGGCCGGCACGGTGAGCCTCGGCCTCGACGGCCCGATGTCGACCTGGCTCGGCTGGCTGATCGACTGGGGCACCCCGGTCACGCTGCTGGCCGAGACGCCGGAGCAGGTCGCCGACGCCCAGCGCGAGCTGGTCCGGATCGGCATCGACCGGCCCGCCGCCCAGGCGACCGGCACTCCCCGGCAGTGGGTCGACAACCCCTCCGAGCTGCGGGAGCTGCTCGTCGCGGACTTCCCGGCGCTGGCCGCCGCGCAGGCCGGGAATCCACCGGCCGGGCTGCCCGCCCCGCAGGTCGTCCTCGACGTGCGGCTGGGCAACGAGTGGCGGGACGGCCACGTCGATGGTGCCGTGCACGTACCGCTGCCCGAGTTGCCCCGCCGGACTGCCGACATCCCGCCCGGCACCGTCTGGGTGCACTGCGGGTCCGGCTACCGGGCCGCCGTCGCCGCCTCCCTGCTGGCCAATGCCGGCCGTGACGTGGTGCTCATCAACGACCTCTTCGACCACGCCGAGCAGGCCGGCGTACGGCTGAACCGCAGCGCCTGACCGCCGGCGTCCATCGGCGGCGTGCCGGGAATCAGGACGGGTTCGCCGGGGCGGCGCGGAACACGATCGTCACGCTGAACGTGTTCCCGTCCACCTGGTACGCGTAGCAGCCCGGCCCGTCCACGGTGGTGATGCCCGGCAGGTCGCTCTCCGGCGTGGTAAGCACGGCGTGGTGCCCGTCGTCGCGGGATTCGCCGGTGTAGGAGAACGCCGCCGTCGCGCTGCCCGGAGCATCGATCCGCGCTGCCCGTACCAGCACCGGGCCGGTGTAGCCGGAGCCGATCCACCGCACCTTCTTGGTGTACGTGCCGTCCGGTTCCCGGTCCTCGTCGCGCAGTTGCAGGGCACCGTCGGCGAAGTAGTCGGCGACCGGGTACAGCGGGCCGGGCCCGAGCACCCGGTGCGCCTGGTCACTGTCGGACCAGGGCTGGGGCTCGGCGACCGGGCAGGCGTCGCCGGGCCCGGCGGTGGGTAACCGCAGCGGTGGTGCCGTCCATCCGGCGGACGTCGGCGCCGGTGCCGGCGACATCGGCGCGGCGTCCGGCGGCGGATCGTCACAGGCCGTCACGTTCACCACGAGCAGAACACCGACGCACGCCCAGGCCCACCGCACCATCTCCGCAGTATCGGCCGGTGCCGTCAACCGCGCTGCCCCGTCCGGCCGGATGCCCCGGCTCGGTTGCTACGACGCGGGTCCATATGTGTGACGCGCCCGGTCGAGCAGCGCCCGACGCTCGGCATCGCCGTGCACCCGGTCCGCCGCCGCCCGGAACAGCGCCACTGCCCGCTCCGGGTCGCCCTGTCGGGCGACGAGATCCGCCTCCACCGCCAGCGTCAACGGATAACTGTCGAGCCCGCCACCGGCGCGCGCCTCGGCGAGCAGGGCCAGCCCGGCTCCCGGCCCGTACGCGTACCCGTGCGCGACGGCCCGGTTCAGGGCGACCACCGGGGTGGGTTGCACCTGGGCGAGTTGGTCATAGCAGTCGGCGATCCGACGCCAGTCGGTGGCGTCGGCGCTGGGCGCGGTGGCGTGGCACGCCGCGATTCGGGCCTGCCACGCGTACGGGCCGGACTCGGTGAGGCCGGCGAGCAGGCGGTCGGCCTCGGTGATCGCCGCATGGTCCCACCGGGACCGGTCCTGACGATCGAGTGGGATCAGGTTGCCGTCGGTGTCCCGCCGGGCGGTACGGCGGGAGTGCTGCAACAGGCACAGCGCCAGCAACGCCGTCGCCTCCTGATGCTCGGGCATGAGCCGGACCAGCAGCCGGGCCAACCGGATCGCCTCCTCGGCGAAGGCCGGCTCGCCGTCCGCGTCGTAGCCCTGGGTGAACAGCAGGTAGAGCACGCCCAGCACCCCGGGCAGCCGCTCGGTCAGGGCGTCGCCGCGCGGCACCTGGTACGGGATACCCGCGTCGGCGATCCTCGCCTTGGCCCGGGTGAGCCGCCGGGTCATGGTGGACTCGCTGACCAGGAAGGCCCGGGCGATGTCGGCGGTGGGCACCGCGCAGATCGTCCGGAGGGTCAACGCGACCCGTGCCTGCGGCGCGAGGGCCGGATGGCAGCAGGTGAAGATGAGCCGCAGTCGGTCGTCCACCACCTCCTCGTCCGGTACCGGTTCCGCGGTGGCGGCCGTGAGCGCCAGCACCGCCACGTCACGCAGCTTGCGTCGCTCGACCGAGGCCCGCCGCACCACGTCGAGGAGCCGGTTGCGGGCGACCGCCATCAGCCAGCCCGCCGGGTTGACCGGCACCCCGTCCACCGGCCAGCGGTCCAGCGCCCGAGCCAGGGCCTCCTGGGTGCAGTCCTCGGCCAGCGTCCAGTCACCGGTGATCCGGATCAGGGCCGCCACGATCCGGGGATACGCCTCGACGGCAGTGGCCGCGACGGCTTGCGCCGCCGCGGCCCGACCGGCCGCCGTACCCCCGTTCCCGGCGCGCCGCTGCGCCGCCGCGCCGTCGTCGTCGGTCGACGTCCGCGGCACCGCGATCTCGGCGGCCGGATCCGTCACTGCTCGGAATCGTCGAACGGCCGGAGTTCGATCCGCCCGGCCCAGGCCATCGGATGTGCCCGGGCCACCTCGATCGCCTCGTCCAGATCGGCGCACTCCAGCAGGTCGAAGCCGACGATCATTTCCTTGACCTCGGCGAACGGCCCGTCGGAGAGCAGCAGCTGGCCATCGCGCACCCGCACCGTGGTGGCGGCCGACGCCGGTGCCAGCCGGGCGCCCTGGAGGCGTCGGCCGGCCGCGTCGTTCTCCGCCACCCACACCTCGACGTCGGGGTGGTTGGTCGGCTCCGGGTCCGGCTCCGGATCGGTGCAGACCAGCATCATGTACTTCACGTCAGTGCCTTTCTGTCGAATCGTCAGGAGTGGTTCCACCGACATGACGAACGGCGAACCCAGCTTCCGGACAACCGAAGGGTTTCATCTTCCGCGCGGATTCGCCGTCAGGCACGTTCGGTCGCTCTCGGACGCCATCTCGGCCGCGCCGTCGGTCACGATCGCTGGCGTCGACCGCGCGGGTGGCCAGTGGCGCTGAACAGCGAGGTCAGCGCGCGGGCGCCCAGCCCACGGGCAGAATGTCCGCGCCGTCCGGCGGCTACTAACCTGGGAGCGATGCAGCACACCCCCGACGGACGGGCCACGCTCACCACGGCCGAACGCGCGATCGACGCCCGCTTCCGGGCGGGGCTGGCCCGGCTGCCGCGTCACGGGCCGGCCGGCTGGTTGACCGAGTTCGTGGTCTTCGGGCTCAAGCAGGCCTGGGCGTGTGTGTTCGGTGCCGCCATGCTGGCGATCATCTGCGCGGCGCACCTCTGGTACCCGGACGACGCCGGGTTCGCCCGCAACGATGTCCTCACCGTCGCCGCCGTCGCCATCCAGGTCGCCATGGTCGCCGGGCGGCTGGAGACTCTGCGCGAACTACGGGTGATCGTCCTGTTCCACCTCGTCGGCACGGTGATGGAGCTGTTCAAGACGCACGTCGGCTCCTGGACGTACGAGCCCGACGGCGTGCTCCGGCTCGGCGGGGTGCCCCTGTTCAGCGGCTTCATGTACGCCGCGGTCGGCTCCTACCTGGTCCGGGTGAACCGGCTGTTCGACCTGCGCTTCACGCGCTATCCGCCACGCTGGTTGACGGCCGTGGCGGCGATCGCCATCTACCTCAACTTCTTCGGCAACCACTACCTGCCGGACGTGCGATGGCTGCTCGTCGCGGTTGTCGCAATCGTGTTCGGTCGCTGTGTCATGCACTTCCGCATATTCCGGGCACGGTGGCGCATGCCGCTGCTGCTGGCCTTCGTCCTCGTCGCCTTCTTCATCTGGCTCGCGGAGAACATCGCCACCTGGTCGAACGCGTGGCTGTACCCGAGCCAGGTGGACGGTTGGCATCCGGTGTCACTGACGAAGCTGACGTCGTGGTTCCTCTTGATGATCATTTCGGTGGTGCTGGTCACCTGGATCTCACCGCCGCAGCCGCCTGACGACGACCGGCAGCCACCCCGTGGCGTCGATGAGGCTGCGGGTGGCGGGATGCCGGTCGGCGCCGGATGGGATTCTCGTCACCGGGCGCGATCGTAGGCTGCTCACCGCACCGCTGAACCTGGTCGGCCGACGAGCCGGCTACCGACCGGGCCGCCGGCTGTTGCGGCAGCTGACGGCGGCCGACGAGGCGAGCGCCCGGCGGACGATGTGCAGGGCCTGATTCGCCGGGGGTAGGCCGGACTCGCTGACCACCCGGCCGTCCACGATGATCGCCGCATATCCGGTACCCCGGACCAGGTCTCGCAGCAGGTTCCGCCAGGGTCGCCGGTGCCGGCGACCGTCGCGCACGATCGCCGGCAACAGGAACAGCGTGTTACGTGGGTCGACGATCTCCACCGCGATCTCGGCTGGCAGACCGGCGCGTACCACCTGGTAGACCTCGCCCAACGGCCGCTGGTCGGCCCGTTGCCGAGCCAGTGCGGGATCCTCGTGCCGACCCTCGACGCAGATGCCGGCCGCGCCGGTGCAGCAGCCGGAGCCGGCCCCGGCGGCGTCCCACGGTCGGATCAGCAGAACCCGGTGCCGGGCCATCAGCGACGATCGTCGGTGGCACCGGCACCGGCCGCCGACTCGGCGCCGACCGCCCGCTGCGACTGGTCGGCCGGCTCGGACTCGATGGCGCCCGCACCGTCGCTGTCCGGGCCGGGCCCGGGATCCGTGTCCGCCTCGGCGGGCTGGCCACTGGCGCGACGCAGTGCCAGCACCGCCTCCACGATCAGCCAGAGCGCCAGGACGAAGATGATGGCGTCCAGCGGCGCCAGCACCCACTCGTCGGCCTCGACGAACTCGCGCAACTGCACGATCAGGGCCCAGGTCGTCATGATCAGCAGGAAGACCAGCGGCACGATCACCGCCACCGGGTTGCGCCGACGGCGCAGCACCCAGACCGCGATGACGGCCAGCGCCAGCCCGGCGGTGAGCTGGTTGGTGGTACCGAAGAGCCGCCACAGCACCCCGAAGGTGTAGCCGGCGTCCCCGCCGCCCGGCAGCAGGGCGAGCGTGAGCGGTGCGGCGATCGCCAGCAACCCGGCCAGGGTCAGGTGACGCGACAGCCGCCGCCACCCGACCAGTTCGGCGATCTCCTGCACGATGTAGCGCTGCAACCGGACGCCGGTGTCCATGGTGGTGGCCGCGAACGAGATCACCACCACTGCCGCGAAGACGGTCGCGAGTTGGAACTCGATGCCGAGGTTGGTGGCGAAGCTGGCGATGCCGTTGACGAAGTTGCGGGTGGCACCGCCCGAGGCCTCGGCGTAGCTGGCGTACAACCCCTCCCACTCGGCGCGCGTGGCGGCGACCCCGGCCGTGACCGCGATGATCGACCCGAGGGCGAGGCTGCCCTCGCCGATCGCCCCGGCGTAGCCGACGTACCGGGCGTCGGTCTCCTTGTCGAGCTGTTTGGAGGTGGTGCCGGAGGCCACCAGCGAGTGGAACCCGGATATCGCACCGCAGGCGACGGTGATGAACAGGAACGGGAAGATGCTCGGTGAGCCGGCCGGCACGTCGTTGAACATCGGTGCCACGATCCGGTCCATCCCGACCAGCACGCCGGCGAAGATGATGGCGATCGCGATGAACAGCTGGTGGGAGTTGATGTAGTCGCGAGGCTGCAACAGCAGCCACACCGGCAGGCGTGAGGCGATGAAGGTGTACGCGAAGAGGATGATCACCCACAGATTGCGCGGCTGGTCGAACCCGAGCGCGTCGGCCAGCCCGGTGATCTCGATCGGGTAGAGGTTGCCCACCCAGATCAGGAAATAGAGGGCGATCACGCCGATGATCGACGGTACGAGCGCGGCGCTGCGGGTGCGGTAGATGTACTGGCCGATCGCGATGGCCAGGGGAATCTCCACGAAGATCGGGATGACCGCGCCCGGGTAAGCCACGAGCAGGTTGCCGATCACCACCGCGAAGACCGCGTTCACAAGCGTGAGCAGGAAGAAGATGATCAGCAGGAAGAGCGTCCGGGCCCGCTTGCTGATCACGTCCGCGGCGAGGGTGCCGATGTTGCGCGCCCGGTGTCGTACCGAGACCGCGAGCGACCCGAAGTCGTGTACGCCGGCCGCGAAGATGGTGCCGAGCACCACCCAGGCCAACGCCGGTCCCCACCCCCAGAACACCGCGATCGCCGGACCGACGATCGGGGCGGCTCCGGCGATCGAGGTGAAGTGGTGGCCGAAGAGCACATGCTTGTTGGTGGGTACGAAGTCCACCCCGTCCGCGAACCGGTGCGCCGGGGTGACGTAGGCCGGGTCCAGCCCGTACACCCGGTCGGCGAGGTAACGCGAGTAGTACCGGTAGCCGAGGGCGAACATCGCCATGACCGCGATGACGACGACGATGGCGGGCATACGGCTGCCTCCTTGCGGCCCGCGGGGGCGGGCGCTCGTGTGCAGATCCCGAAACCTGCCGGTAATGTAACGGGGATCACATTCCAAGGTCAACCGAACGGCTCGGATCACATGGACGTGGGTGCTGATGTTCGTCGCGCGATCCAGGCCACCACCGTCGGCGAGCTGGCCTGGCTCGACCGGGACGGCCGACCACAGGCCCGGCCGGTCACGCCGCTGCTGCTCGACGACCGACCCGCCGTCGCCTTCCCGTACGCCGAGGTCGCCCTCGCCCGACGGCTGGCCGCCGCGCCGGTCGCGGCGCTTGTCGTCTCCGACGACCGGCTCACCGGACGTGGCTGGCGGCCGGTCGCGGTGACCGGCCGGCCCCGGCTGACCGAGGATCGCGACGGCACGCTGTTCGCGGAACAGTTGCTCGACCAGGAACTACGCAAGTACCCGCCGGCACGCGCGCTGATCGACTCGCCGCTGCTGCGCCGGGAGCACTGGTGGTACCTGCCCCGACTGATCGTGGTGCTGGACGTCGTCACGGCGACCACGGTCGGTGCCCGCGTCGGCGGGGCCGGCGAGGTGCTCGCGGTGGCCCGCGACGATCAGCAGCTGTACCTGGACTCGGTGATGCGGCCCGACGACGAGGGACGCGGGGCGGTCCGGGTGCGGAGCCTCGCGGGACGGCCACCCGCCAACGGCCCGGCGGTGCTGCTGGGACACGACTTCTCCGCACCCGACCTCGAACGGTGGACGCCATGGACGACCCGGGGGGAGCTGACCGACGGCGTCCTGGCCGTGACGGCGGCACCGGCGCGTACCGCCCTCGCGCCGCCGCTCGGGTTGTGGCGACGGCTGACCAGCCAGCGCCGGCTCGCCCGGGCCTGCCAGGACGCGCTCAACGGCTGACCCACCGACCCCTTCCGGAAAAGATTCACACGAGTGGATACGATGAGTACTATCGCGGTTGGGAGCCGCCAAGCCATCGCAGGCAGCGTGTCACACGCCTGCCCTCTTGAGATCGTCATGTCGATCGACGCATTCCTCCCGGGGTTGGGCGCCCCGGCGAGTGACACCGGCGTCGGCGGATCAACTGGAGCATCAATGAAACTCGCACGAACAGCACGTCGACTAGGACTCGGCGCGGCCTCCGTCCTCGTCGCCGCGTTCACCATGGTCGTGATCAATCAGCCCGGCCCGGCCTCGGCGCACGGGTCGGTCACGAACCCACCGTCGCGCAACTACGGCTGCTATGAGCGCTGGGGTGGTGACCACCTCAACCCCGCCATGGCCCAGAGCGACCCGATGTGCTGGCAGGCATTCCAGGCCAACCCGAACACCATGTGGAACTGGAACGGCCTGTACCGCGAGAACGTCGGCGGCAACCACCAGGCCGTCATCCCCGACGGGCAGCTGTGCAGCGGCGGCCGTACCCAGGGTGGGCTGTACGCCTCGCTCGACACGGTCGGCGCCTGGACCGCCAAGCCGATGCCCAACAACTTCACCCTGACGCTTACCGACGGTGCCCGGCACGGTGCCGACTACATGCTCATCTACATCACCAAGCAGGGCTTCGATCCGACCACGCAGCCCCTCACCTGGAACAGCCTGGAACTGGTGCTCCGCACCGGCTCGTACCCCACCACCGGGCTCTACGAGGCGCAGGTCAACGCGGGCAACCGCACCGGCCGGCACGTCGTCTACACGATCTGGCAGGCGTCCCACCTCGACCAGCCGTACTACATCTGCAGCGACGTGACCTTCGGTGGAGGCAGCAACCCGCCGCCGACCACGCCGCCGCCCACCACGCCGCCGCCCACCACGCCGCCGCCCACGACCCCGCCGCCCACCACGCCGCCGCCGACCGGTAACGGCGCCTGCACCGCCACCTACCGCACGACCAGCGAGTGGCCCGGTGGCTTCGGCGGCGAGGTCACCGTCCGCGCCGGCAACGCCGCCATCTCCGGATGGACGGTGAGCTGGACCTGGCCCAACGGCCAGAGCATCACCAACTCCTGGAACGCGTCGATCACATCGAGCGGCTCCTCGGTGACCGCCTCGAACGTCGGCCACAACGGTTCGTTGAGCGCCAACAGCAGCGCCACCTTCGGATTCAACGGTTCCTGGAACGGCACCAACGGCACACCCACCCTCTCCTGCACCGCCCGGTAACAACCTCCGTGTGGGGGGTGGCGCCGACCAGCGCCACCCCCCACACGCTGCGCGTCCGCGACCACCGGTCCGGCGACGCTTCCCCACCACCCGCCCGCCCGCGGAGCCCTGACACCGCCCGCCTCGCCGCCACCCGCCAGGCCTGATCCGTCTGACGGGGGAACCCTCCAGGTCCCTTCCGCAATCCGTCCTCGCCGGGAACATCGGCCACGTACCGTCGAGGCAGGCCGGCGTCCCACAACGCCCGATGGTCGGGCGAGGGACGGAGGACCGGTCGACCTGCCGTCACGGGGAGGGTGATGTCCTGTGTCAGGTCAGGTGACCGTCACCGCCTCGGGTGTGCGGCCGTACGCCGTGGCCGGATCACCACTGCTCTGCGATGCTCGGGAACACGGGCTGACCGGTGACGGCACGACCAACGACCAGCCGGCGCTGGCCGCACTGGTGGACCAGCTCGGCGACGCGTTCGCCGCCGACGGACGGGCGCGAGTGATCTACTGCCCGCCCGGGGTGTACGCGATCCGCGACGCCGGCACCGTCTGGCGCAGCGGGGTTTCTCTGATGGGCGCAGGACCGGGCGCCACCCGGTTCACCAACTGTGTCGCGGTCGGCAACGCGACAATCGGCATCTTCCTGGAGATGCACTACCCCGATCGTCTCCAGCCGAGGGGCATGAGAATCGCCAACTGCCACGCGGAGAGCAACCGGTTCGGCATCTCCGACTGGGGTGCCGACGGACTCATCGTCACCGGGTGCACGATGACAGGAAACCTGGAGGCCGGCTTCCAGGTGTCGGCGAAGGGCACCACCGGCGTACCCGGCAAGGGCGGCCTGCTCACCAACTGCGTCATCGACGGCAACCTCCGCGACGGGGTGAACATCGGCAACACCGTCGGCCCCTACACGGTGCGCGGTAACCGGATCACCGGAAACGGCCGACACGGCTACCACCACCAGGACCTCGGGGACGGAGACCGGGCCGCCGCCGAGGAGATCGTGATCGAGAGCAACGACATCTGGGGCAACAGCCGCGACGGTATCCGCTTCGACCGACCACTTCGCGACGCCGTCATCATCAACAACCGGATCCGCAACAACGGCAGCCAGTGCACGCCCGCTGCCTCCGGCGGCGGCGAGTCCGTCCGCTACACCCGGAACACCGTGATCGACCAGAGCGCGGACTGGCCGGCCGACGGTCACCGCGGCAAGGTGCTCCGCGTCGGCCACCGGTACGCCGTCGTGGCCGCCAACGACGCCACCACCCTCACCCTCGCCCCGATCCGACCCGACGACGCCAGCAATTGGAGCGCCGACACCCCGCCGCCGGGGACGCCGTACGAGTTGCCCGCAGCCCCCGCCGCCCGGGCCGGCATCACCGTCAACGCCACCGCCGACTCGGTCACGATCCGCGGCAACCTGATCCGCGACAGCGGCTCGGCCACCCAGACCCACGGGATCTGGGTCACCGACCGCGGCAACTGTGCCGACTGCCGGGTACTCGACAACGACCTGGATGGCAACGGCACCTCCATCCGCGCCGACGTCCCCGCCGACGGTGGTCGTTGGAGCGGCAACCATGGCCACCAGTCGTAGGAGGTTCCCGGTCGGGTGCCACCCGTGCGCGCCCGGACAGACGTGAGGACGAGGCATGACATCGGAGCGTGATGTGCGGCATCAGCGGTGAAGCGCGGTTCGACGGCACCACGCCCGACGCCGACGCGGTGACCCGGATGACCGACGCGATGCGGTCCCGGGGCCCGGACGGTGAGGGCCTGTGGAGTGATGGCTGGGTGACTCTCGGGCACCGCCGGCTGACCGTCATCGACCTGTCCGACGCGGGCGGCCAGCCCATGGTGCGCGAGGACCTCGGCCTCGCCCTGGTCTTCAACGGCTGCGTCTACAACTACCCCGAGCTGCGCGAGGAGCTACGCGCCGCCGGGCACACCTTCCACTCGACCAGTGACACCGAGGTGATCCTGGTGGCGTACGCACAGTGGGGCGAGGACTTCGTCGACCATCTGGTCGGCATGTTCGCCGTGGGCCTGGTCGACCGCACCCGGCGTCGGCTCGTGCTGGCCCGGGACCGACTTGGCATCAAGCCTCTCTACCTCGCCGGGACGCCGGGCCGGCTGCGGTTCGCCTCGACGCTGCCGGCGCTGCTCAGGGCGGGCGACGTGGACACCAGCGTGGACCCGGTGGCGCTGCACCACTACCTGTCATGGCACTCGATCGTGCCGGCGCCCCGCACCATCCTGCGCGGTGTCCGGAAGCTGCCACCGGCGACCGTGCGGGTCGTCGAGTCCGACGGGCGTAGCCGCGATCGCGTCTACTGGCGACCCGGCTACGTCCGGGATCCGGCCCACGCGGGCTGGGACGCCCGGGACTGGCGGGCCGCGATCGGTGACGCGCTGCGCACCGCCGTACGACGACGGCTCGTCGCCGACGTGCCGGTCGGCGTGCTGCTCTCCGGCGGGCTCGACTCAAGTCTCATCGTGGCTCTGCTCGCCGAGGCCGGTCAGCAGCACCTCCGCACCTTCAGCATCGGCTTCGACAGCCGGCACGGCGAGGCCGGCGACGAGTTCCACTACTCCGATCTGGTCGCCCGGGCGTACGACACCGACCATGTCCGCATCCAGCTCTCCAACGACGACCTGGTGCCGGCCGTCCGCCGGACGGTCGAGGCGATGACCGAGCCGATGGGCAGCCACGACGTGGTCGCCTTCCACCTGCTCTCCGAGCAGGTCGCGGCCCACGTCAAGGTGGCGCAGTCCGGGCAGGGCGCCGACGAGGTGTTCGCCGGATACGGCTACCACCAGCCCCTGACCCAGGTGCCTCGTGCCGAGGCGGCGCAGACCTTCACCGCCGCCTTCTTCGACCGCGACCACGCCGAGCTGATGCGGGTGGTCGGCCCGGCCCACGCCCTCGATGTCGATGCCAGCCGGGATCTGGTGGTCGCGGAGCTGAACGCCCCGGGCGCGGACACCGCCCTGGACGCGGTGCTGCGCCTGGACACCCACCTGATGCTTCCCGACGACCCGGTCAAACGGGTGGACAGCATGAGCATGGCGTGGGGGTTGGAGGTGCGTACCCCTTTTCTCGACCAGGATCTGGTCGCCCTCGCCGCAGCCTGCCCGCCGCAACACAAGATCGCCCATGGTGGCAAGGGCGTGCTCAAGGAGGTCGCCCGCGAGGTGCTGCCCGCCGAGGTGATCGACCGGCCGAAGGGCTACTTTCCGGTGCCCGCGCTGCGCAACGTCGACGGCCCGGTCCGCGACCTCGTGGTGGCGGCGCTGCGGGCGCCGGCAGCGCGCGAGCGCGGACTGTTCCGGCAGGCGTACGTGGACACGCTGCTCGCCGATCCCGAACAGGCGCAGGCCGCTGCGGGCAGCAACAAGCTGTGGCAGCTGGGCCTGCTCGAACTCTGGCTACAGACCCACGACATCCGCTGAGCGTGCCGGCCGGTTCAGCCGGCGGTGGTCTCGGCGGCGAGGTGGTCGAGGACCGCTCGCACATCCCCACCGGTGCGCGCGATGACCCGCCGCTGCCGGGTCGCGCCGGTACCGTCGCGGCGCAGCCGGGTCAGCTGCTTCAGGACGTACGACAGGTCCCCGTGCCGGATCAGCGCGGGCGTCACCGTGGTGACCAACTCCTCCACGAGATCCCACGCCGGACGCGCACCGCCGCCACGCAGATCGATCAGCCGGCCGTCCAACCCCTCATGAGCAGCCCGCCAGTGGGCCGCCGCGAGCAGACAACTACGCAGTCGGGGCACCGGAGTGCCAGCACGCACCTGGTCGACCATGGTGGCGACCAAGGCTCGCACCAGAGCCGCGACCAGCACCGTGTCGTCCACCCCCGGGCAGACGTCCCCCACCCGGATCTCCACCGTGGGATAGCTGGCCGACGGGCGGGCGTACCAGTAGACCATCGCCGCATCGAGCATGATTCCCGCGTCGACCAGTTCCGCCACGGTCGCCTCGTAGTCGGCGACCGAGGCGAAGTACGGGGTGGGTCCGATGCTCGGCCAACGCTCCAGTTGCATCGAACGCCAGCTCGCGTGGCCGGTGTCCGCGCCGTCGTGCAGCGGTGAGTTGGCGGTGAGCGCCTGCACCACCGGCAGCCACGGGCGCAGGTGGTTGCTGACCTGCACCGCCAGTTCCCGGTCCGGCAGCCCGACGTGCACGTGGCAGCCACATACGGCCGGATCGTGTGCGACCGGACCGAAGCGGCGGGACATGGCATGGTAGCGAGGTTCATCCGGCACCGTCCGGTGCGACTCGTGCACCGGAGTGGCTCCCACCGCGACCAACTGCGCGCCCGCCGACCGTGCCGCCTCCGCGGCGGCACGTCGCAAGGTGATCAGGTGCGCCCGGAGATCGGCGAGGTCGGCGCAGACCGGGGTGACCATCTCCACCATGCTGTGCCGAAACTCCTGCCGACTCTGCTTCCGGGCGGTACCGAGCAGGGCCGTCAGCACCCGGTCGGCGACCGGCAGGCTTTCCCCCGTTTCCGGGTCCAGCAGCAGGAACTCCTCCTCCACACCGAGGGTCAGGCGCGCTGGGGCGTCCACGGCACTCAGGGTTGGTGCGGTGGACGGGTGGTTCCTCATCGTCGGCATCCCCTCCTGCCGGCGACGGTCACCGCCGCCGCACTCGCGGGAGTTCCCCGCCATGGCTGCGGCAAACGGCACCGACAAACCGACCGGGCGGGCTCGGTCTGCACCGAGCCCGCCCGTTCCGGCTTCACCCGATCGCTCGCGGGGCGTGCCGTCGCTCATCCGATTCGGCGAGCGACCTCATCCGCGGCGATCAGGCACCTTCGAGCCGGATCTGCACGCCGTCAGCGTTGCAGGGTTAGTACTCCTGGGCGGTAGGGCAGGAGGCCGTAGTCGCCGCCGGAGTTGGGGGAGCGGCCTTGGTAGAGCAGTTGCAGGTTGCAGGGGTCGATGGT
>NZ_JBIAYZ010000025.1:0-66972 GCF_042898635.1 Micromonospora sp. NPDC000442 | reverse complement strand
GGGGCGGCGCGGGGGCCCGCGCCGCCGGGGGGGGGGCCCCGGGGGGGGCCCGGGGGGGGCGCGGCGGGGGGCCCCCCCCCCCGCGGGGGGCCCCCCCCCCCGCCCGCGGGGGCCCCCCGCCGCGCCGCTCGGCCCGAGTCGACCACTTCGGTGACGGGTGGTCGATCGGACGGGCGAAACCGGTGTCACGTTGATGACAACTTCCAGCAGATCATTCTTGCCCTTGCACGCGCGGGCGTAGGCTGCGCAGCGTGGCGTACGCGTCGGTAGTGATCACCGCCGGAGCGGCGGCCGGCACGTTCACTACCTACCGTGACAGCGAGACAACTCGATGCGACTGACCGTCCTGGGCTGTGCGGGCAGCTTCCCCGGACCCGAGTCCCCCTGCTCGGCTTATCTGGTCGAGGCCGAGGACTTCCGGCTCCTGGTCGACTTCGGCTCGGGCTCACTGTCCACCCTGCAACGCTATGCCGGGCTGCACGCCCCGGACGCCATCCTCCTGACCCACCTGCACTGCGACCACATCCTCGACGCCGCGACCTACGTGGTGGTGCGGCGATACGCCCCGGACGGGCCGTACCCGCCGTTGCCGGTCTACGCGCCGGCCGGTGCCCCGGACCGGTTGTCCACCGCGTACGGGCAGGAGGACAGCACCGTCGAGGACGTCTACCAGTTCTACGCGCTGCAACCCGGCACCTTTCCGATCGGCCCGTTCACCGTCACCGTCGACCGGGTGCTGCACCCGGTGGAGACCTACGGCGTACGTCTTGAACACGGCGGCCGGGTGCTCTGCTACTCCTCGGACACCGCCCCCTGCGAGGCGCTGCTGCGCCTGGCCCAGAACGCCGACGTCTTCCTCTGCGAGGCCAGCTACCTCGACGGCGTCGACAACCCACCGGATCTGCACCTCACCGGCGGTGAGGCGGGCGAGGCAGCAGCCAAGGCCAACGTCGGGCGGCTGCTGCTGACCCATCTGGTCCCCGCCTGGGGTAGCGAGGCGCTCACGGTCGCCGCCGCCTCCGCCGCGTACGCCGGCCCGCTGGAAGTGGTCCGTCCCGGCGCGAGCTACGAGGTCTGACCCGCGCGGGTTCGTGCCGCACTGTTCGCCGGGCGGTCAATTGGACGTCTCCTGGACCTTCGCTGCCACCACCACGGTGAAGGCATGCGGATCGCCATCGTGACCGAGTCGTTCCCGCCCGACGTCAACGGAGTCGCCCACTCGGTCGTGCGGGCCGCCGAGCACCTCGTCACCCGCGGCCACGAGCCGTTGGTGATCGCACCCGCCCCACCGGGGACGCTGCGTCGCGACACCGACCGGTACCCGTACCCGGTGGTCCGTATCCCGAGCGTGCCGTTGCCGCGCTACCACGGCTTCCGGCTCGGCGTACCGACGAACAACCGGCTGGCCGGGGTGCTGCTGGAGCACTCGCCCGACGTGGTCCACCTGGCCAGTCCGTTCATCCTCGGTGCCCGGGCGGCCGTGCTGGCAGGCCGGCACGGGCTGCCCACCGTCGCCGTCTACCAGACGGACGTAGCCGCCTACGCCCGGGCGTACCGGGTCGGTTGGGGCGAGGCCGCGGCCTGGCGACGACTGCGGGAGATCCACAACTCGGCCCGCCGCACCCTCGCCCCCTCCACCAGGGCCGCCGAGGACCTCGCCGCGCACGGCGTGCAGCGGATCTGGCTGTGGCGCCGAGGCGTCGACGCCGAGCGCTTCCACCCGGACAAGCGCTGCCCGAGCCTGCGCCGGGCCGTCGCGCCCGGCGGTGAGACCCTGGTCGGCTACGTCGGGCGGCTCGCCCCGGAGAAGCGGGTCGACCTGCTCGCCGCCACCGCCCGCCTGCCCGGTGTCCGGGTCGTGGTCGCCGGTGACGGCCCGGCCCGCCGCCAGCTCGAACGGGACCTGCCCGGTGTGCGCTTCCTCGGCGTCCAGCACGGCGAGGCCCTGGCCCGCCTCTACGCCAGCCTCGACCTGTTCGTGCACACCGGCCCGCACGAGACCTTCGGCCAGACCGTCCAGGAGGCGCTGGCCAGCGGGGTGCCGGTGGTCGCGCCGGCCAGCGGTGGGCCGGTCGATCTGGTCACCCCCGGGCAGACCGGCGTACTGGTGCCACCCGAGGACGGCACGGCGATCGCCGAGGCGGTGGCCGGGTTGGTCGCCGACGAGACGCGCCGGCAGGCGTACGGCCTGGCCGCGCGTGCCGCGGTGCACGGACGCAGCTGGGCGGCGGTCGGCGACGAACTCGTCGGGCACTACCGGGCCGCCTTCGCCAGCACGCCCGCCATCGACCTGCCGGCGGCGTCGTGACCGGCACCCACCCGGGCCGCACCAGGACCACCGGCGTCACCAGCGCGACCGAGGTCGCGGGCACATCCACCGGCACACTGCGGATCGTCAGGCTGGCAAGCTTCGTCACCGGAACCTCCGGCGGGCTGCGCACCGCGTTGCAACACCTGGGCGAGGGCTACCGGGCGGCCGGACACGAACCGGTGCTCGTGGTGCCCGGCCGTCGCGACGACGACCAACGACACCCGTGGGGCCGGGTCGTCACGCTGGCCGGCCCACCGCTGCCGCACAGCGGCGGCTACCGGTTGCTCACCGCCCGACGCCGGCTCGCGCGGCTGCTGACCACGCTTGCACCCGACCGGCTGGAGGTGTCCGACCGCTCGACCCTGCGCTGGACCGGCGACTGGGCTCGGGCGACCGGGGTGCCGTCCGTGATGGTCTCGCACGAGTCCCTCACCGGCCTGCTGGGTGCCTGGGGCGTACCCGCCACGCTGGGGCGGCGGCTCGCCGACCGGCTGAACGCCGACACGGCCCGCCGTTACGACCGGATCGTCTGCACCACCCGGTGGGCGGCCGAGGAGTTCGCCCGCATCGGTGTGCCCCACGTCGACCTGGTACCGCTCGGCGTCGACCTGGACACCTTCCATCCCGGCCGCGCCGACCCGGCGGTCCGGGAACGGTACGCGGGCCCGGCCGAGGTGCTGCTTGTGCACTGCGCGCGGCTGTCCGTGGAGAAACGGCCCGAGCTGGCCGTGGACGCGTTGGCGCAACTGCGGCAGGCCGGTGTGCCGGCGGTGCTGGTGATGGTCGGCGACGGCCCGCGCCGCGCCGCACTGCGGCGGCGAGCGGCCGACCTGCCGGTCACCTTCACCGGCTTCCTGCCCGACCGTCGTGCCCTCGCGGCGGTACTGGCCAGCGCCGACGTGGTCCTGGCCCCCGGCCCGGTGGAGACCTTCGGTCTGGCCGGGCTGGAGGCACTGGCCTGCGGTACCCCGGTCGTGGTCAACGCGGCCAGCGCGTTGCCCGAGGTGATCGGCTCGGGTGGGCTCGCCGCCGACGGCACCCCGGCGGCGTTCGCCGAAGCCGTCCGTCAGCTTCTCGAGCGCCCGGAGGCCCGGCGGCGGGCCGCCGCCCGGGATCGGGCGGCGCAGTTCGGCTGGCCGGCGGCGGTCGCCGGGTTCCTCCGCGCGCACGACGCCGGCCGCTGACTCGGCCGGTCACGGCCTCGACGCCGGAAGACTCACCGCGTCGACCCCGGTGGCGGACACCCGGGGAGGGTTCGATCAGTGCACCACATAGGGTGCAGGCATGGCGCGACCTGACGGGCGGCGACCCGACCAACTTCGACCGGTGACCCTGACCCGCGGTTGGAGCACCCATCCCGAGGGGTCGGTGCTTGTGGAATTCGGCGGCACCCGGGTGCTCTGCACCGCGAGCGTCACCGAGGGGGTGCCGCGCTGGCGCCGTGGTTCCGGGCTGGGCTGGGTCACCGCGGAGTACGCGATGCTGCCCCGGGCCACCAACACCCGGTCGGACCGGGAGAGCGTCAAGGGCCGGGTCGGTGGGCGTACCCATGAGATCTCCCGGCTGATCGGCCGGAGCCTGCGCGCCGCGATCGACCTCAAGGCGCTCGGCGAGAACTCGATCGTGCTCGACTGCGACGTCCTGCAGGCCGACGGCGGCACCCGGACCGCCGCGATCACCGGTGCCTACGTGGCGCTGCACGACGCGGTGAACTGGCTCGCCGCCCGCAAGGCCCTGACCGGGAAGCCGGAGAAGGTGATGCACCGTTCGGTGGCGGCGGTCAGTGTCGGTGTGGTTGACGGCGAGCCGCGCCTGGACCTGTGCTACGACGAGGACGTGGCTGCCGAGGTCGACATGAACGTGGTCTGCACCGGCACCGGCGACTTCGTCGAGGTGCAGGGCACCGGCGAGGCCGGCGTCTTCGCCCGCGAACAGCTCGACGCCCTGCTCGACCTGGCCGTGGTCGGCTGCCTGGACCTGGCCGAAGCCCAGCGGAAGGCTCTACTCCCATGAACAAGGTGCTGCTCGCCACCCGCAACCGCAAGAAGCTGATCGAGTTGCAGCGCATCCTGGACGGAGCGCTTGGCGTGCACCGGGTGGTCCTGATCGGGCTGGACGACGTCGAGGCGTACCCGGAGCTACCCGAGACCGGGCTGACCTTCGGCGAGAACGCGCTGATCAAGGCCCGGGAGGGCTGCCGGCGTACCGGGCTGCCGACGATCGCCGACGACTCCGGGCTGGCCGTCGACGCGCTCAACGGGATGCCGGGGGTCTTCAGCGCCCGCTGGGCCGGGCGGCACGGTGACGACCAGGCCAACCTCCAACTGGTCCTCGACCAAATCGGCGACGTGCCGGACGAGCACCGGGGCGCCTCCTTCGTCTGCACCGTCGCGCTGGTGCTGCCCGGAGGCAAGGAACACCTGGTCGACGGCCGGCAGGCGGGTCGCCTGCTGCGTGCCCCGCGCGGCGACGGCGGTTTCGGCTACGACCCGATCTTCCTCGGCGACGGCCAGGACCGCACCAACGCCGAGCTGACCCCGCCGGAGAAGGACGCGATCAGCCACCGCGGCAAGGCGCTGCGCGAACTGGCCGCCCTGGTCGCCAAGGTGCTCCCGCCAGCTACCTGACCGCCCGCCGGGCCGGCCGGCGGTCGCCCGCCGGGCTGACGGGCCGCCGCATCCGCCGCCTCGGCCTCGGCCTTCGCGTCAGCCGAGGGGCCCGATCTCCTGCTCGATGGCGGCGCGGAGGTCGGGGGCGGCCAGCACGGCGCGGGCGGCCTCCATCAGCGGGGCCAGGAACACGTCCGGACCGGGTTCGCCGGCCGCCGGCCCGAGCGCGGCGATCGCCGCCCGCCCGGCCGGCGACGGGGCCAGCGGTGCCCGCAGCTGCAACCCGCGTACGGCGGCGAGCAGTTCCACCGCGAGCAGGCTGGTCAAATTGTCAAGCACGGTACGCAGCTTCTTGGTCGCCGCCCAGCCCATCGAGACGTGGTCCTCCTGCATCCCGCTGGTCGGCAGCGAGTCCACCGAGGCCGGCGCGGCCAGCCGGCGGTTCTCGGCGACGATCCCGGCGGCCGTGTATTGCGCGATCATCAGCCCGGAGTTGACCCCGGCGTCGGGGGAGAGGAACGCCGGCAGGTCCCGGGACCGGGTCACGTCGAGCAGCCGGTCCACCCGACGCTCGGCGATCGCGCCCACCTCGGCGGCGGCGATGGCCAGGAAATCCGCCGCGAAGCCGAGCGGCGCGCCGTGGAAGTTCCCGGTCGACTCGACCCGGCCGTCGGGCAGCACCACCGGGTTGTCCACCACCGAGACCAGTTCCCGGGCGGCGGTGGTCCGGACGAACTCCAGGGTGTCCCGTGCCGCGCCGGCCACCTGCGGCGCACAGCGCATCGAGTAGGCGTCCTGTACCGCGTGCGCCAGGTCGTCGCGGTGCGAGTCCATCACCGCCGAGTCCTGCAACAACCGGTGGATGTTGGCGGCCGAGACGCCCTGCCCGGGATGCGGACGGATGGCGTGCAGTTCCGGTAGGAACGGCCGTTCCGAGCCGAGCATCGCCTCGATCGCCAGCGCGGCGGTCACGTCGGCCATGGTGAACAGGTGAGCGGCGTCGTCGATGGCGAGCAGCAGCATGCCGAGCATGCCGTCGGTGCCGTTGATCAGCGCCAGCCCCTCCTTGGCGGCCAACTCGACCGGGGCGAGGCCGGCCCGGCGCAACGCGTCGGCGGCGGGCACCCGCCCGCCGTCCGGACCGAGCACCCAGCCCTCGCCGAGCAGCACCAGCGCGCAGTGCGCCAGCGGGGCCAGGTCACCGGAGGCACCCAGCGAGCCGTGTTCCGGCACCCACGGGGTGACGTCGTGGTTGAGCAGGTCCACCAGGGCCTCGGCGACCAGCGGTCGTACCCCGGAGTGGCCGAGCGCCAGCGAGCGGACCCGCAACAGCATCATCGCCCGTACCACCTCGCGGTGCATCGGCGCACCGACCCCGGCGGCGTGCGACCGGATCAGCGCATGCTGCAACTCGGCGCGGCGCTCCGGAGCGACGAAGGTGTTCGCCAGGGCCCCGAAACCGGTCGACACGCCGTACACGGGACGACCGGCGGCCTCGATGCCGTCCACGATGGACCGGCTGGTGGCCATCGCCTCGATCGTGGCCGGGTCGAGGACCACCTTGGCGCCGCCGCGCGCCACGGCGAGCACGTCGGCGGGGGTGATTCCGGTGGGCTGGATGGTGACGGTCATCGCGGTACTCCGTTGTGCAGAACCTGGCGGACGAGAGGCACCCCGGGCCGGTAGGCCAGGTGCAGGTGAGACGGTGCGTCGAGAATGATCAGGTCGGCCCGGGCGCCGGGCCGTAGCACGCCGATGTCGTCGCGGCGCAGCGCCCGCGCGCCGCCGGCGGTCGCGGCCCAGACCGCCTCCGCCGGGGTCATCCGCATCTCGCGCACGGCAAGCGCGATGCAGAACGGCATCGACGAGGTGTACGACGAGCCGGGGTTGCAGTCGGTGGCCAGCGCCACGGTCACCCCGGCGTCGAGCAGCCGGCGGGCGTCCGGGTAGGGCGACCGGGTGGAGAACTCGGCGCCGGGCAACAGCGTCGCCACGGTCGTGGTGTGCCCACCGTCGGCGCACATGCAGTCGAACCGCGTCGAGGCCAGCGCGTCGACGTCGGCGTCGGTCAGGTGGGTGCAGTGGTCCACACTGGCGGCCCCCAGGTCCACCCCGAGTTGCACCCCGGGGCCGGGGCCGAGCTGGTTGGCGTGCACCCGCACCCCGAGCCCCAGGGCCTGCCCACAGGCGAGGATGGCCCGGGCGTGGTCGGCGTCGAAGGCACCCCGCTCGCAGAACACGTCGATCCAGCGGGCGTGCGGCGCGGCGGCGGCCAGCATCGGCCCGCAGACCAGCGACACGTAGTCGTCGGGACGGGCGGCATACTCGGCCGGGACCACGTGCGCGCCGAGGAACGTGGTCTCGGCGCTGAACTCGGCGGCGATCCGCAGCGAACGGGCCTCGTCGGCGACAGTGAGGCCGTACCCACTCTTGATCTCGATCGTGGTGGTGCCCTGGCGTAACGCCTCCGCGCGCAGCCGGCGCACGGTGGCCCGCAGCTCGCCGTCGGAGGCGGCCCGGGTGGCACCGACCGTGGTGCGGATGCCGCCGCCGGTGTACGGCTCGCCGGCCATCCGGGCGGCGAACTCGGCGGCCCGATCCCCGGCGAATACCAGGTGGGCGTGACTGTCCACGAAACCGGGCAGCACCGCCGCACCGGCGGCGTCGATCCGCCGGTCCGCTGCCGGTGCGTCGGCCGCCGGGCCGACCCAGGCCACCTCGCCGTCCTCGACGAGCACCGCGGCCCGTCGCCGGATCCCCAGCGGCGCGCCCACGCCCGAGCCCGCCACATTCGTCACCAGTTCACCGATGTTGTCGACAAGCAGGCTGCTCATGGGGTGGTCACCTCCGCGATCGCCGTGGCCAGTTCCTGCGGCACGTCCACCCGTACGTGCCGGCCGTCGCGGACCAGCACCTGACCGTCCACCACCACCTGCGCGACATCGGCCGCGCCCGCCGCGAACCAGACGCCCGCCGGGGTCACCCCGGCCGTGCGTACGCTGTCCAGCCGCACCGTGACCAGGTCGGCGCGGTCACCGACGGCGATCCGGCCGGCATCGGTCCAGCCCAGAGCGGCGTGCCCGGCGCTGCTCGCGGCGGTCAACAGCTCCGCCGGGGTGAAATGGCCCCGCTTGCGGGTCCGCAGCCGCTCGTCCAGTTCGACGGCGCGCGCCTCCTCGAACAGGTCGATCACGGCGTGGCTGTCACTGCCCAGGCTGAGCGGGATGCCGGCGTCGGCCATCCGGCGGGCCGGACCGATACCGTCGGCGAGATCCCGTTCGGTGGTGGGGCAGAGGCAGACCCCGGTGCGGCTGTCGCCGAGCAGACCCACGTCGGCGCTTGTCGGGTGGGTGGCGTGGACCGCCGTGGTGGCCCTGCCGAGCACCCCGTGATCGGCGAGCAGGCGCGTCGGGGTGCACCCGTGCACCGCCCGGCAGGCGTCGTTCTCGGCGGGCTGCTCCGACAGGTGCACGTGCAGTGGGGCGTCGCGGCGCTGCGCCCAGCCGGCGACGGTGGCGAGCTGCTCGGCCGGCACCGCCCGTACCGAGTGGATCGCCGCCCCGAGACGCACGTGCCCGCCGTCCGGGGTGAACGCGTCGAGCCGCTCCGCCCAGCGCAGCGCGTCGCCGTCGCCGAACCGCTGCTGCGGCCCGGTCAGCGGCCGGCCGTCCACCGAGGCGGTCAGGTAGCAGGTGTCCAGCAGGGTCAGCCGGATTCCCGCCTGCGCCGCCGCCTCGACCAGCGCCGCACCCATCGCGTTCGGGTCGGCGTACGGGGTGCCGTCCGGCCCGTGGTGCAGGTAGTGGAACTCACCGACGCCTGTGACGCCCGACAGCGCCATCTCGGCGTAGGCCGCCCGGGCCAGCGCCAGGTAGGAGTCGGGGTCGAGGCGGGTGGCGACCGCGTACATCTGGTCGCGCCAGCTCCAGAAGTCGCCGCGCCCGGAGTGGGTGCGCCCACGCAGCGCCCGGTGGAACGCGTGGGAGTGCGCGTTGGCCAGCCCCGGCAGGGTCAGCCCCGGCAGCCGTACCGCGTCGGCCAGCACGTCGACACCGGCGTCGGGCCGGCCGTCCGGCGCGAGAGGTGTGACGCCGGTGATCCGGTCGTGCACGGTCTCGATCAGCACGTCCGGGGTCGGCTCGGCCTCCTCGGGAAGCCAGGCGTATTCCGCGAGCCAACGGGTGGCACTCATCGGAGCAGCTCCTCCAGCACCCTGGCCAGGGCGGTGACCCCGGTGGCGCAGTCGGCGTCGGTGGCCGATTCGGCGGGGGAGTGCGACACCCCGGTCGGGTTGCGGACGAAGAGCATCGCGGTGGGTACGTGGGCGGCGAGCACCCCGGCGTCGTGCCCCGCCCCGGTGGGCAGCACCGGCGCGGCCAGCAGACCCGCCAGCCGGTCGGCCAGCCCGCCGTCGAAGGCCACCAGCGGGGTGGCCGACTCCTCGGTCAGCGTCACCTGCGTACCGTCGCGCCGGGCCCGTTCAGCAGCCTTGCCGTGGACCGCCTCCACCATCCCGGTCAGGGTCTCCGGCTCGGCCGCGCGGGCGTCCAACCAGCCGGTCACCCGCGACGGGATCGCGTTTGTGGCGTTCGGCTCCACCGCCACCCGACCGACGGTGGCGTGCGCGCCGCGCAGCCGGGCCTCCTTGTTCGCGGCGAGCACCGTGAACGCGTACGTGAGCATGGGGTCTCGGCGGTCGGCCATCCGGGTCGTACCGGCGTGGTTGCCCTCGCCGGTGAAGTCGAAGCGCCAGCGGCCGTGCGGCCAGATGGCGCTCGCGACGGCGACCGGCGCGTCCTGTTCGACAAGCGCTCGGCCCTGCTCGACGTGCAACTCCACGAAGGCCGCGAAGCGGCCGAGCAGCTCCGGCCGGGCACCCGCCGGCAGATCGCCCAGCGCCTCGGCGAAGCTCACCCCGTGGGTGTCGCGCAGCCCCGCCGCGCGCGCGACGTCCAGCGCACCGGTGAGCAGCCGGGACCCCAGGCACGGTACGCCGAACCGGGCGCCCTCCTCCTCCACGAACGCCGCCACCGCCATCGGCCGGGCGGGTGCGACGCCCGCCGCACGCAACTCGTCGACCGCGAGGAAGGCGCTCACGATGCCCAGCGGACCGTCGTACGCCCCGCCGTGCGGCACCGAGTCGAAGTGGCTGCCGGTCAGCACCGCGTCCCCGGTCTCCGAGTCACCCCACCAGGCGAACAGGTTGCCGTTGCCGTCGTCGGTCACCGGCATGGCCCGCGCGTCGGCCTGCGCCCGGAACCACTCGCGTAGCCGCAGCTCCGGCTCGGTCAGCGCGTACCGCAGGTAGCCGCCGCTGCGCTCGTCCCGGCCGATCGGGGCGATCTGCCCCCACAGCTCGCGGAACCTGTCGAGCAGGGGCCCGTCCTCCACCGTGTGTGTCAACAAGGGCCTTCCTCACTCCGCCATCGGGACGCGGACGCCGGTGCGGGTGGCCACCTCGCGGGCGTCTTCGTAGCCGGCGTCGACGTGCCGGATGACGCCCATCGCCGGGTCGTTGGTCAACACCCGCTCGATCTTCTGCCCGGCCAACGCCGTGCCGTCGGCCACGCAGACCTGACCGGCGTGGATGGACCGGCCGATGCCGACCCCACCGCCGTGATGGATGGACACCCAGGACGCCCCGCTGGCGGTGTTGACAAGCGCGTTGAGCAGCGGCCAGTCGGCGATCGCGTCGGAGCCGTCGGCCATCGCCTCGGTCTCCCGGTACGGGCTGGCCACGCTGCCGCAGTCCAGATGGTCACGACCGATCACCACCGGCGCGCTCAACTCACCCGAGGCGACCATCTCGTTGAACCGTACGCCCGCCCGGTCCCGCTCGCCGTAACCGAGCCAGCAGATGCGCGCGGGCAGCCCCTGGAAGGCGACCCGCTCGCCGGCCATCCGGATCCACCGCGCGAGGGACTCGTTCTCCGGGAAGAGGTCCAGGATCGCCCGGTCGGTGGCGGCGATGTCGGCCGGGTCGCCGGAGAGCGCCGCCCACCGGAACGGCCCCTTACCCTCGCAGAACAACGGCCGGATGTACGCCGGCACGAAGCCGGGGAAGTCGAACGCGCGCTCGTAGCCGCCGAGCCGGGCCTCGCCCCGGATCGAGTTGCCGTAGTCGAAGACCTCCGCGCCCGCGTCGAGGAAGCCCACCATCGCCTCGACGTGCCTGGCCATCGACGCCCGGGCCCGGTCGGTGAACTCGACCGGTTTGGCCGTCGCGTAGTCCCGGGCGTCGGCCAGCTCGACCCCCTCCGGCAGGTACGACAGCGGATCGTGGGCGCTCGTCTGGTCGGTGACGATGTCGACCGGTACGCCCCGGCGCAGCAGCTCCGGGAAGACCGTGGCGGCGTTGCCGACGACACCGACGCTGAGTGCCCGACGGTCGTGCTTGGCGGCGAGCACCCGCCGCACCGCGTCGTCCAGGTCGTCGGCGATCTCGTCGAGGTAGCGGTCGTGCGCCCGGCGGGCCAGCCGGCTGCGGTCCACGTCCACGATCAGGCAGACGCCACCGTTCATGGTGACCGCGAGGGGCTGCGCCCCGCCCATGCCGCCACAACCGGCGGTGAGCGTCAGGGTGCCGGCGAGGGTGCCGTCGCTGGTCGGCTGCCCGTCATCGAGGGCACCGGCGAGCTTGGCCGCCACGGCGGCGAACGTCTCGTAGGTGCCCTGGAGGATGCCCTGGGTGCCGATGTAGATCCACGAGCCGGCGGTCATCTGCCCGTACATGGTCAGACCGAGCTGTTCCAGGCGGCGGAACTCCGGCCAGGTCGCCCAGTCGCCGACCAGGTTCGAGTTGGCCAGCAGCACCCGGGGCGCCCACTCGTGGGTACGCAGCACGCCGACCGGGCGGCCCGACTGCACAAGCATCGTCTCGTCGTCACGCAGTTCGGTGAGCGTCCGCACCAGGGCGTGGTACGACGGCCAGTCCCGGGCGGCCTTACCGGTGCCGCCGTACACGACGAGGTCGTCGGGGCGTTCGGCGACCTCGGGGTCGAGGTTGTTCATCAACATCCGCAGGGCGGCCTCCTGCGGCCAGCCACGGGCGGTGCGCTCCGTGCCCCGGGCGGCCCGAACAGGTCCGGGGGCGGTCTGGTCGGCGTGGGTCATGGCGGACTCCTCCTAACCGAGGAACAACTGTCGACGGGCCGCTGAGGCTTCGAACGCCTCCAGCCGCCGCTGGGTCTCGGCCGGGGCGGCGTCGCAGATCGCCTGGAGCAGCACCATGGCCAGGGTCATCGGAGCGGTGTGCAGGTCGAACACGAGTTGCGCGCCGACCGCGGCGGAGAGCACCACGTCGGCGTGCTCGGTCGCCGGGCTCACCGGCGAGTCGGTGATCGCGACGACCGTCAGCTGCGCCTCGCGGGCCGCACGCAGCGCGTCCAGGGTCTCCCGGGGGTAGCGCGGCAGCACGAACGCCAGCAGCGCCCGCGCGCCCGCCTCGGCGGCCTGTTCGAGGCGGTCGGTGAGCAGGCTGCCGCCGTCGTCGAGCACCCGCACGTCGGGATGCACCTTGGCGGCGAAGTACGCGAAGTACGCGGCCAGCGGCGCGGCGGAGCGCAGGCCGAGCACCGGCAGCGGCCGGCTGGCCGCCAGCAGACGCCCGGTCTCGGCGATCCGCTCCCGGTCGGCCAACTGCCCGGCCAGCCGGTCCAGGTTGCCGATCTCGGCGCGTACCGCCTGCTGAAGTTCGTTGCCGGCGGTGGCCGGGCCGGGCGCGGCGGCGGTCAGCTCGCGCAGCCGGCGACGCAGGGCCGGGTAGCCGTCGTGGCCCAGCGCCACCGCGAACCGGGTGACCGACGGCTGACTGACCCCGGCCAGTTCGGCGACCTCGGCGGCGGAGAGGTAGCCGATCGCGGGGGCGTGCTGCACCAGACAGTGCGCGATGCGCCGCTGCGTCGGGGTGAGCCGGACCCCGTCGAACAGGCCGACGACCCGCTCCGCCGACGCCATGGCAACTCCCTCATTCACCCCGTGACTCTATGCATGAAAACTTTCATCCGGCAAGCTGATCTGCCCATTCCATTGTGGACGACGTCTGGTCTGCGGTTTCGGGACCGCCCTCGGAAATGGGGCGACCAGCGGGCAGATAGGGGTGCGGCAGGTGGATAGGATCCGCACCGCGGTCGAGTAGAGGAGTTGCCATGCAGCCGGACGGCCCCTACCGGTACACCCACCTGCTGGGCGGGTCGCCGGTCGGTAAAGCGTGGGCGGCCGTGGACGGGCAGGGTCGCTTCGTCACGGTGGCCGTGCTGGACGCCACCGTGGCCGCCACCGCAGGCTGGCGTGAAGCGTTCGCCGGCACCGCCAACAGTCTCGCTCAAGCACCAGGTAATGCCCCCTTCGCGTACGCGGACTTCTCCGCGCCCGCACCCTGGGTCGCCTACTCCGCCGAGGCTGGCCCGGCGGCGGAGCAGTTGTTCCGAGCCCTCGGCGTCGACTACCAGCCCGTGCCCACGTCTGCCCCTCCCGTGTCCGGTCCGCCGCAGCCGGTTTCGGGTTTGCCGCAGTCCGTGTCCGGTGCGCCGCAGCCGGTGTCCGGTGCGCCTCAGCCGGTGAGCCCGGTTCCGACGCAGCCCGCCTACTCGGCCCCGATTTCCGGCGCGCCAACCTCCCCCAGCTCTGGTCCGTCCGTCGACGAACGGGGCTATGACCCGTTCACCGCGCCGGCCCGCCGCATCCAGCCCTCGACGCCATCAAAGCGGCGAACCGGACTCTGGGTTTCGCTGGCCAGCCTCGTACTGGTGGTGGCGCTCGGCTCGGGTGTCGCCGTCTGGGCGCTTGCCGGTGACGACTCCGAGCCGCCGTCGAGTCCACCGGCGGCCGGTCCCTCGGCGTTTCCCAGCGGAGCCCAGGTCGAGCCGGGTTTGCGGCCGTGGGCGCAGGCGGTCCCGTTCAGCTCGGAGGAACGAGCACTGGCCGCAGCCGCCCCGTCGCTCGTCTTCGTGGAGGCGGTCTTCACCGGCTACGTGCGGGACGCCAGCACGAACGTCCCCGTTCGTAGCACGCCCATCATTTTCACCCGGCGGTGCAGTGCCTTCGTGGTCAACCCGGACGGACATGCCCTCACCAGCACGTCCTGCGTGCAGCCGACCGAGGAGAACGCCAGACAGATCGCCCTCGATGCGGTGGCCCGAATGCTCGTACGCGAGCGGGAGTTGACGGATGCGGAGGTCCCGGGCTACGTGCAGACCAACCTGCCCAAGGTCCGATTCACCGGAATCGAACCGGACAGCCCACCGGCTGGCGAGGTTTTCGCGCAGCTCAATACCGCCACCGGCAATCAGACAACCTCACCGGCCATTCCGGTCGAGGTTGTTCGCACCCTGCCTGCCGAGGCGGGCAACACCGCACTCATCAAGCTCACCCAGGACAACCTGCCTGCGGTGGAACTCAACCCGTCGGCCGGGCTCGAGGAGGGCGGCACGGTGCTCATCATCGGGTTCGCCACCACTGACTCGGAGTTCCGCACTGCGACCTACCGACCGCAGTCGAAACTGGTGACGATCAGTGGGTCGGGGCGGCGGGGGCCAGTGTCGATCCACCGGATCAGCGAGGACCTCGGCAGCGCCTCCCACGGCGGCGTCGCCCTTGACCCCAGCGGTCGGATCGCCGCGATGGTCGACCAGGATCATGCTCGCCCGGACCGGGCCAACCGGGTGCTGTTGCCCGCATCCACGGTCAGCGGCCTGCTGGACGAGGCGGGCGTCGAGAACACGCTCGGTGACACCGACAAGCTGTACCGAAACGCTCTGGACTCCTACTTCGCTGGTGACGACGGCACCGCGATCGCTGAGCTCGAGCGGGTCGCCGAGTCGTCCCCCGGCAATCTCCTTGCCCAGGCGTACCGGCAGAACGCCATCGAACGACAGCAGAACCAGGGCACCCCGACAGGCGGGTCGTCCTGGATCACGGTGCTGCTCGTGTCCGCCGGTGCGGCCGTCCTTGTCGCGCTGATCATCCTCGTGGTGCTGATGGCGCGTCGGAGGTCGAACTGATGCCCAGCGCGTCTCCCGTTGCGGTGCCGGACGCGGGCACCGTCCCGGCACGCCGGGCCTCCCGGATCCTCACCACCGCCATCGTCGTCCTGGTCGGTGTGCTGCTGGTGCACGTACTGGTCGAGACCTGGGCTCAGGTGCTCACCGGTCCGAGCAGCGAGGACCCTCGGGCGAACCTGGAGAATGCGGCCCAGTGGCCGAAGCACGTCAAGACGGGGTTGTATCTCGGCCTCGCAGCGGTGACGGTGACGAAGGTCCTCCTCGACCGACTATGGCAACGCTTCCGCACCTTCGCCGATCTTGCCCTGGTCGTGCTGGGTCTGGTGATGTTGCTCGCCGGTGTGGTCAATGACTCGTCGATGACCCTGATGGGGGAGGCGCTCTTCGTCTATTTCCGTGGCGTCATCGTCTTCTACGCGTTACGGGCCGCCGATCTGAACTGGGTCCTGGTTCGCCGGATGCTGATTCCGGTGGCCGTTGTGCTGGGCGTCAACGTGGTGCTCGCCCTCGTCCAGATGGTGATCGGTCATCCGGCGTACACCGCGCTCGGTTGGGTCGATCTCACCTGGGCCGACCAGAGTCGGGCGCAAGGGCTGCAGCCCCACCCCAACCACCTCGGGCATCTCCTCGGGCTCGCTCTGCTGGGCTTCATCGCCTGGGTCGCGGTGAGTGGCCGGGTCGGCCGCAGTTGGTGGATCGTCGCCTCAGTGGCGGCACTCGCCATGTCCGCGACCCAGTCCCGCGAGTCCCTGCTGGGCGTGCTGGCCGCGGGGCTGTTGATCGCGGTGTTGGTGCGAGGAAGCGCACGACGGGTCCTTGGCGTCTGTCTCATCGTGGTGCTGTGCACCGTCGCGCAGATCGCTGTCCGTCCGGACAACCGCGCGGAGTGGGAGCGCCGGTTGGAGAACACCCTGACCGGATTTCGGAACCCAGCCGGTAGCGAGCCGGAAAGGGTCACGCCGCCGGCTGCCACGGCCACTCCGTCCGTGCCGTCCAATGTAAAACCATCCAGTCGACCGGGTGACGCCGAGGCGACCCCATCTGCCGAGCCGTCGCCACGTGCGACCAACCCGTCCGCACGACCCACGGCTACGTCCCAGGCGAGCCAGGGAACGCCGCAAGCGACCACGTCGGCGAAACCGTCCTCGGCCGCCCCGTCGCCAGCACCCGTACGCGAGATCCGGGTCCTCTACCTTCAGCAGGCGGCGCGGATCCTGCCGCGCCAGCCGATCCTTGGCTTCGGCATCGGCCAGTTCGGTGGCATCGTGGCCGAGAAGGACAACCCCAACTGGCACAAGAATCCAAAGTTCGGCCCGGAGGGATTCAACCGGTACGGCTTCCAGGCTGTCCAGGTCGATTCCTTCTGGCTTCACCTCGTCATGGAGGTGGGCCTGCTCGGGCTTGTCGTCTACCTCGTCTGGCTGGCTGCGGTCGCCCGGCCGTTGGTGCACCGAGCCCGACACGATCGACGCTCCAGACGGGCGAGCCCTCAGGCCACGATCTGGGGCATCGCCGCGATCGTGTTCGCATGTGTCGTCGGATTCCTCTCGCCGTCGATGGAGGACCCGTTACTGCCGCCGCTGCTTTGGGCGATCGTCGCGGTGGGCTGGTGGGCGACCCGTCAGCCCGGAGACACGGCGGTCACTACCAGGGCCACCGGGGTGCCGTCCCCGCTACCGGCCGCCCGCAACGGCGAGGAGGCCGACACGCAGATCCTCTCCACCGACGAGATTCTCGCCCAGTCGCGGCAGGTACGTCGGTCGACTGACTTCGGTGCAGAGGGCGTGAATCGGACGTTCGGTTGACCCCCATCCACTTTAGGTAGTGGTGTGGGGTATCGCCGATCGCTAAACTGCCATCTGCCGCCGGAACCTGTCGACGTTGCGGCCACTCGTAGCAGGTCGCCGATGCGCCGGGAGCGAGTGACCAACACGGGGGTGGAGTGCGACATGGGTGAGGTAGGCGTGCGTAAGAGCATGCCGGCTGTCGATGCACCGACCGTCGGCTTCATGGAACCCGTGCGCGAAGTCAAACCTGCGATCTCTGTGTGCATCGCGGTAAGAGACCGGCCGGATCTCGTCGTCAAGTCGATCCGAAGCGTGCTCGCGGGCAGCTTCGGCGACTTCGAGGTGGTGGTGGTCGACGACGGCTCGGCCGTGCCGGTCCAACAGTGCCTTGCCGAGGCGGAACTTCTGGCCGACCAGCGCATCCGGCTGGTTCGTCAGAAGCCACTGGGGATCAGCGCCGCGCGCAACAATGCGTTGCGGATCGCTCGTGGAAGATGGATCACGGTCCTCGACTCGGACGACGAACTGGCCGGGGATGGGTTGGCACGGATCCAGGAGTTCGTCGCCGCCACCGGCGCCTCCTGGATTTACACGGACTACGAGGAATTCGTCGGGGAATCGGCGAAGAGGATTAACCTGCCCACGTACACCAGCAGCCGTCAGATGCTCTGGTCCGTGCTGGCTCGGCCGAGGCTGCCCTTCAAGCACTCCGGGATGTCGATCGAGCGGGAGCTGTTGGTACAGCTGGGTGGGTACGACGAGCAGTTGCCCATCAAGGTCGATGTCGAGCTCGTCCTGCGTGCGCTCACCAGTGGCGTCCAGCCCCGGCACCTTCCGCATCCGGTCGTGCGGTTCCACCGGCACCCGGGCAGTATCAGCCGTCGACGTTTCACCGGCCTGATGGTCTGGTTCGACCTCATCGACCGTTACCGCCGACCGAAGGTGCCGGGTCTGGCCCTCGGGATCAAGGCGATCCGCGCGGGCAGCGAGATCGGCAAGTGGCTGGTCTCGTCACTCGGCCGATAGGGAAGTCGAGCCGGCGCCGCCAGGGCGACGGCTCGACCGCTACCCGGTCACGCCTGGGGGAGGAAACCGCTCGGGTTCTCGGTGAACATCTTGTTGGCCAGGCTGTAGTCGTCCACGCGACCGATGTCGAGCCAGAACCCCTGGTGTCGCCAGCTCCGGATCCGTTGGCCTTTGGCCAGTAGATCAAGGATGAGTTGGGGCATGTCGTACGGGCCTGCGGGAATGTTGGCCAGGGCGGCAGGTGACATGGCATAGGCACCCATTGACACGTCCAGTTTCAACGTCGGCTTCTCCTCGTATCCCACGAGATCGCCAGAAGCGTCGATCTTGAGTACCCCCAAGTCGATCTTCTCCGCCCGGGTGTGGACGCTTACGGTCACTGTGGCGCTGCCGGCCCGGTGCTGCGCCATCAACGCGGTGAAGTCGAGGTCGGTCAGCAGATCGCCGTTCATGACGAAGAAATCGTCGGTCAACTGATCAGCGAGCTGCCGTAACGGCCCTGCAGTGCCCAGCGGCTGATCCTCCCGCACGTAGTCGATGTTGATACCCCACCGACGCCCATCTTCGAAGTAGCCCTCCAACAGGTAGGCCAGGTGGCCGGTAAGCAGCGTCACCTCGTCAACGCCGTGCGCCTTCAATTGTCGGAGCAGGATCTCCAGGATGGGGAGGTCACCAACCGGCATCAGCGGCTTGGGGAAACTGGTGGTGAAGGGGCGGAGCCGAGTTCCCCGTCCACCGGCCAGGATCACGGCCCTCATACCGCGTACCGGTCCACGTCGAAGCGGTCCAGATGGGCCCGGACGTACTCGATGACGTCCGCCAGACCTGCTCGAAGACCGACTGTCGGTTGCCACCCACATCGCTCCCGCGCCCGGTCGGTCGCCGCGACCAGTTCGAACACCTCGCTCTGCGGCGGACGTAGCCGCTTGTCGTCCGCCACCACCTCGATCTCCGGCCGTCCGGCGATTTCTCCGATCAGCCGGGCAAGATCGCCGATGGAGATACCCCGGCCGTTCCCGATGTTCGTCACCTGGCCGACGCAGGCATCCGAGGAGGCGACCGCGAGGAATCCGTTTACCGTGTCCGAGACATGGGTGAGGTCGCGTACCGGGCGTAGGTCACCCAATGCGATCTTGTCTCGGCCAGCGACCACCTGCGCGGCGATCGTCGGAATGACGGCGCGGGCGCTCTGCCGCGGACCGTATGTGTTGAAGGGGCGGATGGTTGCCACCGGTACATCGAACGAGCGGTGAAACGACTCGGCCGTCGCGTCCGCGCCGATTTTCGAGGCCGAGTAGGGGGACTGGGGCTGGAGCGGATGATTCTCGTCAATCGGCGTGTATCGGGCCGTGCCGTAGGTCTCCGAGGTGGAGGTGTGCACGATGCGGCGGGTCCCCAGGTCACGCGCAGCTTCCAAGACGTTCAGAGTGCCGGTGACGTTGGTTGCGACGTACGAGGCGGGGGCGACATAGCTGTAGGGGATGGCGATCAGAGCTGCGAGATGGAAGACCGCGTCGCACCCGTCCATGCTGCGGCGCACCGCGAAGGGGTCAGTGATGTCCGAGTGCACGATCTCGACCGCGCGGAGTACGTGCGGATCCACGTCGCGGAGCATGCCGATGTCGGACCGTCCGGTGTAGCGCACCATGGCCCGTACTTCCGCACCGGCGCGGACCAGCCGCTCGGTCAGATGGGAGCCGATGAACCCACCAGCACCCGTGACGAGGATGCGACGCCCCGCCCATTCCTGGTCTTTCGTCGACGCGGTCATGCGTTGCCTTCCTGGTCAGTCGTGGGCCGGGCGGTCGGTCAGTTCGGTGAGCAACTCGCGGAGACTCTCCCGCAGCGGTATCTCGGCCTTCCAACCCGTCCGGGCTGCGAGCCGCTCCGCCGAGCCCACCTGGAACCGGATGGCGCTTCGACCCTCGATGAGTTCCACGACGCGGTGGTCCAGATTGGCGAGGTCGAGCAGTGTCTCCAGCACGGTACGGACGGTCACCCCGGAACCCGAGCAGACATTGTAGATATCTTCGGCCTGGCTGATCTCAGCCAGTTCCACGTACGCTCGCGCGACATCCCGGACATCGGTGAAGTCCCGCACCGCATCGAGGTCCGCCACCTGGACCCGATCACTGCGGCCGGCGAGAACGGCGGCGATCCGGCTGGCCAGGGCACCTGCCAACGTCGCACTGCTCTCGCCTGGACCGACATGGTTGAAGGGGCGAGCCACTGTGACTCGGAGCCGGCCATCCGCAGCCATAGCGAGCGCAAGTGATTCCGCAGCCGCCTTGGCATGCCCGTAGGTATTCAACGGGCGGGGCAGCGTATCTTCGCTGATCGGGTTCTCGGCCGACGGCACGCCACCGTACTGTGCCGCCGACCCGGCCAGCACCAGGTGCGGCGGCGTCCCGACGTCGGCGGTGCGCAGTGCCCGGCAGAGGTTGTACGTCGACTCCACGGCGTCCGCGACGACGTCCGTCAGGGAGCCGTTCCGCTGAGGAACGGTCGCGGCCAGATGCAGGACGACAGTCGGTCGAATCGCATCGACCGCTGCCGCGACCGCTGGCGCATCCCTCAGGTTGAGCTGGAGGTACCGTTCGCCCGCCGGTACCGTCCGCTGCCGGCGTCCCACGCCGACGACGTTGTGCCCACGGGCGACAAGCTGCCGGCGCAGATGGTGACCGACCCATCCATGTGATCCGGTGACCAGCGTCGTGGTCATGATTTCAACAAATCGTGGTAGATCTCGGTGATCCGGTCGGCGACAAGGTGCTCGTCCAACCAAGCGTTCTGCTCACGGCCGTCGGCCCGGGAGCCGGCGTCCAGTACCTCGGTCACCCGGTCGGCCAGGTTCTCGACCAGGCTGGACCGTTCCGGACCGGTCACCCCGCCGGAGGGGAATCGGACCACGGCCCCGGGCCGTACCCCGGACAGGACCTCCTGGACATCGCCGACATCCACCGAAACGACCGGAAGGCCCATCGCCGCTGCCTCCTTGACGACGGTCGGAGAACCCTCGCTACCCGGGCGGGAGGTGAACAGCAACACGTCGGCAGCGTCGTACTTGCGGACCAGATCGGCTTCGGGTTGGCCGGGTGTGGAGAGGATCAGCTCACGTACCGACGGATCCCGCTGCCTCAAGCGGGTCACGACCTCATGGAACAGGTCATAGCCCTTGACCGGCCTGCTCGGATCGGCGCCGAACAGGACCACTCGGTCGGTGCCCGAGATGCCGAGTGCCTGCCGGGCGGCGCTCCGATCACCCGGCTGGAACAGCCGAAAGTCGACGCCGTTGGCGACGACGTGACCAGCCGGATCCCGCGCGGTCTCGGCGAGCCGCCGAGACACGTAGATCCGTGCCCGGCTGCCGCCCCAACCCAGCCGCGTCATGAATCGCTGGCGGGGAACGTTGATGTCGCTGCCGTAGAGCGAGAGCACGCGGACCGGGTGACCGGCGAATCGGGTAGCGGGCGCGGTCATGCCGTAGTGCACATGGACGACGTCGTAGCCTCCCGTCCGCGCCCGCCGACGTACCCTGGGTGCCGCCGTGAGGTAGTCCCACTTGCCGCGCGACTGGGCGACGACTTCCACATCGACGTGATGCCCGCGGCTGCGCAATGCCGCGACCTGACGTTGTACGAAGATGCCCCGGTAACTTCCATCCTCCGGCCAGAGGTTGGTGACCGCCAAAATCCGGAGCGCACGGTCGGTGGTCCCGTGCTGGTGTGCGTTGTTCACTGCTTCCCCTCGTGACATGAAGCGATTCAGCCGGCTTCCGTCGCGGAACGCCGGCGCGCCTGAAGAACTCCGAGCAGTGCGCGGAGGTCGGACCGCAGCACCGCAGCTGCCACTGTCAGCACGCCGACACTGATCGCGGCAGCAGACCAGGTCCAGGTCCGCATGAGGTCGGAATGCGCCAGGAGCGCCCCACCCGTCAGCAGCCCGACACAACGCACCAGGATCGGGCCCCATTGGAGCCGGTGCAGACGCTGGACCGCGATCACGGGGATCGCCGCGGTGACCGTCGTGCCCACCAGGTAACCGACGGCGATCCCGGTCGCGCCCAACGTCGGTGCGGTCCAGGCGGCCACAGCCAGGCCGGTCACGCATCCGACCACCGCGGAGGCGACTGGGATCCGGGTACGGGCGGCGGCATCGCTGGCGAGCGCGTTTACCGATGGCACCTGAAGGATGCCGATGAACGAGGCACAGAGCATGACCCGGAGAACCTGGGCACCATCGGCGTACGCACTGCCGCCGAAGAGGGTGAGGATGAGCGGGGCGGCCATCAGTCCGGCCAGAAAGAGCGGCGTCATCGTCACGGCCAGTGCTCGGGTCGCCGCGTCGACCTGGCGTCGCACCGCGCCGGTGTCGCCCGCACCTTGGGCACTGGCCATGGCCGGGAACAGCGCGAGGGCCAGTGCCCGGGGAAGGAAATAGAGAGGAGCTGTCAGGGCGATCGCGGCAACCAGGTAGGCGACCTCCGCCGGAGTGACGAACTGTCCGGCGAGCAACTGGGTGCCTTGAAGGAAGCCAGCGCTGGCGAGGGTCCCGATGCTGGCGAGCACGGTGAAGGTGACGATCTCCCGCCGGTGGAAGCGGCCACCGGTGGGCACCACCTCCCGACGCCGGTGCAGACGCAGTTGCCAGCGGCTCAGCACGACGAAAAGCCCGTACCCCAGGCAGAGCGGAAGCAGGTAGGTCGTCCTGGCGGTGACGACGACGGCCACGGTGCTTGCGACGGCGAGCAGGGAGGTGCCCACCTCAATGCGCGCGTACCTGGCGACCAGGCCGTGCCCGTACAGGGCAGCCTTGTCCAGGGTGTACAGCGAATAGGTGATGGTTAGCAGCGCTAGGGAGGCCAGGTCCCACGGCTTCAACGGGTGGAACGCATTCACCGCGATCGTCGTCGCCGCACCGAGCACCAGCGACGCGACCAGCCCGAGCCGGTAGAGAAAACGGTGCACCGCCCACGCGCCAGCCACGTCGCCGGCTCCACGATGGAAGGCGACGAACTTCGACAGACCACTGGACACTCCGCCGGGCAACACGAGGCTTGCGACCATGCTCGCCGCGAGCATGATGCCGACCAGACCATAGGTGGTTCGGTCGGTTGAGTGACTGGTCAGCGAACCATGCACGAGTCGCGTGCCGCCGACGGCCATCAGCGCGAGCATGGACAGGGCACCAGCCCGGACGATGGCCGAACCGGCGCGACCGGAGGATGGTCCGGCCACGACGGGCTCGGCCTGCTCGGCCTGCTCGGCAGGCGAGGAAGCCAGCTGGCTCGGCATGGGTGGCGCGCCGACGGATCCGCCAGCGGTTTGCCTGCCGTGGGTCACTGTGAGTTCACCCGATTCGTCGAGAGGGCCACCACCTGGTGACGGCGTCGCGTGTAGCGGTCAGGGATCGTACCGACCTGATCCCGCCCCGCTGGCGCCAACCGGACGGCACCGCCCCGCCACCCCGTAATATCCTTCAGACGCATCAGTTGGGCCTCGTCACTGGCGTCGCTACCTTCGTCTGAGGATGGTAATGGCCGAAGAGGTCAGCTCCCGCACCGTGACAACGGGTGCCGCGCGCTCGGCCTGGTCGCCGAAGCTGCCGCGATCCGCCGCACCGACCGCTGTGCCGACCGTCCGACGGATCGGCAGATGGGCCACAGCGGGGCTGACGGTAATGGCACTGTTCCTCGTCGCCTGTGCAGCATATGTGGGTTGGGACCGGGACGTGGGGCAGGCCGATCCTCCGTCCGGCCAGGATGCTCCGGCCCTCACGTTGCGCGGCCTGATGCCCGAAAACGTGCGGATCGGAGCAGCGGCCGACGGTGCGTTGCTCGATGCGGATCCCCGGTACCGCGCCACGCTCGCGGCGGACTTCAATGCCATCACCGCAGAGAACGCGATGAAGTGGGCCAACCTGGAGCCGACGCCGGGCGCGTACGACTGGACGGCGAGCGACCGCCTGATCTCCTTCGCGCAGGAGAACGGCCAGGCGGTGTACGGACACACGTTGGTGTGGCACAGCAGCGTTCCGCCATGGGTGTCGGAGGCGTGGTCCGCCGAGCGGCTCAGGGCGGCACTTCGGCAGCACGTCGTGACGACGGTGACCCGCTATCGCGGCCAGGTGTGGGCCTGGGACGTGGTCAACGAGGTGCTCGCGGAGGACGGGAGCCTGCGCGACTCCATGTGGCTGCGACGGCTCGGGCCGAGCTACATCGCCGACGCGTTCCGTTGGGCGCACGAGGCAGACCCCGACGCTCGCCTGTTCATCAACGAGTACGGCGTGGAAGGGCGCACCAAGAAGGCAAACGGACTGTTCAAGCTGGTCCGCGGGCTGAGGGCCGATGGGGTACCGGTGCACGGAGTGGGCTTCCAGGCCCACCTTCGCCTGGATGCCGTCCCCGAGGACCCGATCGGGAACATGCGACGGTTCGCCGCTCTGGGTGTCTCGGTTGCGGTCACCGAGCTGGACGTACGCCTCGCGCTACCAGCCAAGCCCGAAATGCTCCTCGATCAGGCCCTGCTCTACCAGCACATGCTCAGAGCGTGCCTTGCCGTGTCGACCTGCGAGTCGTTCACCGTGTGGGGGTTCACCGACGCCAGCAGCTGGATCTCGGCGCACTACCCCGGGTACGGCGCGGCCTGTCTCTACGACAAGGACATGCGGGCGAAACCAGCGCGCGACCTTTTGCTGCATGAGTTGCGGACTCACGCGGATGAAACGCCGAGCTGATCTTGCCGATCAGTTCGAGCCGATTCGCCACTAGGCAGGCATCCGGTCAGCGCATAAGGTGCATCTCGCGATTTCCTACGGGGGCGAAGTGAAAGGAAGATCGTGTCCGTGCAGACTCAGTTCCTGGCGACCGTAGCGTCCCAGCGTGCGCCTCGCTTCGACCCGGATCTAGGGGTCATCACGCCGCCGTCGAACGGGATGCCCCGGTCGGTCTTCGGTCGTCCGGTCGCCCCCCGGGCGAAGTGGCGACGGCGCTACATGACCTGCCTGATCCTGCTGGACTTCCTCGCCGCGTTGGCCGCCAGCCGCACGGTCGTCACGGTGTTCGACGACGCGGACGCGGGATTCTGGGACGAGCGGATGCTCGGTGGGGCGGTGAGCACCTTCGCACTGGTGGCAAACGTCGTCGTGCCGCTGATGTGGATGACCATCCTCGCCGGTGCCGGCGCGTACGACCGACGGGCGCTCGGTCGTGGCACGGAAGAACTCAAGCGGGTGGTACGAGCCAACGTGGCGATGGCCGCCGCGGTCTCCTTCCTCGCGCTGGGGTTGAAGAAGGACCTCTCCCGGGCAACGGTCGCCGCCATCATCATCGGCCTGCTGGTGTACACCGTCTTCTTCCGCTTTGTCGCTCGGGTGGTGCTGCGCCGGATCCGGCGGGTCAGCCAGCGAGCGTCGCAGAAGGTGCTGCTGGTGGGTCGGCTCTCCGACGCGCTGGCGGTGCACGAGGTGGTGACCCGCAACTCCGGCGCGGGACTGCGCCCCATCGCCATCCACCTGCCCAAGCATCCCGGTACGCGCGAGCGGGTGCAGGCTCCGGTCCCGGTCTACCTCGGCTGGGACCTGGTGCCGTTGGTGCAGCAGTTGGGCGCCGACACGATCGCGGTCTGTGGCCCGGCCAGCCTGGAGTCGTACGAGCTGCGCAAGCTGGCCTGGCAACTGGAGGGCACGGGCCTGGACCTCGTGGTGGTGCCGCAGGTCACCGACGTCACCGGCCCGCGAATCCACGTCCGCCCGATCGAGGGCCTGCCGCTGCTCAACGTCGAGGAACCGACGATCTCCGGTCTGTCGCTGCTGGCCAAGAGCCTGATCGACCGGATCGCCGCGCTGTTCGGGTTGATCGTGTTGAGTCCGGCGCTTGTCGGTATCGCACTTGCCATCAAGTTCACCGACCCGGGCCCGGTGATGTTTCGGCAGTCCCGGATCGGCCACCAGGGCAAGGCGTTCAAGGTGTGGAAGTTCCGCACCATGTATACGGACGCGGAGCAGCGGCTGGAGGCACTGCGAGCGCACAACGAGAGCGACGGCCTCCTGTTCAAGATGAAGAACGATCCGCGGGTCACTCCGATCGGCCGTCATCTGCGTGCACTGTCGCTCGACGAGCTGCCACAGTTGATCAACGTGTTGGTGGGGCAGATGTCCCTGGTCGGTCCGCGTCCGCTGCCCACCGAGGACGACGACTACCGTGGCGATGTCCGTCGTCGGCTCCTGGTGCGTCCCGGCATCACCGGGCTCTGGCAGATCTCCGGCCGGTCGGACCTCACCTGGGAGGACGCCGTCCGGCTTGACTTGCACTACGTCGACAACTGGTCGTTGGTCTACGACCTCGGCATCCTCTGGCGCACGGTTCGGGTGGTCCTGGACCGGCGGGGCGCGTACTGACGCCTACCCGAAAGCACAATGTCAATGGGGTGGCACCTGGGCGTCCAGGGCGCCACCCCATCGGTCACTTCTTGCCGGCGTTGCTGATGATCTCCTTGACCGCGTCCCGGCGAACCGCCTCATAGAACGGACCGACCCGCTCGTCGTCGGCGAACACGACGCTCTCCGAGCCGACCCGTCCCGTGCCCTTGGTCGGGCTGGTCAGGAAGAGGAGATTGCCACCGCGTAGCTTGCGGTTCTCGGTGGCCATGTCCAGCAGGGACAGGTCCTTGTCAACCGAGAGCGAGCCGGACGTGGCCTGGAGGAACGAATTCAACCGGGCCGGATTGGTGAGGATGCCGCCCGAGGTGGCCTTGTTCAGGATGGCCTTGATCACTTGCTGCTGGTGCTTGATCCGGGTGAAGTCGCCGTCGGCGAACTGCTTGCGCTGCCGGGAGAAGTCGAGCGCGGCCGCGCCATCCATCGTCTGCAGACCGGCCTCGAAGGTGCGGTGCGGCGGATGGATGGAGGTGAACCGCTTCTCCGATTCCACCTCGATGCCGCCGAGGGCGTCGATGATGTCCTTGAATCCCGCGAAGTCCACCATGACCACGTGATCGATCCGGACCTTGGTGAAGTTCTCCACGGTCTGCACCATCAGCGGCACGCCGCCCCAGGCGTACGCGGCATTGATCTTCGCGTCGCGACCGCCGCGACCCTCCTTCGAGCGAGGCACGGCGACCCAGGTGTCGCGGGGGATCGAGATGAGCTGGGCGCTGGCGCGGCCCTTGGGCAGGTGCGCGAGAATGATGGTGTCGGTCCGGGAGCCGCCCGGGTTCTCCGGGTCGCGTGAGTCGCTTCCGAGAATGAGTATGTTGCGGGCATCCGCGGCGACCACCTCGGGTCGGGTCTCCTCGGGCACGTTGTCGAACGCGTCGACCCGCTCGATGTCGGACTCGACGGACTTGAGGTAGAAGCCGCTCGCCACCACGCCACCCACGCCGAGCAACGACAGCACCAGCAGCACGATCAGCGTGATCCGCAGCCAACGTCGGCGAGGCTTGTCAACCGACCCGCCCGTCGTCTCCGAACCGTCGGTGTCCCCCGTCGGCAGGGTCTGCTCCGGGGCGATGGTCCCCACCTGCTCACCACTCGACATGGCGGTGATGCTACTGACTCCATGTTCCGGCTGTGTGCCCCTGTCCAGCCCATTGAAGCGGGCATTGTTACTTCGCTGTTTCCGTACGTCTGGTAGAACGCAGCGGTGGATGCCGTCAAGCTGCGCCGGGCGATCGCCCGTACCCGCCTCGCCCCCGTCGCCGCCTTTCCGAAACGCCTGGTCGCCGTCGCGCGGCACGACGCGAAGGTGCTGCGCACCTCAGCCCGCTGGCTGGTCGCCTCGCGGGAGCATCACAACTACACGTACGAGCTGACAAAGCTCAGTCGCCACCATCTCGCCTGGTTCGTCAGCGTCGTCTGCGAACTGCCGGTCAAGCAGGTCCGCAAGTACCTCGCCGAGATTGAAGCCGATGACGCGCTGCGGCAGCACATCAGCTCCGCCATCGCGGGCGCCGCCCGTCGCGGTCTGGCCGACAAGCAGGTCCGCTACGCCCGCCGCATCGGCTGGTACGCGATGGTCCGGGCCAAGCGACCGAAGCACATCGTCGAGACCGGCGTCGACAAGGGGCTGGGCAGTTGCGTACTGGCCGCCGCGCTGCTGCGCAACGCCGCCGAGGGACATCCCGGCCGGGTCAGTTCCATCGACATCAACCCCGAGGCCGGCTACCTCGCCCGCACCGCACCCTGGTCGGAGGTGATCGACCTGGTGATCGGCGACTCGGTCGAGTCGATCACGGCGCTGGACCGGCCAGTCGACCTGTTCCTGCACGACAGCGACCACAGCCGCGCCTACGAGCGGCGTGAGTTCGCCGCCGTCGAGCCGAAGCTGGCCCCGGGCGCGATGCTGCTCACCGACAACGTCACCCACACGAACGTGCTGGCCGAGCACGCCGAACGCACCGGGCGGCGGTTCCTCGCCTACCGGGAGACGCCGGCGAACCACTGGTACCCGGGCGACGGCATCGGCGTGGCATGGTAGCCAGGTGCGGCTGAGCGGGATCACCACCTATCCGGTCAAGGGCTGCCGTGGTCTCGTCCACGGCGCGGCCGCCGTACGACCGTGGGGGTTGGGCGACGACCGACGGTGGATGCTTGTCGACGCCGAGGGGGTCGGCGTCACCCAGCGTGAGGCCACGTCGCTGGTCCGGGTGCACGCCCGGCCCGGCCCCGACGGGCTGCTGCTGCGCGCCGACGGCCACCCCGACCTGGTGGTGCCCGAACCGACCGACGTCACGCCGGTACCGGTGCGGACCTTCCGCTGGCGGGTGCTGACGGTCGAAGCGCTGCCCGCCGGGCCGGCCGCCGACGCCTGGTTCGGCGCGCTGCTCGACCGGCCGGTCCGGCTGGTCCGGCTGGCCCGACCGGCCCGGCACATCCCGCCGGGCGACCGGAAGTACGACCCCGGCGACCAGGTCAGCTTCGCCGACGCGTACCCGGTGCTGCTGGCCAGCACGGCGTCGCTGGCCGCGCTCGGCGACTGGCTCGCCGCGGGCGGTGCGCAGCCGGTGCCGATGACCCGCTTCCGGCCCAACCTGGTGGTCGACGGTGCCCCCGCCTGGGCGGAGGACGAGTGGGCCGGGCGCGGGCTGCGCATCGGAGCCGTCCGCTTCCGCGCCGCCGAACCGTCGGCCCGCTGTCTGGTCATCACCACCGACCAGGAGACCGGGGTACGCGGCCGGGAGCCGCTGCGAACCCTCGCCCGGCACCGCAACATCGATCGTAAGGTCCTCTTCGGACTCAACCTGGTGCCGTTGGAGGCGGGTGAGGTGAAGCTCGGCGATCCGGTGGAACTGGCCGACTGACCAGGTGGACACGGCCCGGCGACGACCGGCGGACAGCTCTTGCCGCCGGGCGGCCGGCGGATCGATGATGGCCGAAGGGGACCTCGACCAAGGAGTCTGAGATGTCGGTGATCCATCATCCCCGGGTGGCGTGGGACGTGGCCCGGACGCTGGTCGGGGCGGTACCCGACGATGAGCGCTTCCGCAGCATCGCCGGTGAGGTGGTACGCCTGCTGGGCGAGGGGATGGCACAGTCGCTGCGGGAGACGCGGGACCGGCTGCGCTCGGCTCCCGACGACGGCCGTGACCTGGTGGAGGCCGGCGTGTGGCGGGTCCGGATCGAGGACGCGCTGCGCAGCCACCCGGACGCCGTGGAGCCGCTGCGCCGGCTGGTCACCACCGGCCAGCCGAGATGGATCCCGTCTTAGCTTTCGCTTAGCTCGCTTGTCCGGGCGGTCGAGTCTCCGGCAGCATGGCTGCACGTGACCGACGGAATCGGCGGCCCCGCCGGCCGGACACCGGCTCAGCGTCCCGCGCTGCGTCGTTGGCTGGCCGGCGGGGCCGTGGCCACCCTCGCCACGCGTAATCCAGGGCCCTTTCGCAGCACCAGCAGGCTGCGGTACCCGCCGACACGACCGTCGGGCCCGCGCCGGTCTTCGGCGCGGGCCCTCGGGGTGAGAAGGTCAGCAGGCTCCTAGGTCAACCCAGACGCCGTACTGACCGGTGGTGCCCGGCTCCTGGTTCTGCGTCCACCACTGGGCACGCCAGCGGTGGCCGTTGTGCGACACCACGTCGTTGGTGTTGTAGACGGCGGCGGGGCTCCACGCCGGGTCGGCGCAGGACGGGGCTGGCGCGACGGTCAGCGGCAGGATCGCCCGGCTGGTCCCGAGCGCCACCGTCAGCTGGCCCGCCAGCGGGTCCGAGTGGACGAACGCGTTCAGGTTGCCGGTGAGAATGAGACCGATCTGGCTGCCTGCGGGGAAGACGTAGTCCTTGGGCTCCAGCAGGACGGTGCCCGTGGCCTGTTGCCCCGGAGTCAGGGGAGTGCCGGTGGTCAGCGACAGGCGGTTCTTGGCATCGAGCGAGCCGCGTGCCACGACGCGGGTGACCGACCCGCCGGTGTAGTGCACGAGCAGAGCCGTGAGCGGGGTGCTCGTGGTGGCCGAGGTGAACGTCACCTCGATCCGGGCGGCGCCGGAGAGCCGGCTCTCCGAGGCGAGGGTCGGCCCGAGATACGCCAGCCGGTAGCTCCGCACGGTGCCGGGGCTCGCCACCATCGTCGACTCCGCCACCGCGCCGGAGCTGGTGAACTGCTGGCTGCCCGCTCCCGCGGTGGTGGTGAGGCTGCCGGCGCCCCCGTTGCCGGCCGGGCCCAGGTACAGCGACGTGTCCGTGGTGCCGGCCGGCGGCCACCCGGTCTCGTTCACCTGGGTGCCGTCCGGTCGCGCGATGGTGGCCTGCGGCTCGTTCATCACACCGTTGGCGATGTCGTACAGCCAGTAGTCCATCCACCGGCCGACCGGGTCCTTGGACTCGCTGTAGAACGGGTCGACGTGCTCTCCGTCGTGCAGGTACACCTTGCGCGGGACGTCATGCGTGACCAACTCGTCCCAGTAACGGCCCCACTGGGTGGTCTTGACGTTGTCGTCACGCTGCCCGTGCACGAGGAACACCGATGCCTGGACCTGATCCACGTCGTTGCGGTAGTTACGTTCCGCGAAGAACGGGCTGTAGTCCCACTCGGCCAGCGTCTCACCGTCACCGATGGCCTGGTACTGGGCCGTGCAGTTCACCAGGGACTGGTCGTTGCCCCAGCGGGAGGTGAACCCCTCCATGTAGCGGACGCTCCAGCTGCGGTACCCGATGCCCTGGGCCCGGGTGTAGTCGTACCAACTGGAGATGCTGCTGACCGGCACGATCGTCTTGAGCCCGTCGATGCCCGTCTCGGCCACCTGCGTGGCCAGGGTGCCGTCGTACGAGGTCCCGTACATGCCTACGTTGCCGGTGCTCCACGACGCGACCGCAGCGGTGCCGTCGGCGTAGCTGGCGGTTGTACGGCCGTTGAGCCAGTCGACGACGGCGGCCACGCTCCGCTCGTCCGACTCGCCACCGACCGACAGGCACCCGTCGGACGTGCCCGTACCGGCGATCTCGACCTCGAGCACCGCGTAGCCTCGCGGTACGAAGTACTCGTCCAACCAACCGCTCCAGTGAACGGCCGGGTCACCGATCGGGTCGGTCACCGTGCTGCGGCGGGCCGCCGGGCTCTGGACCGTCCAGTACGGACTTGCCTTGACGATCGATGCGACCTGCATGCCGTTGGCCGTCTCCGCCGGCCGGATCAGCTGGACGGTGATGGTGTCGAGCAGGCCGTCACCGTCGCTGTCCATGTCCGAATCGACATGCACCGTCTCGTTTATCGCGTTGGCCAGGGAGAAGACCGGTTGGGTGGCGCCGTCCTCAACAGCGATCTCGGGTGGGGCCGCCGCCGCCTGACCGGGTGCGAAGAGCGCGCCCGTCGAGACTGCCAGTACCGCGGCGAGAACGCCTGCCGGCCGCCTTGCTCGTGCGTGTGCAGACAATGATCATCCGTTCGGTCATGTGCCACCCACGCCCTCATCCCCGCGTGGATGGCATTCCTGTCGATTACGGAATGCGCATCCATGCACACCGTGTCAGGGATGCGGTCCGCCGAGAACCCGTTTGTGATCAGTGTCCAATTCGGAGTTCGGGCCTTCCGGCCAACGCACCGGCATGGTTCGCTACGGGAACCGCGGGTGGGTGTTGCCCAAACTTAGTTTTCAGTTAGCTCGCTTGTCCGCCAGCCCGCCGGTCCGGCAGCATCGGTCCTCATGATCGACGCCACCACCGCCGCGGACGAGCCTGGGATGCCTGCGTCCCGTCCTGGTCTGGGCCGCTGGCTCGCCGGTGGGAGCGTCGCCGCCCTCGCCGTACTCCTCGGGGTCACCCTTGCGGTGCGCTCGGGCGCCGCGCCCGCCTGTGCCGCGCTCCGCGCCGTCGGCGGGCTGCTGGCACCGCCGGTCGCCGGGCCCGAGTACAAGGGCAAGGCGACCTTCTACGACTCGCGTGGGGCCGGCGGGAACTGCTCGTACCCGGCCGCCCCCGCCGACCGGCTCTACGTGGCGCTCGGCACCGACGAGTACGCCGCCGGTGCCGCCTGCGGCGGATACCTGGAGGTGACCGGGCCGAAGGGCACCGTACGGGTCATGGTGATGGACCGGTGCCCCGAGTGCGGACCTGGCCACATCGACCTGTCCCGGGAGGCGTTCGCCCGCATCGCGGACCCGGTGCAGGGCATCGTCGACGTCAGCTACCGACTGGTCGTCGATCCGCCGCTGTCCGGTCCGCTCACCTTCCGGATCAAGGAGGGCGCGTCGCAGTGGTGGTTCGCGGTGCTGGTGGCCGGCCACGGCAACCCCCTTCGCTCGGTCGAGGTGCGGCAGGGCGGTTCGGGCCAGTGGCGGGCGGCCGCTCGGGAGAGCTACAACTACTGGCTGATCGACTCCGGCGCCGGGCCCGGTCCGTACCAGATCCGGGTCACCGACACCCGTGGCCACCGGGTCACCGCCACGGGCGTCAGGATGGCGCCGGGCACGGTGCAGCGCAGCTCCGTTCGGATGTACGGGAGCAGCTCACGTGGGTCCGTCACGGCCACCGGATCACCGTCGGCGCGTGCGAAGCCGTCCGTCAGCGCGTCGACCCGCGCCTCCGCCCGCCCGACGCCGTCGGCCGAAGTGACGACCGGTTCGACCACGTCGGTCGAGCCGACCGCGGTTGACGCGTTCGCGCCCGCACCGCTCGCCGCGCCCTCGCCCGGCTGCGGCTGACGCTGCGACCGGCCGAGCTTCCCCTGGCGGCCGGAGTGTCGACCGGCCGCCGGCCGCCGGAGCTGTCCGCCGGGGCCAGTCAGCCGGTTGTGCCTTGATCCTGCCGGTCTTCCGTCACGCCGAGCCACATCAGGATCTCGTCGCGGTCGTCGCCGGGGGCGACCCGGATCGCGGCGGGCCAGCGGCCGACCTCCCGGTACCCGAGCCGCCGGTAGAAACGGTCGAGCCCGAACCCGTCGCGCACGGTGACGTGCAGCGCCGCCAGCCCGAGGCGGCGAGCCACCCGTTCGGCCTCGCGCATCAGCGCCTCGCCGAAACCACGCCCCTGCGTGTCCGGATGCACCATCACCCGGGTGAGCACCCGCAGGTGCGGCTTCAGGTGGAACCGGGGATCGGTGAAGATCGCCATGGCGACCAGCCGGTCGCCGTCGTAGCCCAGCAGCAACCGGTCCGGCCCGTCCGCGATGTCGGCCAGCGTCGGGTCGGCGATGGTGCGGACCTCCGCGGCGGTGACCGGTGCCACGAAGCCGACCGCGCCGCCGGCGTTTGTCACGTCGACCCAGAGCGCGACGATCCGTTCGCGCAGCTCGGCGGTCAGTTCGGGGTCGAGGACGAAGTGCAGACTCACGCCCGTCATCCTCGCCCGGTCACTGTCCCGGTCGCCGGTGATGGTGACGAGCCCGACAGCGCTGTGATCCCTCTTGTCGGGGGAGCGTCCAGTGGTGCGGGAGGGGGGACTTGAACCCCCACATCCTTTCGGACAATAGGACCTAAACCTATCGCGTCTGCCGATTCCGCCACTCCCGCCGGCCTGAGTGATTCTAGAGCGACACCTGGCCGTGTCGAGCCCGGCCCTCCCTCCGTCACCACCGGCCCGACGCGTGTCGCGCCGACCGGTACGACGATTCAGTCCAGGCCGAGGTCGCGGCGCAGCTTGGCGACGTGGCCGGTGGCCTTGACGTTGTAGAGCGCCCGCTCGATGCGGCCCTCCTCGTCGATGACGAAGGTGGACCGGATCACCCCGGTGACGGTGCGGCCGTACATCTGCTTCTCGCCGTACGCGCCGTAGGCGGTCAGCACGGTTTTGTCGGTGTCGGCGACCAGCGGAAAGGTGATCGCGTCGCGCTCGCGGAACTTCGCCAGCTTCTCCGGCTTGTCCGGTGAGATGCCCACCACCTCGTATCCGGCGGCCTGCAACGAGGCCAACGAGTCGCGGAAGTCGCAGGCCTGCTTGGTGCAGCCGGGAGTCATCGCGGCGGGGTAGGCGTACAGCACGATCTTGCGACCGCGCAGGTCGGCCAGGGCGAGCTGCCCGCCGGTGTCGGTGGGCAGGCTGAACCCGGGCGCCGGGTCACCGGGGGAGAGGCGGGCGGGTGCGGTCATGGCACGACCCTACCGTCGGGTGGCGTCGCCCCGGCCGGCACGGCACGGCAGCGAGGCGTACGGCACTGTTGCCAGGTATTGGCAACAGCATGGTGCGGGAAATACGCTCACCCCTGCTGGCGGGCACGGGTCCGCCGGCACGTGGGAGGTCACGTGGAAACCCTGGCGATGCACATCTCCAACGGCATCATCAACGGCCCGGTCGCCGCGGTCTTCGCGGTGATCGCGCTGGCGGCGATGGCGTACTGCGTCATGCGTGGCCGGCAGGACCTGGACGACCGGCTGGCGCCGATGGCCGGCCTGGTCGCCGCGTTCATCTTCGCCGTGCAGATGCTCAACTTTCCGATCTTCACCGCCGGGGTCAGCGGCCACCTGCTCGGCGGTGCGCTCGCCGCCATGCTTGTCGGGCCCTGGGTCGGCGCGCTCTGCGTCGCGGTGGTGCTTGTGGTGCAGGCCCTCGTCTTCGGTGACGGTGGCGTGGCCATGCTCGGCCTCAACATCACCAACATGGCCGTGATCGGCATCGCCGTGGCGTACCTGCTGATCGCGCTGCTGCTTCGGGTACTGCCCCGCACCCCGGCCGGGTTGGCGGCCACCGCCTTCGTCTCCGCGCTGGTCAGCGTGGTCGTCGCGGCGATGGGCTTCGTGTTGCAGTACCAGCTCGGCGGCACCACCGATCTCGGCGGCAACCTGGCCGGCCTGGCCGGCACCATGGCCGTGTCCCACCTGTTCATCGGCGTCGGCGAAGGGCTGATCACGGCCACCACCGTGGTCACCGTGGCGAAGGTCCGCCCCGACCTGGTGTACGCGCTGCGCGCCCTGAAACCGGCCGCGCCGGTGACCGTGCCGACCGTCGGAGGTGTCCGGTGAGGAAGTGGGGTTTCATCGTCGGTGGACTCCTCGTCGCCCTGCTGCTGGCCGGCGTGGTCAGCAACTTCGCCTCGTCGCATCCGGACGGGCTGGACTCGTCGCTGCGCGAGGGCTGCACCTTCGACGCCGACGACGAGATCACCGGCGGCAGTTGCCCGGCGCAGCAGGAGCAGGAGCACGAGATCGGCGGACCGCTTGCCGACTACGGCATCGCGGGTATCGACAACGATTTCCTCTCCACCGGGCTCTCCGGCGTGCTGGGCGTACTGCTGACCTTCGCGGTGGCCGGCGGTGCCTTCTGGCTGGTCCGCCGCCGGCAGCCGGGGGCGGAGCACGCGACCCGGCCGGAGCGCACCGACCCGGCCGCCACGAGCGGCGGGTAGCCGAGGTGGGGGCAGGTCACGCCCACGTGCTGTACCGGGCGGGCGACTCCCCGGTGCACCGGCTACCGCCGGAGGTCAAGATCGCGGCGATGGTGGCGTTCACCATCGCCGTGGTCGCCACCCCCCGCGAGGCGCTCTGGGCCTTCGGCGCGTACGCCCTGCTGGTCGCGGTCGTCGCGGCGCTGGCCCGGGTGAACGCCCGTTGGCTGCTGCTGCGGTCGACAATCGAGCTGCCGTTCGTGCTCTTCGCCTTCGCCCTGCCGTTCCTCGGCGCGGGCGAACGGGTGGACGTGGCCGGGCTGCACCTGTCGGTCGACGGTCTCTACGGCGCATGGAACATCATCGCCAAGGGCACCCTCGGCGTGTGGGCGTCACTGCTGCTGGCGGCGACCACCAGCACCCGTGACCTGATCGTGGGGCTGGACCGGCTGCGCTGCCCGCAGATCCTCACCCAGATCGCCACCTTCATGCTGCGCTACCTCGACGTGCTTGTCGGCGAGGCCCGGCGGATGCGTCTGGCCCGGATCTCCCGGGGCGACGACCCGCGCTTCGTGTGGCAGCTGCGTGGCTTCGCCGCCGGCATCGGGGCGCTGTTCCTGCGCGCCTTCGAGCGCGGCGAGCGGGTCTACCTGGCGATGCTGTCGCGCGGCTACTCCGGCCGGATGCCGACGGTGTGGCAGGGCACCGCGGCGGCGACGACCGGGCAGTGGCTGATCGCGGCCACCGTACCGGTCCTGGCGGGCACCGTCGCCGCCACCGCCGCCGTCCTGACATGATCGAAGCGTGCAGCCCACTCCGCCCAGCCTGGACGTCCGTGGCGTCCGGTACGCCTATCCCGACGGCCATGTCGCGCTGCACGGCGTCGACCTGACCGTGGCGCGCGGCGAGCGGGTCGCGCTGCTCGGCCCCAACGGAGCCGGCAAGACCACGCTGGTGCTGCACCTCAACGGCATCCTGACGCCCACCGAGGGCCACATCGCGGTCGGTGGGCTGACCGTCGGCCCGGACCGGGCGACGCTGGCGGAGATCCGCCGCCGGGTGGGCATCGTCTTCCAGGATCCGGACGACCAGCTCTTTCTGCCCACCGTGGCCGAGGACGTGGCGTTCGGGCCCGCCAACCTCGGGCTGCGCGGGCCGGAACTGGCCGCCCGGGTGGACGAGGCGCTGGCCGCGGTGGGCATGTCCGAGCACCGCGACCGGACCCCGCACCATCTCTCCTTCGGGCAGCGTCGCCGGGTGGCGGTGGCCACCGTGCTCGCGATGCGGCCGGAGATCCTGGTACTCGACGAGCCGTCGTCCAACCTCGACCCGGCAGCACGGCGGGAGCTGGCCGGCATCCTGCGTACCCTGCCGGTGACCCTGCTGATGGTCACCCACGACCTGCCGTACGCGTTCGAACTCTGCGACCGCTCGGTCATCCTCGACGGCGGGCGGATCGTGGCCGACGGGCCGACAGCCGTCCTGCTGGACGACGAGGAACTGCTCGCCCGGCACCGCCTCGAACTGCCCTACCCGTTTCGTCCCACCCCGGGCCGCGCGCCGGTCAGGGAGTAGCCGCGGCCGGTGCGCGGCGGGCGGCAGCGTGCAGGCGCAGCAACGCGGCGGCCAACCCGCCGGCTCCGGCCACCAGCACCAGGACAACCAGGACCCGGGCGACAGTCGGCGGCCACGGCACCGGCAGCACGGCCCGGGCGAACCCGGCGGCGTTCGTAACCCCGGCGAACAGGGCCAGGCAGACGCCGGCCAGCGCCACCACGAAGTCGACGTCGGACCGGAAGGCCGACGCCTGCCGCCCGGTCCCGGCGGACGTCCGCGCACCCGTCGCGGCGGGTCCACCTCCGCCGCGCACCGTGCGCGCTCCGGCGGCGATCGCACCCAGTCCGGTCAGCAGCGCCCAGACCGGACCGGTAAGCAGGCCCGTCAGCACGCCGCCGAGACCCTGTGACCCGGCGTCCAGGGTCCGCCCGAGGGCGAGCGCGACAGCCGCGATCCCGCCGACGATCAGCAGCCCGCCGAGGGCGACAAGCGCCCGCCGGCCGGGGCCGGAGGCCGCCGGCAGCACCCCGAGCGCACCGACCGCCAGCGCACCGACGGTCGCCACCACCCACCAGGTGTACGCGTCCGGCGGCGGTACCCAGTCCAGGGTGCCGCGGATCTCCAGCGGCCCGTCCGCGTCGCGTAGCGGTACCACCCAGTCGCGTACCCGGTGCTCGCGGTCGGGCGCCGCGCGGACCTGGGCGGGCGGTTGCGCCTCGCGCCACAGGGCCCGCTGGTCGTGCCACCGGGCCGTCGTCCCGCCGTCGACGCGACGCCAGCGCGGTTCGGCGGCCGGGTCGGCCTCGGCCGGCAGGGCGGTGTCGCCGACGATTGTGCGGTTGAGGTAGGTCGCGGGCGAGCGGGAGTTCTCGTAGACGCCGTCCGGTCCGACCCGCAGGTACGGCTCGCCCGAGTAGCCGATCACCTCGACCGGGGTGTCGCCGGTGTTTGTCAGTTCCAGCCGGGCACCCGCCTCGACGACCCGTACCCGCAGGTCCGGGCGGCCGACGTCGGTGACGGCCACCCGGTAGTCCGTGCCGTTCGGCGCGTCCGCGCCATGGGCGAGGGCGGGGGCGGCGGTCGCGAGGGTCGCGGTGACCGTGGCGGCGAGCAGCAGCCCGGCCCGGGTGAGCACTGTCACCGGCCGGCCGCCTCCACCGCTGCGGTGATGTTCTCCGGCGTCCACTCCCGCACCGGCTCCCCGTCGACCAGGATGGTCGGCGTGCCGGTGACGTTGGCGCGGCTCGCCTCGGCGGTGACGTGCTCCGTCCACGGCTGGTACTTCCCGTCCCGGACGCAACTGCCGAACGCGTCGCGGTCCAGCCCCACCTCGACCCCGATGTCGATCAACTCGTCGTTGCTGAGCCCGGCACCGCCCTCCGGTGGCTGCCGTTCGAACAGCGCCTTGCTGAACTCGGTGAACCTGCCGCCTTCGGCGGCGCAGCCGGACGCGGCCGAGGACCGGGTCGAGTACTCGGTGCTGGAGTAACGGTTGAGGTAGGCCACCGGGTGGTACACCACCCGCACCTTGCCGTCGGCGACCAACTGCTCGATGGTGGCACCGCTGGTCTGCTCGAACTGCTTGCAGGCCGGGCAGAGGTAGTCCTCGTAGATGTCGACGGTCACCGGCCCGGACCCGACCACGACGCCGGTGCCCGCGTCGTTGGCGCCCGGCGGCGCGGTGAACTCGTCGGACTCCTGACTGGACCAGACGCTCCAGCCGATCAGGCCGGCGATGACCAGCACCAGCACCGCGCCCAGGGAGATCCACAGGGTTCGTTTGCGGCGCCGCTCCCTAGCCAACTGCTCCCGGACCACCCGGGCCGCGTCCTTGCGCCCCTTGCGACTACTCATTGTCGTCCTCCACCGGTTCGCCCGTCAGCGCGCCGTCGGCGGAGACGGCGGTACGGGGCCAGATCAGCAGGAACCCGGCCAACGCCAGGAAGCCGATGTCCCGGAGGATCTCCGGGAGATAGCTGGGGCTCTCCCCGGCCGGCAGTTCGCCGCCCACCCCGAAACAGCCGCAGTCGATGGCCAGCCCGCGCGACCAGGCCGAGACGATGCCCGCGATGAAGACCAGCAGCAGGGCCGCGGAGACTCCGGCGGCCAGCCTGGTGGCCAGGCCGATCAGCAGCAGCAGGCCCAACGCCAGCTCGACGAAGGGCAGCGCCGCGCCGACCACCATCGCCACGTCGTACGGCAGCACCTGGTAGGCGTTCACCGCACGACCGGAGGCAGCCAGGTCGCCGACCTTCGACCAGCCAGCCCACAGCCACACGACGGCCAGACCGAGCCGGACGGCGAGACCGAGCCAGGTGCGCAGTTTGGTGTTCATCCGGCCAACGCCTCGCCGACCGCGTCGACCAGTTCGGCCCGGGCCCGCGCCACCCGGGAGCGGATGGTGCCGACCGGCACCCCCTCCACCGCGGCGGCCTCGGCGTACGACAGGCCGAGCAACTGGGTCAGCACGAAGGCCCCGCGCCGTTCGGCGGCCAGCCGGCGGACCAGGTCCGTCGCGCCGAGCTGGCCGGCCGGGTCGGGGTGCGGCACGTTGGTGTGCGCGTGGGCGGTGAGACGTTGATCTAGTCGCCGCCGCCGTACCACGGTGCGCAGGTGGTCGGCGCAGGTCCGCCGGGCGATGCCGAGCAACCAGGTGCGCGCGCTGGACCGGCCGGCGAAGGCGGGCAGCGCGCGGAAGGCCCGCAGGTAGGTTTCCTGGGTGAGATCGTCGGCGCTGTCCGGATCGATAAGCGCCGCGGCGAACCGCCACACCTCGGCCTGGGTGGCGCGGACGAACGCGGCCTGGGCGACCGGGTTGCCGTCCCGGGCGGCAAGCGCCCACCGGGTGGTCGGGTCGACGGTCGGGTCCGGCTCCCCGTGCGGCGACATCCGGGCAGGTCGCCGGGGTCGGCCGTCGGCGCGGTCCGTGCCGACGGTGCCGGTGTCGGCGGTGGTGGGGGTGTCGCGCGGGGCGGGGATCACGACAATTTAGGTTACGCGGCGCAACGGCGAGCAGCAGAGTCCTTCGGCCCTTCCATGGGGTGCGCCACTCCGGGAACTTTTCCGGCGTTGTGACCGACTATCCGCCTATGACGTCCGGTCCGGTTCCCGCGCGCCCGCGCCCGATCACGGGAAATCGGGATCAATCGATGGGTGTGGCTCGCCTGGAACGGGTGTCGTCGGCGACCATGGGCGGCATGACTGCCGCCCATCGCCGCCGGTTCGCCCGGCTGGCCGCGACCGCCGGCCTGTTGGTCACCGTCGTGGCGCTGCTGCTCGTCTCCGCCAGCCCGGCCAGCGCCCACGCCGTGCTGTCCAGCAGCAGCCCGGCCGCCTCGGCCGTGGTACCCGCCGCGCCGGCCGAGGTGGTGCTCACCTTCAGCGAGACGGTACGCAAGGTGCCGGACCGGATCCGGGTGATCGCGCCGGACGGGTCCCGGGCGGACCAGGGCGAGCCCACCTTCGCCGGCAGTGTGGTCAACATCCCCGTCGACACCGGTCGCGGAAACGGCACCTACCTGGTCACCTACCGGGTCATCTCCGCGGACAGCCACCCGGTCTCCGGCGCGTTCACCTACTCGGTGGGCGCGCCCTCCGAGCCGCCGGTGGACAGCGGCGACGACGGCCGGGCCAACCCGGTGGTCGGCAACGCGGTCAAGGTCGCCAAGTTCGTCGGCTACGCCGGACTGCTGCTGGTCATCGGCTCGGCGCTGGTGCTCGCCCTGCTCTGGCCGCGCCGGCTGTCCCGACGCGGGCCGGCCCGGCTGGCCTGGACCGGCCTCGGGCTGGTGGCGCTGGCCACGGTGGCGGCGGTCCTACTCCAGGTGCCGTACACCAACGGCGGCGGACTGTTCGACATCACCGGTGACGGGCTGAGCCTGGTGCTCGGCAGCGCCTTCGGCGCCGCTCACCTGGTCCGGCTCGGCCTGCTGGCCGCGGTGGCGTTGCTGCTGCGCCCGCTGCTGGCCGGCCCGGTGGGCCGGCCAGACCTGGTGATCCTGGGCGTGCTCGCGGTGGGCGCGCTGCTCACCTGGCCGATGGCCGGGCACCCGGCCGCCTCGCCCGCCCCGGCGGTGTCGGTGCTCGTGGACGCGGTGCACCTGGGTGGTATGGCCGTCTGGCTGGGCGGCCTGGTGATGCTCGCCGTGTTCCTGCTGCCCCGGGCCGACGAGCGGGAACTGGGGGCGATCCTGCCGATCTGGTCACGGTGGGCGGCCCTGGCGGTCTCCGCGTTGCTGCTCGCCGGCACCGTCCAGGCGCTGATCGAGGTGGCCACCCCGGCGGCCCTGGTGAACACCACGTACGGCCGGCTGGTGCTGGCCAAGATCGGGCTCTTCGTCCTGGTGATCGCGGTGGCCGCCTACTCCCGTCACCTGGTACGCACCCGGGTCGCGGCCAGCCGACCAGCCCCGGTACGCCGGGCGATCTGGGCGGAGCTGGCGATCACCGCGATCGTGCTGGGGGTGTCGGCCACCCTGGTCCAGACGACACCCGCCCGCAGCGTGGCCACCGATGTGGCCGCCACCGACAGCGGGTACTTCAGCACCACGGCGACCAGCTCGCTCTACTCCATGCAGATCGAGGTGTCGCCGGCTCGCCGGGGCAACAACTCGGTGCACCTGTACGCGTACACGCTGGACAACCAACCCCTGCCGGTCGTCGAGTGGCAGGTCACGGTCGCCCTGCCGGCGGCCGGGATCGAGCCGATCCAGGTGCCCCTGCTGCCGCTCACCGACAACCACGCCACCGGCGAGATCAGCCTGCCCGCGGCGGGCGAGTGGGAGCTGCGGGTCACCGCGCGTACCACCGAGATCGACCAGGCCACGGTGACCGCCACCGTGCCCATCCGATAGAGAGGTTCCATCGATGCTCCGTCACCGGCGTTTCGCCGCCACCGCCGCCGCTCTGACGCTCGGCGCCGTCGCCACGGCCGTGTTCGGCTTCGTGGCCCCAGCGTCGGCGCATGTCACGGTCAACCCGCGCGAGGCGACCCAGGGCGGGTACGGCCGGCTCGCGTTCCGGGTACCGAACGAGAGCGACGCCGCGTCGACCACCAAGCTGGAGATCTTCCTGCCGGAGAACGCGCCGGTCGGCTCGGTGTCGACCATGCCGGTGCCCGGCTGGACGGTGGCCGTGGAGAAGCGGCAGGTCGACCCGCCGGTGCAGGTGCACGGCAGCGAGATCACCGAGGTGGTCTCGAAGATCACCTGGACGGCCGGCGAGGGAGCCGCAATCGCTCCCGGCACCTTCCAGGAGTTTCCGATCTCCATGGGCCCGCTGCCCGAGGTGGACCAGATGATCTTCAAGGCGTTGCAGACCTACTCCGACGGTGCCGTGGTGCGCTGGATCGACGAGCCGCAGCCCGGTGGCGAAGAACCGGCCGCCCCGGCGCCGGTGCTCACCCTCGCCGCCGCCGATGCCGACACGCCGACGACGGCACCGGCCGACTCGGCCGCGGCGGCGCCCGACGACAGCGACGACGAGGACGGCAACGGCTTGGCGGTGGGCCTCGGCGTCGCCGGGCTGCTCGCCGGCCTCGGCGGCCTGGTGCTCGGTGGACTGGCCTTCACCCGCACCCGGCGCTCCAGCGAAGCGACCCCGGGCGGCGAGTCGACGACGACCTCCTGAGCCCCACCGCGTCACAGGCCCGCCGGCTGATCCCGGCGGGCCTGTCCGCTTTCGGCGTCCGTGCCGTGGATATCCGCTGATTGGCGGGTCGGCGTAGGTAAGGTCGGCCGGGTGTCCGGCTACAGAGGGGAACAGGGCGCATGCGTTTCGTGTGGACGCTGACCGGAATGCTGCTGCTGACCGTCGGCACCGCCGCGCTGATCGGTGCGGCCGCGCTCGGGCTGCTGACCGGGCACGCCGGCCCCGACGGGGCGTTCACCGCCCGGTTCGAGACCGTGCAGACCCCGGGTCACGCGGTGGTGGTGACCGACCTCGACGCGCTGGTACGGCAGGAGGTGCCGTTCGCCCGGGGCGGGCAGGCCCGGGTACGGCTGGACGCGCGTACCCCCGACGGGCCGGCCTTCGTCGGGCTGGCACCGGCCGAGGAGGCGCAGCGGTGGCTGGCCGGCGCGCCGCACGCCGCGGTCCTCCGGATGTCGCTGGCCAGGGGGCCGCTGCCGGTCCGGCTGGAGCAGGTGACCCCGGCGGCGGGGACGCCGCCCACCGTCCCGGCCGCACCCGCCGCGCAGACCTTCTGGGTACGCGCCGGCTACGGCACGCTCGAGTGGAACCCCGGCGACCTGGCCGGGCAGCGGCTGAGCCTGGTGCTGATGCGACCCGACGGTGGGGCGGGGGTGACCCTCGACCTGGACGCGGAGCTTCGGGCCGGCTGGATCACCCCGGCCACCTGGGGCTCCCTCACCGGCGGCACGTTGCTGGTGATCCTCGCCGCGTTGGTGCTGCTGCGGCCGCTCCGGCCGCGCGAAGTTGTCTTCGTGGTCGAGCCGGACCAGGTGCCGGTGCTCGCCGGACGACTCGGGATCAGCTCGCTCACCGGCCTGGGTGCTCCGCCGCCGCCCGGCCCCCGCAGACTTCCCGAGCGTCAACTCGTCCCAGTCGCCGCCACGGTTCCCGCCACCACGAGCCGTCCCGCGATCGGCCCCGTCCCGCGCCCCGCCACCCTCGCCGAACTCCCCGACCCATACACCCCGCCCCGCCCCCTCCGCCCACCCGCCCCCCCAACCTGACCCCCGCGCCCCGCGCCCCCGCGCCCCCGCGCCCCCCCGCGCCCCCCCGCGCGCCGATCTTGCACTTATGGTCGCGACGAAAGGGATAAAAGCGGTGTATCGACGACCAAAACTGCAAGATCGGCGAGGAAGGGGTGGGGGTGGCGTGCGTGGCCGTGACTGCGGGATTGGCGGGAGTGGGGTGGGCGGGGCGGCCCTCCGTGCTGCCGACGCGGAGGGCCGCCCTTCACCGGGGGTTATCGGTGTCCGTGGGGCTTTGGTAGCCCTGAGACCAGATTACCGATGAATGGGTGTCTCGGGAAGAGTGTCCGACTTTGCGCGCTGTCGCCTCGGCACCTGGGCGCCGCGACGCACCGGCAGGACGACCAGCAGTACGAGGCAGAGCCACACGTACGCGTTGCGGAGCAGGAACTCCCACGGACTGCCGGTGGGCGCCGGGGTGATTCCCCAGTCGTAGAAGGACACCACTCCGTACACGATGATCGCGGTGACGGTGACGGCGAGGATCACCAGCCGGCGGCGTCGGCGTGCCCCCGCGACCGTGCGCGGATCGGTGTCCAACGCCGCGTCGGCCAGGATCATCACCGCCGGGATGAACCAGTAGATGTGGTGCGTCCAGGTGATCGGGCTGACCAGCGCCGCCACCAGGCCGGTCAGCGTCAGGCCGGTCAGCGCGTCCCCGGCCTGCGACGCCCGCACCGCCCGCCACAGCCCGTACCCGGTGACCACCGCGACCAGCAGTAGCCAGATCAGCCGGCTCGGCTCCTCCGGGGCGGTGAGCCGGCTCAGCAGTCCGAACAGTGACTGGTTGCCGGTGTAGTCGGTACGGCCGACCCGGTCGGTGGCCCACAGCTCGTGCGTCCAGAACCGCCACGAATCACCGGGCGCGACCGCCGCGGCGAGCAGGGTCGCCCCGGCCGCGGTCGCCACGGCCACCACCGCCGCCCGCCACCGCCGGGTGGCCAACAGGTAGATCACGAAAATGGCCGGGAACAGCTTGAGCGCCGCCGCCAACCCGACGCCCACGCCGGCCCAGCGGCTGTCTCGGGGTACGGCGAACAGCAGGTCGGCCAGGATCAGCACCACCAGCAGCATGTTGATCTGCCCGAAGGTGATCGTCTCCCGGGTGCTCTCCACGCCGAGCACGATCAGCACGCCCACCACGAGGGTGAACAGATGGGGCAGGCGGTGGCGACGGATCACCGGGTCGAGCAGCCACTTCGTGGTGACCACCACGCCGAGCAGGGTCAGCCCGGTGAAGATCGTCACCGTGGCGCCCAGCTTCAACCAGGAGAACGGCAGCAGGACCAGAGCGGCGAAGGGCGGATAGGTGAAGTACAACTCGCCCTGCACCCGGTCCGGTTGTACGTAGTCGTACAGCGGGTTGCCGGCGGCCCACCAGTCCATGGCCGCCATGTAGATCTTCAGGTCGAAGAAGTTGTGGGTGCGTCCCGGCAGGTAGAGGGCCGGGAGCACCGCCGCCAACGCCAACGCTCCCACGACCCGGCGGGCCGTACGGCTGCCCTGGTCGTCCAGGTCGACGCTGGGTGGTGTGGCGGGTTCGGCGGGCACGGGGAAGACCCTAGCGGTCGGTGACCGTGGCGGCGCGCAGCCACGAGAGTTGGGCTGCGCGTAGGCTGTCCCGGTGGCTGATCTTCTCGTCTGGATCGACTGTGAGATGACCGGGCTGGACCTCGGTGGCGACAAACTGATCGAAGTCGCCGCGCTGGTCACCGATCCCGATCTCAACGTGCTCGGTGACGGCGTCGACGTGGTGATTCACGCTGACGACGCCGCGCTGGACGCGATGCCCGAGATCGTCCGGACGATGCACGGCAAGTCGGGGCTGACCGACGAGGTACGCCGTTCCACCGTGACCCTGGCCGAGGCGGAGGAGCGGGTGCTCGACTACGTCTCCCGCCACGTCAAGGACCCGCGTACCGCCCCGCTCTGTGGCAACTCGATCGCCACCGACCGTGGTTTCATCGCCCGGGACATGCCCCGCCTCGACGCCCACCTGCACTACCGAATGATCGACGTGTCCTCGATCAAGGAACTGTGCCGCCGCTGGTACCCCCGCGTGTACTTTGGTCAGCCCCAGAAGGGCCTGGCGCACCGGGCCCTGGCCGACATCCGGGAGAGCATCCGGGAGCTGGAGTACTACCGGCGCACCATCTTCGTGCCCCTGCCCGGTCCCGACGTGGAGAGCGCCAAGGCCATCGCCGGGCAGCTCTGACCTGCCTCGGGCTGCTGCGGCGGCCTGGCGCGGACGCGTCGCACCCCCGGCGGCAACCCGCTGGACGTGGTCGGCCGTGGTGGGGGTATGATTTCACCGCACCCGCCCCGGGCTATCGACCGGGCGCGGCGGCATGGTGGCTGTAGCTCAGTTGGCAGAGCACCGGGTTGTGGTCCCGGTTGTCGTGGGTTCAATTCCCATCAGTCACCCCACCGGTCAGGCCCCCTCCACGGAGGGGGCCTGACCTTTTGGAGTGACCGGCGGCCGGGTCTGCGGCCCGCTGCGGGGAGCAGCCACCCCGGTTGCGGCGTGACGCGGTATGCCCGCCGGCGGAGGCCGCAGGTTGCGGCATGTCGTGGCACCGGTGCCGGCGTGAGGGTCAGGCGCCAGGGGCCTCGCTCGCCTCGACGTCTGGGTCGGTTTCGTCGTTGGCTGCCGGCTCGTACGGCAGGGCGCTGCCCTTGACGTACTCGTCCCAGCTCATGTTCCAGTCGGTCCAGCCGTTGCCGAGCTGGAGCTTGCGCTCGGTGCCCTTGACCACGATCGGGTCACCGACCTTCGTGTTGTTGAACAGCCAGGCGCCGTTGGCCATCGAGACGTTCACGCAGCCGTGCGAGACGTTGGTCGTGCCCTGCTGCCCCTCCGACCAGGGTGCCGCGTGGATGAACTCGCCACCCCAGGTGAGCCGCTGCGCGTAGTCGATCTTCGTCCGGTACCCGTCCTCGGGACCCAGTTCGTCGTACGTGTCGAAGACCGTCTTGCGCAGCTTCTCCATCACCACCATGGTGCCGCTGGAGGACGGGGTGCTCTTCTTGCCCAGGCTCACCGGGATCGTCTTGATCTTCTCGCCGTTCTTGGTGACGGTCATCCGCTTGGTCCGGTTGTCCACCGTCATCAACAGCTTCGGGCCGATGGCGATGTCGACGGTCAGGTCGGCCCGGCCGTACCAGCCGTCGCCCAGCGGCAGCCCGCCGGCCTGCACCCGGTACGACACCTTGCTGCCGGCCTGCCAGAACTCCTTCGGCCGGTACCGGACCTCGGTCGGGCTGACCCAGTGCCAGATGCCCTCCTGGGCCGGCTCCGAGGTCACCGTCATCCGGCGTTGCAGGTCGGCGCGGTACTTCTCCGGGATGTTCCGACCGAATTTCACGATCAGCGGCATGGCCACCCCGACCGTCTGGTCGTCGCCGAGGAAACTGCTGATGCGTACCTGATTCTCCGGCTCCTTCATCACCGTGAAGGCGCTGGTGGCGGTCGCCGGCAGGCCGTCGTCGCCGGTCGCGGTGACGGTGGCGGTGTACGAGGCGCCGTAGGTCAACGCCTTCGACGGCAGCCAACTCCGGCCATCGGCGGCGAGGTCGCCCTCGACCGCCTCGCCCTCGGCGTCGGTCAGCTCGACCGTGACGTCCTCGGCCTGCTCGGCGGCGAAGGCGATCGCTGCCGACGCCGGCACGTCCTTGGCGTCCGCCGCCGGCTCGCTGATGCTCACCGACGCCTTCGCGGCCGGCTGATCGGCTCCGTCCTGCCAGCCCGGCCCCTTGTCGCCACCCTTACCGCCGGTACAGGCGGAGGTAAGTGCCAACGTCACGGCGAGCATGCCCGCGACGAGCACCCCCCGCCTCCGGTTGCGCTGGTCCCGAACTCGCATGGTGTCCTCACAGTCGTGGTCCGCTGCCCGTCCACATCACTGACGCACCAGTTCACGTACCCGTTGCGACAAGTGAACCGAAACACGTGGAAGCGGGATGTCCGGATAGTGACATATTTCGTCCGGTCATACGGCCGGACCGGCGCCACCGTCCGGAACTGGCAGCGCACTGCCCTTGACGAACTCCGACCAGCTCAGGTTCCACGCGGTCCAACCATTGCCGGCCGCCAGCTTGCGCTCGGTGCCGGCGATGGTGATCGGATCTCCGATCTTCGTACGTTGGAAGAGCCAGCGGGCGTTCGCCATCGAGATGTTCACGCAGCCGTGCGACACATTCTGCCGCCCCTGGACATTCTCCGACCAGGGTGCGGCGTGGATGTACTCGCCGCCCCAGGTGAGTCGCTGGGCGAACTCGATGTCGGTGACGTACCGGTTCTCCGGATCCGGGTCGTCCATCGTGTCGAAGACGGTCGCTTCCTTCTTCTCCATCACCACAAGCGTGCCGCTGGACGAGGGGGTCTTCTTCTTGCCCAGGCTGACCGGCAACGTCTTGATCAACCGCCCGTCCTCGTACACCCGCATCTGCTTGTCCGAGTTGGTCACCTTCATCTCGAAGGCCGAGCCGATCTTCGCGGTGGCGTTGCGGTCGACGTTGCCAAACCGGCCGTTGCTCAGCGGAATACCGGCCAGCGCGATGCGCACGGTCAGCTTGGTGCCGGCCTTCCAGTACTCCGGCGCGCGGTAGTACGCCTGCGTGCCGTTGCTCACCCAGTGCCAGGCGCCCGGCTGCGGCGGGTCGGTCTGCACGAACATCCGCTTCTGCACCTTGGCCCGGTCCTTCTTCGGGATGCCCGGGTGGAACTCCGCCACCACCGGCATCGCCACCCCGTACGTCCGGTCGTCGAACAGGTACAACCCGGAGGTGATCATCGAGCCCGGCTTGGCCATCGTGGTGAACGTGCTGGTGCCCTCGCTGACCGTGCCGTCCGGCCCCTTCGCGGAGACGGTGGCGGTGTAGCGGGTGGACCATTTCAGCGGGGCCGACGGAACCCACGAGGATCCGTCCGTACGCAGCTTGCCCTTTACCGTCTTGCCGTTCTCGGTCTTGAGGGTGACCTGCGACACCTCGCCGCCGTCCGGCAGCTTGGCACCGATCTCCACGGAGACCGGCCGGTTCTTCGCCCCGTCGGCCGGGCTCACCGCCAGCGGCGGACCACTCGACACCTCCGGCGCCCCCGGTGCTCCCGGCGTCTCCGTGCCGGTCGTCGTCCCTGGCGTCTGACCGGGTACGAACTCGGCCGCTGCGCGATCCTCGCCGCAGCCCGACAATGCCAGCGACGCCACCAGCCCCAAGGCGCTCAACAACGCCCCGGCCCGCGCGAACCTGCCCATCCCCACCCCTGTCCTAGCGCACCTGGCGGACATCGTGCCGTATCGCTGCCGCCCGGCATCACCCCGGTCCCGCACTTTGCGAGGGGTTTTCGTCAAATGTCCGGAAAGCTCGACCGAAGGGAGGACCCGGGGATCGGATTGGAACCCGGTTCAGGGTGCGTGCTAGTGTTTCCCCCGTTGTCAGCGAGCGCCGCTAGCTCAACTGGCAGAGCAGCGGACTCTTAATCCGCGGGTTCGGGGTTCGAGTCCCTGGCGGCGCACCATCGAGCAAGGCCCTGACCTGGTAGAACTCTGCCAGTCGGGGCCTTTTTCGCGTACGCCGGGGCGGGTGGTCGCTCGCCGGGTGCTCGGGAGCCGTTGGACCGGGGCGGCGTCGGTGGGACGCGGTGTGACGCCAGCGGTCAGGCTCAAAGATCACACGGGTTCGCTGCCGCCCGTGCATCGCCTCGGGTGGGGATAGGGGTTGGTCGTGCGTCGGATCGTGCGTAGGTCGGTGCGGGCCATCCTGCTGGACGAGGACGACCGTCTCGTGCTGATCAAGCGGATCAAGTCCGGCCAGGCGCCGTACTGGACGACGCCGGGCGGCGGTCTGGAGCCGACGGATGTCTCCCTGGAGGCTGCGCTTCGCCGCGAGTTGCACGAAGAACTCGGTGCCGAGGCGGAACGGTTCGCCCAGGTGTTCCTGTTCACCGCACCCGCTGGTGAGGGGGTTTCCGTCCAGCACTTCTTCGTCTGTCGGCTACTTGAGCTGCGGGAGGATGCTCGAACCGGGCCGGAGTTCGATGATCCATCGCGTGGTGGCTACCAGCTCGACCTAGTGACGATCGAGGAGCTGCCTGCGGTGGATCTCAAGCCGGAAGGGCTGACCGAGTTCATCACCTCCAACAAGGAGGCTTTGGTCTCGGTGTAGGCAGCTTGGGCAGAGCATCCTTGCTTGGAGTCGGCGTCGCCCCGCTGCCGCATAACCCCTACGCTGGCGGCATGAGGGAACCCAGTGCGGACCGGACCTACGCCACGCCGGATGACCTCCCGGTCTCGGCTTTGCTGCCTGAGCTGCTGCGGAGTGTTCGTGAGGGGCAGGTCGTCTACCTCGGCGAGCAGGATGAACCGGTCGCCGCTGTCGTGCCGCTGGAGGTAGCGAGGGCGGGCCTGGCGGCACTGGGCCGATCCGACGAGGGGCTGCGGTGACGGTCCTGCCTGGTACCTGTTGATGAATCAGCGCCCGGCGGCGCCGGCTGAGTCGATCCCCGACGAGATCCGCATCGATGTGGAGACGCTGTGGCGTTACCACGACATGGGCCACGAGCTGCGGCCGTGTGATGTGGGGATCGGGCTGGGCAGCCATGACCTTGGTGTCGCGGTGATCGCGACTCGCCTGTTTCACGAGGGGCTGTTTCCCTGGATCGTGTTCACCGGGGCGAACGCGCCGACGACGGTGGAGCGGTTCCCTCGCGGCGAGGCCGTGCACTACCGCGAGTACGCGATGGAGCAGGGCGTGCCGGCGGATTCGATTCTCGTGGAGCCACGGGCGACGAACACCGCCCAGAATCTGGAGTACACGCGGCAGCTCCTGGCCGAACGACGTGTCCCGGTGCGGTCAGTGCTGATCATGTCGCGGCCGTACCAGCAGCGTCGTGCGTACGCCACCTGCAGGCTGATGTGGCCGGAGGTCGACGTGGTCTGCGCGTCGAACCCGTTGGCACTCGACGAGTACGTGCGCAGCATCGGTGACCCGCGGCGGGTGGTGGAGATGCTGGTCGGTGACACCCAGCGGATCGAGGTGTACGCCGAGCGCGGGTTCGCGATCCCACAGGAGATGCCGGACGAAGTCCGGGCCGCCTTCGAGCGACTGGTGGCGGCCGGTTACACGAGCCGGCTGGTCTGACGACGGCTACCAGCGTGGTCCACCCGACCGGACGCCCATCCGTTCGCTGAGTTCGACGGCCAGACGGGGCGGCCGGGGGCGGATGAGGATGTTCCGGACGAGGTCGCGGGAGAGCCGGTGGTAGCGCACCTGGTCTGGGCCGATGACCTCCGCGTCCAGGAGCGCGCTGAGGGCGTCGTCGATGCGGTTCCAGCGCGCCAGCGCTCGCGCGGTCTCGATGGCGTGGCGGACCTGCCGCTCGATAGGCAGGGCACCGGTATCGAGTGGGGTACCTATGGCGATGGCGCGTTGGACGTCGCCGAGTTCCATCGCCACGGTCGTCTTGTGGATCGACACGTTGGTGGGGCCGAAGGCGGTCCACACGTGGTTGGCGTCGGCGCCGAGTCGGGTCGCTGCGGCGTCGGCTTCGGCGATGTGGATGTCTGCGGAGGCGCGGTCGTCGTCCCGAGCTGCGGCGAGGGCGCAGACGAGGTGCAGGCTGCCGTAGACCGACAGCAACTGCGCTGCGGGCTTGGTCAGCCGTGATTCGAGAAACTGTGCTGCGGTGGCGGCGAGGCCTCGGGCCTGCGCGTATTCGCCGATCGCAATCAGAGAGTGCGCGGCGGAGCGGCTGAGCGAGCCGATGACGACGTAATCGTCGCTGGCGTTGGCGGCGGCCAGCCCTCGACTGGCCGCGGTCCAGGCGAGATCACCTTCGCCGAGCTTGGTGAGGAACAGCGCAGCGAGCTGGTGGGCGTAGGCGGTCATCGCGTGTGCGCGCTGGCCGTCGTCTCCGTCGTAGGCCTCGGTGGCCGTCAGGCAGTCGTGGATGAGGTACGGAAGCCGGCGAGCGAGGGTGCCGTATCGCGAATGCTGGTAAGCGGTCCAGATCTCGGCCACATCGTTCTCGATCTCACGCATGGCAGGCGCATCGACAGCAGCCGGGCTGGACAGGGCTGGCGCGAGGTGCCGGTAGTCGTGGAGCGCGGCGCGCAACGCGGGAATGGTTTCACGCCCTGACTCGTCGGACCACTCGAACAGACTCGGTGCGCCGATGAGGTCCCCAAGAGAGACATCGAGGGCCTTGGCGATTGCGCGAATGACCGAGAGGCGGTCCAGGTCGGCGCGGTTCGTCTCGACCTTGCGTAGCCACTCCTGGGTCTTGCCGACCAGTCCGGCCAGCACCTCCTGAGAAAGCCCTCGCCGCCGCCGGTAGAAGGCGACGCGCTGGCCGATGGTCATGTCGTCCGTCATTCCTCGCACACCACCACCCTGCCCGCTGATGTCCGCCTGACCCGGTACGAATTTTCCCGGTCCCTTCGACAGGTCGCCCCTACGTTCAGTGCACCCCAGGCCACCGTCGCATGTCGATGCCTAGGCCTGGATCGCCTGACAGAGAGCTGCGGATGGAGGAATCGATGACCGGCTTACCCAAGTGCGGCTCGAATCGCCGGCTCGGACTGTCCTGGAGCGCACCGTATCGGAGTCTTCCTCGCCTGCGTACCGCCATCGGGGCTGCGTGGGTGAGTGATCGGCGGTCTGCCCGAGGCCGCCGTGCGGCGGCGGTGGGCTCGCCCTTCCCCCGGCGAGCCCACCGCTCACCATCTCGAACGGACGTGCTGGCATGACGGTGTACGTCTCGCGTCATGCGAAAGCCGACCACCTCTGGCGACGGACGTTGATCGCCGAGGGCCCTGCGCCACAAACGACTCGCCCGGCTGATCCGCCGCTGCTCACCCACGCCTGGCGTCAACTGTTCGAGCGGCAGGTCCGGGAAGCCGGCCGCCGATGACCGGCGACCGGGGCCAGAGCCGGGCCCGAGCGAATGGTGCAGCCGTGTTCCGGCAGGAACATCTGCCATTGCAGCCATTGTGGCTTTGCCGGCGGTGCGGTCAGCCGTGGCCGTGCGGCGCGGCGAAGCTCGCCCTCGCGGTCGAGTACCGGGACAGCCCGGTGAGCCTGTTTCTCTACCTGGCCAGTTGCCTGCACGACGCGATCGATGACCTGCACCGGCTCAATTCCAGTGAGGCGGGTGGTACCGCCTCACTGTTTGACCGGTTCCTCGGGTGGCCCGCCCGCACCCACGCCTACCGAGCGAACACCGCCACGGCGATCGGGAACGAGGAGACTTCGTGAACGGCATCGGCCTCATCAGCGTCAATCGTCAGCCGGCGATCGCCAGCAGGTTCCACACGCTGGTCGTGCAGCCCACCAGCTTCTGCAACCTCGACTGCACCTACTGCTATCTGCCCGACCGCAGATCCCTCCGACTGATGAGCGATGTCGTCGCGCAGGCCTGCGCCGAATCGATCGCCCAGCAGAACAGCAGTCATCCGGTCAGCGTCGTGTGGCACGGCGGCGAGCCGACTGCTACACCCACCGAGACTTTTCAGCGGCTGCTTACTCCGTTTGAGGATCTGCGGCGCGACGGCCGGGTGCGTCACGAGATCCAGGCCAACGGCACCCTCATCAACCAGCGGTGGTGCGACCTGCTCGCCACCCACGACTTCGAGATCGGGATAAGCATCGACGGTCCGGGCACGCTGAACGGCAACCGGCTCGACCGGGGCGGCAGGGCAACGACCGCCCGGACGATGCGTGGCATTCAGACGCTCGCCGACAACGGCCTGACGTACTCAGTGATCTGCGTCGTTACTCCCGAGACCATCGACCATCCCGACGACCTCGTCGAGTTCTTCGCCGGTCTGCCGGGCTGTGAGTCGGTGGGTTTCAACATCGAGGAGCAGGAAGGGGCCGACCGCCTGCCAGTCTCCGAGGAAGCCGCCTACCGGTTCTGGCACCAGATCGTGCGGTACCGGCTTGCCGGCGGCCTGCTGCGGATCCGCGACGTGGACCGCCTGGCCGACTACCTCGCCACCACCCGCGCCGGGCTTGTCGACCAAGTCCCGTACGAGCCGATCCCCACCGTCTCCCACGACGGCCAGGTGGTGCTGCTGTCACCGGAACTGCTCGGCATCAAAGACCCGCGTTACGCGGACTTCATCGCAGGAAACGTGCTCCACGAGCCGATCGGGGACATGCTCGCCGATGCCAGGGAGCTGCGATACGTCACCGAGTTCGTGACCGCGCTCAACGAATGCGCCGACCGCTGCGGCTTCTACGACTTCTGCCGGGGTGCGCAGGCCGGCAATCGCTACTTCGAACACGGCACCTTCACCCCGCGGGAGACCGCCTACTGCCGCACGACCCGGCAAGCCCTGATCCGCGCTGCTGCGAATCACCTCACCCCTCAAGGAGGACCCTCATGACCCACGCCCTCACCGCGCTTCTCGACGCCCCGCCGGACCGTCTCGCCCTGCTCGGCGTCGACCCGACCCGCGCGGTAGCGTCGATCGACGCGGCGAAGTTCGACAACCGTCCCACCTGGGACAACAAGGGGAAGTTCGACAGCCGCCCCGCCTGGGACAACTGGAACAAGAAGAAGTCGTAGCCCGCCGACCGGCGGTGCGATTCGACGTGGGGTGGCGTGCCCACCCTGCGCCCGAACAGGTTGAGGAGACATGCGGACGACCACCGTGGGCGACGTGACCCTTCTCCTGCCCGACCTCGATCCGGAGGACCTCGACCAGGTCAGCGATCTGTCCGACGATGACGTCCGCGACGGCCTCGTCGATGGGGTCTCCTGGCGTGGTGAGCAGCTTGCGGAGCAGAGCGTCCGAGGCTGCCGGATCACCGGCGCGGACCTCGGTGAGGTCAGCTGGGAAGCGGGGGCTCTCTATGGGTGCGAGATCGTCGGCACGGACTTGTCCGGCGCGACCCTCAGCGGTATCAGCATCGAGCGATGCTCGGTCACCGGATCCCGGTTCACCGGCACCCGGTTCACCGACGTCCGCCTCAAAGACGTCCTGTTCGACAGTTGCCGGTTCGACTACGCCACCCTGAATCGGGTCAGCGTGGCAGGTTCGGTGGCCTTCATCAACTGCACCCTCAGCCATGGCAGTTGGTCGTCCTGCCGCCTGTCCGGCGTTGCTCTGCGTTCCTGCGATCTGAGCGACCTGGAGTTGGAATCCTGCCGCCTCGACGGTGCCGATCTGCGGGGCAGCCGGTTGCATCACTTCAGGACACCGTTGGACAACGTTCACGGCGTCGTTCTCGGTGAAGACCAGCTTCCTGACCTCACCCGCTTAGCCGTCGACGCGCTGAGTATCGTCGTCCGCGCCGAGGGCTGACCGAGGCCGAGGCAGATGATCGCCTGAACATAGGTCGAGGCCGTCCTTGCCTGGGTGTCCACCTCAAACTCCGCGTCGCCTGACCTGACCTGCGCACCTTCTGGTTCAGCGCGGCCGATTACCTGCTTGCGGTCGCACGTCCGTCCTCGAGGTAGACGCCGCCATGTCCGATGGCGGTAACCGCTGCGGCTACCCGCCGAGCCAACCTAGGAATCAATACCTCATCGAGGCGTTCCGGGTCGACGAAGTCGTACCGGTCCAGCTCGTCGGGGCACAGGCGGATCGTCGCGATCTGGTCCGGCGTGAGGACCCCGCCGTCGAAGACGAACATGAGTCCGCCGTCCCACGGTGGGCTGGCCGGCACCCAGTCGACGCACAGCAGCGCTCCTGCGGACACCGGCAGGCCCAGTTCCTCTCTGACCTCGCGGACACATGCGTCCGCCGGGGACTCGTCTGGTTCCACGGTTCCGCCGGGGATCTCCCACACGTCCTTGTAGGTGGGGTGGACCACCAACACCCGTCCGGCGTCGTCGCGCAGGATGATGCCGGCGGCTGCGCGGACGCGCGTCACGTTGGCAATGTAGGAGAGATCAGGTTCGGTCTGTGTCTCGGCCACGCGACCGACCCTACGGGCCCGCCTCGCGTGTTTCGCCTGGATCGAGCGGGTCCGGTGACCCTGGTTGTCGAGCACTCCAAGCAGGCCGGCCCGGCACTGACGCGAAAGAACGCCGCGCTTGCCCTCTACGGCCCGGCCGGGACGACGCCGAAGGTGGCCGGGGACAACGTCCAGGGATACGACGTGTTGTTCTACGACGCGTCGGGCAAGCTGGTGCTGGGACGCCAGGTCAAGACGTTCGCCGGCAAATTGAATCAGTTTCCGGGCCGGCTCAGCGATGCGGCGCCCAACATGCAATACGACGCCCAACATGCAATACGACGGAGAGCTGCTGGTTCAAGTAGCGCCCGGTGTCGACGCGGCGGCGGTGGAGGGCATGATGAAAAGCTTCTGGGGCAACCGCTCCGATGCGCGGCTGGCCGCCTACCAGAACATGTGGGTGGCGTTTCGGTCTCCGGACGGAAGGCCGCTGGGCTTGTGGATGCCGGGCGCGCGTGGCATGGGCGTGCCGGGCTGAACGGGGGGACGACCTGTGGGGATAGACGCCAGCCTGTTCTGCCTCTGCCGACGAGTCCGCCTCTTTCTCGGCAAGCCGGTGCGTAACTCGTGGGACGACATCATCTACTTCGCCTACGCGCACCCGAATGCGCCCAACCACAGTCAGTCGCGGGAGATGTCGGGGGCGTTGTGGAAGATCTTCGCTGAACACGTCGGTCACCAGTTGCAGGTGATCTACGACTCTCAGTTGGAGTACGACGAGATGTGGGAGCCGCCCGGGCCGCCAGCCAAATCGGCGGCGACGAGCCTGGCGACATCGAGTTCGGTGACTACCTTGCCGGCTGGCCAGAGGATGACTTCGCCGACTACCCGAGTAATGGGTGGGATGTGTCGAAGGTCGGCTACCTGGCCTGTTTCCGTTGTCGGGAACGGCTCTGCCTGGGGCAGGCGGTGCGCGGCGTCGACGGTCGGGTGTTGTTTCTCCACGGTGGTGGTCCGGAGGCTCCGCCAACTCTCGGCAGCCGGTGCTCAACCGGGCGGCGTGGCGGTTTCTGGCCCGTCACGCCACGCACGAGCTGCCGATCGTCGTCGGCCCACCGTACGACCGGGACATCGACCGGTACGTCGAGATCGGCGGCCGGCGGCCTGACGACGTTCCGTTTGACGACTACCTGGCCAACTGGCCCGGGTAGTCCAGGTGACTGGACTGCGGGATACATCGGCTTGGCACAAGCGGCAGAGCCAGACAGCACCCGGACCTTACTCGCCGACCTCGCTACATCCCAGGGGCGAGACGGCGATTCCCGCGTCGCGTCGGCGGCGTAGGAGGCTCAGGACCGATCTGGGTTTCGGCTATCCGACCGGCCCTACCGGGATGCCTCAGTACGGCTGGAAAGAAGCTCACCGGTAATCGTTGGACCCATCGCGACACAAGCCAGGGTGAGAGTTGCCGAGGCAATGGGGGTTCGGGTGGGTCCACCGAAGAAAAGGGACGAGGGCTGGTTCACCGGCCTCTACGTCGCCGAGTACGCGAACGTCGTGAGGTATGGCCTGCGCCGGCTCCCGGACTCCGACACGTCGGCGGAGCTCGCGCAGGAGGTCTTCGTCGTCGCCTGGCGTCGTCGTGAGGAGGTGCCGGACCGCAGCCTGCCCTGGCTGTACGGGGTGGCCCGGCGGCTCCTGGCGAACCACTGGCGGTCGCGGCGCGGCGCCCCCGATGTGCTGCCCATCACTGGTGCCGACCTGGCGCGGGTCGCCAGCTCGTCGGGTGCCGATATCACCGTCGGGGTCGCCGACGTCCGGGCCGCGCTGACCAATCTCAGCGAACTCGATCAGGAAATTCTCCGGCTGATCGGCTGGGAGGATTTGACGGTGTCCGAGGCGGCGCAGGTTCTCGGCTGCACTCGGGCGACCGCGGCGGTGCGCCTGCATCGCGCCCGCCGCCGCCTCGCCGAAGCGATGTCGGACCGGCCCGCTCAGTCTCGGCACCGCCCCGTGCTGGCGACCACGCGAGAGGAACTGTGATGTTCGGAGCAGAGCGCACCCGTACCCTCCTCGGCCCGGTGGACCCGGCCCGGACCGCCGCCGTCGCGCCGCCACCGGTCTCGGCGCAAGAACTGGTCAACCGCGCCGGCACCACCGAGATGGACGCCGGGCGTCGTCGCGTACGCCCGACCCGCCGGCTGGTTCTGACGGCGGGGACGCTGGCGGTCGCGGCCGGTGCCGTGGCCGTTCTCCAGCCGTTCGACAGGCCCGCACCGGACGTTCCGGGCGGGCCCGGGATTGCAGCGGGATCGGTGCTCGTGCCGGTCTCGTACCAGTTCGACACGGACCCGCCGGAGGCTGGCCCGCAACTGCGCGCGCTGGCGGCCACGATCAAGGACGCGGAGTACGAGCATCTCGATGGGCGCTACATGTACCACCACACGAAGGTGTGGGGCGATCCGGTGATGACCTCCGCCGACCGCCGTCACCACGTCGCCCTCGCTGGCGAAACAAGGGTCTGGCAGGCCGCCGACGGGACCGGCAGCCAGATCAACAAACAGTTGGAGCCGCAGTACCCCGATCAGGAGTCCCGCGACTACTGGCAACGCAACCTGGCCTCGCTACCCACAGTTGACGCCACGGCGGCTCCGGCCATGATCCCGCTGCCGCCCATGGAGCTGACGCCACCGTCGGCCGACCCGTCGCAGCTGCGCGAACTGCTCAAGGTCGAGTACGGGCCGGGCGCCGCGAGTAAGGAGGTCAGCACTCTCTACGCGCGGTTCGTCGTACCGCGTGCGGCCCGAGCGGAGATTCTGCGGGTCCTCGCCGACGTGCCCGGCTTCCGCTGGCGGGGGCAGGTGACGGATCGCGCCGGTCGGGCCGGAGTCGCCATCACCTTCGACGACCGCGAACACGACGCGCAGTCTCTCCTGATCTTCCATCCGAAGACAGGTGAGCTGCTCGCCCACGAGCGACTGACGCTGTCGCCCGTGCGGATCAGCGCGTACAAGGTGATCCTCGATGCCGCCTGGACCGATCGAATAGGTTGAACGCCGAACTGCGGGGCCGCTCCTTCCGGGAGCGGCCCCGCCGCAATCTCGGCTGCCAGAGCTGGGGATCAGCCGTTCGCCGGCTCGCCGCTCGGTGCCGGCTGGACGCGCTCGAACCGTACCCGGCTCAGCCAGCCCGGCAGGTCACTGAGTACGTACAGTTCGCCGTGCACATCGGCGTCGATGGCGGTCGGCTGGATGGGGAAGTTGCCGATGATGGCGGACTCGTAGCCACCCCAGGGCTTGGGGCGTACGGCGAAGGCGGTGGTCGAGCAGTAGTCGCTCGCGACGTAGGTGCCCCAGGCTTCCGGGGTGGCGGATCCTCGGTACACCACGCCGCCGGTCACCGAGCAGCTCTCCGTCATGTAGTGCTCGTACTCGAAGACCGGGTCGGTGTACTTCACGCCCGGCCGGCACTGCTCCGGGTCGAACACCGGGGTGCCCTCGCGGCAGGACCAGCCGAGGTTCGCCCCGCCCTGCCACGGGCGGATGTGGTTGATCTCCTCGACCAGGCCCTGGCCGACGTCACCGATCCAGAGTGAGTTGTCGACCTTGTCGACGGAGAACCGCCACGGGTTGCGCAGCCCGTAGAGCCAGATCTCGGGGCGCGCGTCGCGGTTGCGGACGAAGGGGTTGTCGGGGGGTACGCAGTAGGGCTTCGCCCCGCAGCTGCGGTTGACGTCGATCCGCACGATCTTGCCGAGCAGGGTGCCGAGGTCCTGGCCCGCCTTGTACGGGTCGTTCGCGTGGCCGCCGTCGCCGAGGGACCAGTAGAGGTAGCCGTCGCGGCCGAACGCCACCTGTCCACCGTTGTGGTTGTTGTACTCGGCGTGCTCCTGGGTGAGCAGCACCTGTAGCCGCTCAGGAGCGGTGATCGGCAGTCGTGCCAGGGTCAGGGTGCCGTCCGGGAGGCTGGTGTAGGCCACGTAGAGCATCCCGCTCCGCGTGAAGTTCGGCGCGGGGGTGATGCCGAGGAGGCCGCGCTCGTTGCCCGACGTGTCGACCAGGGCGGTCAGGTCGAGCACCGGCTCGGCGGCCAGGCCGGTGTCGGGGTGGTAGGAGCGGACGGTGCCGTTCTTCTCCGCGATCAGCATCCGGCCGTCCGGCAGCCCGGTCAGCGCGATCGGGCGCTGAAGCCCGAAAGCCACCTGTTCGGCTACCACGGTAAGTTCGGTGAGGGGCACTTTGCCGGGGCGGGGTGCGCCGGCCGTGGCGGTGCCGGCGGCCGACGCCGACAGGAGCGCGGACAGGACCAGGGCGAGCAGGCCGGCCAGTACGGGTACTGGGCGCCAACGCGGTCGCGACATGTTCTCAGCTCCTTAAGCAGGTGGTGGGAGTGCGCAGGCTGGGAGCGTGCCAACACTACATCAACTCTTATCAATGCATTAGGTGAGACGTGGAATCGACGGCCGGTGGAGTGGTCTTCGTACGATGACCGCCATGGATGTTGCGATCGTGACAAACGCGGTCGTGGCCGCGGTCAGCGATCTGCCGCCCGACGCCCGTAAGCATGTGAACCGGATCGCGTTGTACTACAACGGCCTGGGTCAGATGTTGGCCTTCAACGTCGTCGACCCGGCGCTGTTGATCGGCACAGGTGGGTTCCGCGCCCGGGAGGCGTGGAGCGTGCTGGAGCCGTACATCCTCGCCGAGCGGGCGGCGCGCGGTGAGTCGTACCTGGCGAACTTCGAGCATCTCGCCGTGCTCGCCACCGAGACGCCGTGGTCGACGGCGGTGCGCAAGCTGGGCCTACGCCGGTTCGACCGCTACCCGGCCGACCTGGGCCTGACCGGCCCACCGGACGGATCAGCACCCGACGCACCCGGCGGCACCGCCCCGGCGGCACCCGTCCCGCCGCGCGACGTCAGCTCCGCGGGCTCTGCGTCGCCGTCGAGTTGAGGCCCGGGCCGGAGGGCAGCGTTCAACCGGCTCGCGAGCGACCGAATTTCGTACCCCTCGTGCTGGGGCTCGCCGCTGCGCGTGGCGGAAGGGGCGGACGGGCGGTGAGTGCCGAGGTCTTCCGCGGCGCGGCTCAGAGCGGGCTCACGGCGGCGCGATGTTTGCGTGCACATTGCGTATGGAGGTCGAGGACGCAATCGATGTGGTCCGCTGTCGTGGATCTTCAGTCCATCAGTTCTCCAGATCGACGGCGCTGCTGTTGATCCACTTGTCCAGCGCGGCCACCTTGGTAAACGCGGGTCGCTCCCGGATCGATGGGCTCAACTTCTTGAGTGCCCCGTAACTTTGTGGCAATCTCACTGCCATCGATGCGTAGCGTTGTGTCGTCTCTTGTGGTCTGCCCCTTGAGCACATGAGTCGCCGGGCGATGTTAGCGCTAACCCGTCGAAGTGACGCGACTCTGGAAGGTGCTGAGACACATGAAGAATCTCGTACATCCGAGCGGTTCTCCGCGACGAAGGTGGTCCACCACGGCGACGATGCGTGCGCTGGCGGTCGGGTTGCTGGTGGCCGGTATGGCGCTGGTGCCCGCCGGTCCCGCCAGCGCGGGCACCACGTTGGGCACCGCGGCGGCGGAGAAGGGCCGCTACTTCGGCGCAGCCGTCGGTACGTACAAGTTCAACGACAACACGTACATGACGGTGCTGAACCGCGAGTTCAACAGCCTGGTCGCCGAGAACGAGATGAAGTGGGACGCGACCGAGCCGCAGCGGGGCGTGTTCAACTACAGCGCTGGCGACCGCATCGTCAACCACGCCCGCTCGCAGGGAATGAAGGTGCGCGGGCACACCCTGCTGTGGCACGCCCAGCAGCCCGGTTGGGCGCAGGGTCTGTCCGGCGGTGACCTGCGCAACGCCGCGATCAACCACGTCACTCAGGTGGCCAGCCACTTCCGAGGGCAGATCTACTCCTGGGACGTGGTGAACGAGGCGTTCGCCGACGGTGGCAGTGGCGCGCGGCGGGACTCGAACCTGCAACGCACCGGCAACGACTGGATCGAGGCCGCGTTCCGCGCCGCCCGCGCGGCCGACCCGGGCGCCAAGCTCTGCTACAACGACTACAACACCGACGGCATCAACGCGAAGTCGACAGGCATCTACAACATGGTGCGCGACTTCAAGCAACGCGGCGTCCCGATCGACTGCGTCGGCTTCCAGTCCCACCTGGGCACCACGATCGCCGGTGACTACCAGGCCAACCTGCAACGCTTCGCCGACCTCGGCGTAGACGTGGAGATCACCGAACTGGACGTCACCCAGGGCGGCAACCAGGCCAACATCTACGCCACGGTCACCCGCGCCTGCCTGGCGATCTCGCGCTGCACCGGCATCACCGTGTGGGGCGTACGGGACTGTGACTCCTGGCGCGGCGGCGACAACGCCCTGCTCTTCGACTGCGCCGGCAACAAGAAGCCCGCGTACACGGCGGTCCTCGACGCCCTCAACGGCGGCAGCACCCCGAACCCGACCGGCAACAGGTTCCGCAACGACGCATCCGGACGGTGCCTGGACGTCAACGGGGCGAGTTCGGCAAACGGCGCACAGATGATCATCTGGGACTGCCACAACAACGCCAACCAGCAGTTCACCCAGAACGGGCGGGCGTTGCAGGTGATGGGCAAGTGCCTGGACGTGCCGAACAACGCCGCCGCCGGCACCCGGGTGCAGATCTACGACTGCCACGGTGGGGCGAACCAGCAGTGGGTGATCAACAGCAACGCCACGATCAGCAACGCGCAGACCGGGTTGTGCCTGGACGTCAACGGCGCCGCCACCGCCAATGGCTCCGCGGTGATCGTGTGGGGCTGCCACGGCGGCGCCAACCAACGCTGGACCCGGGCCTGAGCTGATGAGCGCGACAGTCGGCACCGCACAGAAGGGAACGACTATGGACCTGTCCCGCTCACGTCGCCACCTGAGCCGGATATTCACCTGCGCCCTGGCCGCTCTCCTGGCGGTGCCGACTGTCGTGCTCGGTAATGCCTCACCGGCCGCCGCCGACACCAGCCAGTTCCGCGGTGTCAACTGGGCGAGGTTGGGAGACAACTTCCACGGCGGACCGCTGGTCCTGCACGGTCTGAGCAGCTCCGACAACTACGCGACGGTGGTGGCCAAGGCCAACGCGATCTACACCGGCTTCCAGAACAACCTGGACGCCAACACCGTACGGTTGCCGATCAACACCTACACCGTCGGTACGAACTGGTGGAATGCGTACACCGGCGCGATCGACGCCGCCACCGCGAAGGGCCTCAAGGTCGTCCTCTCCTACTGGGACGACGGCGTGGCCGCCAGCGGCGGTCGGATCGTCAACACCACCGCCTTCAACAACATGTGGAACACCGTGGTCGCCAGGTACGGCAGCAACGACCTGGTGTACTTCGAGCCGATGAACGAGCCCGGCGGGCACAGCGCGGCAGACTGGGCCAACGTGGTGAACAACTGGCTCACCGCCCGTCCGTCGATCCCGCGCCACCGGGTCTTCGTCAGTGGTGCCGGCCTGAACACCGACATCAAGTCGATGTGCGCCGACCGTCGGCTCGACGGGACGATCGTGTCGCTGCACCACTACACCTTCTTCAGCGGCGCGAAGACCTACGACCAGTGGGTGACGTTCCTGCGGGACGCGATCGGCTCCTGCGCCGCCCGTACCGTGATGGACGAGTTCGGTGCGCCGATGGACACCGGGCTCAACTACCACGACGCCACCAGCACCGACAACTTCGTGCGCTACTTCCGCGCCACCACCGAAGTGCTGCGGGAACTGCGCATCGGCTCGATCTACTGGCCGGCCCTGGGCGGCAAGGTCACCGCCGGCCAGGGCGACGACTGGTACGCAATGCAGAAACTGCACGGCACCGGCACCAACCTCACCCTGAGCACCCCCAACGCCAGCGGTCTCGACCGCCTCCGGTACGGGTGGGGACTGACCGGCGGCGGCACTCCGGACCAGGCGAGCCGGCTCCGGAACGTCGGCACCGGGCAGTGCCTGGACATCCCCGGCGCCACCACCGCAAACGTCCAGGTCCAGGTGTACGCCTGCAACGACACCGCCGCCCAGCGGTGGACCGTGACGGCCGGTGGGCAGATCAGCGCACTCGCCGGCCAGCGGTGTCTCGACGCGTACAACCGGGGGACGACGAACGGCACGGTCGTCGGCACGTACGCGTGCAACGGCGGCGACAACCAGCGGTGGACGATCGGCGGCGACGGCACGATCCGCGGCGCGCAGTCCGGCCTCTGCCTGGACGTGAACACCACCACGTCCAAGGTCCAGCTCTGGTCCTGCTGGGGCGGCAACAACCAGAAGTGGCAGGTGGAGAACGCCTGACTCGGCTCACCCACCCGCGCTCGTCAGGGCGGGTCCGTGCTGTCCGTGCCCATTCGGCGGCGCGGTGTGTCAAAGGCTTCCGGGTGGCGGCCCGACTGTCGCTGGCCGGGGCGTAACGCCTCGGCGAGGCACGTCTCGTCGACGGGAGCGGAGGGAGTGGAGATGAGATCCTTTGTCCGTACCGGAAGAGGTCCATTACTTGCGCTAGCGGTGTTCGTCTCCGCCGCGGTGCCAGCCGTGGTCGCAGACCAGGATCCGGCTTCGGCCGCGGTCCAGGAGACGCTCTATGTGGCACCTGGGGGAAACGACGCCAACCCCGGCACGATCGCCGCACCGTTTCGAACCCTGCAGCGGGCCCGGGACGTGGTCCGTACGAAGACCGCGACGATGACCGGTGACATCCAGGTCTACCTTCGCGGTGGCAGCTACCCGGTGAGCAGCACGATCGAGTTCGGGGCGAGCGACTCCGGCACCAACGGCCACCGGGTGATTTACGCCGCGTATCCCGACGAGGCGCCGGTGCTTGAGGCAGGCGTGCAGGTGACCGGCTGGACCCAACACAGCGGGAACATCTGGAAGGCGCCGCTCGACCGGGCCAACAAGCTGCGGGCGCTCTACGTCAACGGCCAGCGGGCTCACATGGCGGCCAAGACGATCACATCCGGGGGCTGCCACGGCACGTACACCATCACCGCGGGGCAGGCCGACTGGGCGTGGGAATCAGGCTCGCAGTGTGAAGGCGCGAGATACAACCCGGCCGATTTCCCGGCGATCTCCCGGAATCAGGAAGACATCGAGATCGAAACGGCCACCACCTGGACCACGGCCATCGTCGGAGTTCGGCAGGTGACGACGAGTGGTGACGGTCAGAGTCGTATCGCGCTGTTCCAGCAGCCGGGTGCCGCCATCGCGCAGGGGGCGTTCAACGGCAACGCCCAGATCAACGGTGCACACAAGGTCATGAACGCCTACGAGTTCCTGGACACGCCGGGCGAGTTCTACTTCGACAAGTCCAGCCGGACGCTGTACTACTACAAGGCTGGCGCCGACAACATGTCCACCGCGTCGGTCTTCGCGCCCAACAACGTGACCACCGTGCTGCGGGTCGCGGGTACCTCGACAAGCAACCACGCGCGCAACATCACGTTCTCCGGCCTCACCGTGCGGCACTCCGACTGGAACCTGTTCAACGTCGCCGGCTCGGTGTTCAAGCAGGCCCAGCAGGGCAATCTGGGCGCGCAGGCGTACGCTCGCGGCAATTTCCACGTCTACTACTACCGCAACGTCGACGTCACGCCCGGCATCATCCACATGCAGAACGCCAGCGGAATCCGGTTGGAGCGGAACCGGATCGCGCACACCGGTGCCGACGGCATCAACATGATCAACGATGTGACGAACACGCAGTTGGTCGGCAACTACACAAACGACATCGCCGGGTCGGCGATAAGCGTGGGTCACCCGCAGCACGTCTACGTCGGCGACCACACGTCGAGCAACCGCGAGAAGTACCCGCCCCAGGTCGAGGGACTTCCGAAGAACATCGAGATCCGGAACAACTACATCCACGACAGCTCGGTGCTGTTCAACGGGCACGGCGCGGTCGCGGCGTACTTCGCCGACACCTTGACGGTGCAGCACAACCGCATCGAGAAGGCCCCGTGGGCGGGTATCACGATGGGCTGGGGGTGGTGGAACTTCGACGGCTCCTCAGGATCGATCGCGCCCAACCGGCCCACCACCACGGCGAAGAACAACACCATCAGCCACAACCACATCATCGACACGGTGCAGCGACTCAGCGACACGGCACCCATCTACACGCTGGGCAGCCAGCCGGGGACCGTCATCCACGACAACTACTTCCAGGGCGTTCCGGCTGGCCACAAGTACGGACTCCACCCGGACGAGGGCTCGGCGTTCATCACCTTCCGGGACAACGTCCTGAGCGTGGACAAGAACATCACCTGGATGATCAACTCAGACGACTTCGGCCGCAAGCACGATCTGAGCATCACCCAGACGTACGGCCCGATCAACAAGGTCTCCAACAAGAACCTGCCCAACAGCACCATCCACGACATCCTCGTCTCCTCCGACTACGTCTGGCCGGCGGCGGCCTATGGAATCGCGGTCAACTCCGGGCTCGAAGCCTCGTTCCGGGACATCACCCAGCCGCGCAACCTGCCCATTCAGGACTACGTCCTACCGGCCAGCACGTTCGTCGGCAGCGGCACGTCCTCGATCCCGATCCGCAACGGCGGCGACCCGACCAGATCGCTGTGGCTGGCTCCCTCCGGCACCACCACCTTCACCGCCGGGCCGACGATGACCAGGGCGGACGGCAACGCCACGTCCATCGCGGTGCCGACGTCGTCGGGTGACTACCGCCTCTACGTCGTCGACGCGCAAGGCAACCGATCGGCTCAGTCGACCTCGATCGTCCGGCGGCAGGGCACCGGTGGTACGTCGGACACGCAGCTCGTCGGCGGCCAGTCCGGCCGTTGCATCGAGGTCCCCGGCGCCACCACCACCAACGGCACTCAGGTGCATCTGTGGGACTGCTCCGGCGGCTCGCACCAGCGGTGGACCTACACCGCGAGCAAGCAGTTCACCGTGTACGGCAACAAGTGCCTGGACGCGAATGGTGCCGGCACCACGAACGGCACCACGGTCATCATCTGGGACTGTCACGGCGGTCTCAACCAGCAGTGGAACGTCAACGCCAACGGCACCATCACCAATGTCCAGTCCGGACTGTGTCTCGATGCCAACGGCGCCGCCACCGCCAACGGAACGAAGATCATTCTTTGGTCCTGCAACGGCGGCGCGAACCAGCAATGGAGTCGGCGCAGCTGAGAGCCGCATCCCGGGGGGGCGGGCCCCGCGGGGGCGGGCCCCCCCCCCGGGGGCCCCCCCCCCCGCCGCGCCCCCCCCCCCCCCCCCCCCGGGGGCGCGGGGGGGGGGGGCCCCCCCGGGT
>NZ_JBIAYZ010000024.1:0-83530 GCF_042898635.1 Micromonospora sp. NPDC000442 | reverse complement strand
GCGGATGGCCGCGTTGCCGGCGGTCACCTGGACCTCGCCCTGGAATCCGCCGGACCAGGTCGAGGTGACCCGGTACGTCGCCGAGCAGGCACCCGTCACCGGCGGGTTGGTGGTGGGCGGGGTAGTGGTCGGCGGGGTGGTGGTGGGTGGCGTGGTGGTCGGCGGCGTGGTCGTGGGCGGCGTGGTGGTCGGCGGGGTGGTGCCGCCGCCGAACTGGACGTCGCTGCAGTGGTAGTACGACTGGTCGAAGTGGCTGGCCTGCCAGACGGTGAAGATGATGTGCCGGCCGGTGCGGCCCGGCGCGTTCACCGGAATCTGGATCGACACCCCGTCGACCTCCCGCTGCCACTGCGACGCCGGCGTGTAGCCGATCTGGCCGACCAGTTCCAGGTCGGACCAGGCCAGTGGCTTGGTGAGCGTGTCCACGCCCTGCCGGGTGGCGTACACCCGGAGGTAGTCGGCACCGTGGCTGGCCTGGTCGAAGAACTTCAACTGGAAGCTGTTGGGGACCGGGGTGGTCCGCCAGGCACCCAGGGTGTCGAGGGCGTTGTAGCGACCGCCCTCGGCGCGCCCGCCCGAGCAGAGTTGGCCGTTCGGTACGGCCGCCTGGTGGTTGCCGCCCACCCCCTCGCGGAGTTGGCCGTTCCAGTTCCACATGGCGCTCGGGTTGGCCTGCCAGGCCTGCCAACACATCGGGTCCTCGGTGGCCATCCGCGGGTTCATGTGGTCACCACCCCAGCGCTCCCAGCAGCCGTAGGCGCGGGACCCGGGGTTGACCGTGGCGCCGTGCGCGGAGACGGGGTTTGTCAGCGCGGTGGTGAGCAGCAACAGGGCGACGGCCGCGATGGCCAGCAGCCAGGCAGCGCGTGGTGATCTGAGTACGTTCGACATGGAGCTCCCCAAGGGAATTGTCAGTTCGCGACATCGCCCGGACGCTCGGGAGTTGCCTCTCCCGTGGCCGATCTGCGGTGCCCCTGTGGTGTTGGCTCCGAGGGAAGCGTGCCACGGAGCATCGGCGTACGTCAACGCGGGAAGCGCTCTCCGGCACCACCACCGGACAGGTGCTGGCCACCCCGCCGGGCTACCGGGCGCCGATGCCCTGCCGGCTGGCGTTGCCGGGTCGTCCGTTCGGCCGGGAGTCGTGCGCCCGTCCACTGGGCCGGGCGGGGCCGCGCCAGAGGGAGTGTGGCGCGGCCCCGGCCGGGGTCAGGTGGTCGCGGTGCAGGTCACCGTCGGTGTGTTCGTGCTGCTGCCGGAGGCCAGGAAGCCGAAGCTGGTGCTGGCGCCGGCACCGAGGTTGCCGTTGTAGCTGACGTTCGTGGCGGTCACCGTGGAGCCGCTGGAGGTCACTGTGGCGTTCCAGGCCTGGCTGACCTGTTGGCCGCTGCCGTTCGTCCAGTTCACCCGCCAGCCGCGGATGGCCGCGTTGCCGGCGGTCACCTGGACCTCGCCCTGGAATCCGCCGGACCAGGTCGAGGTGACCCGGTACGTCGCCGAGCAGGCACCCGCCGGTGGCGGGTTGGTGGGCGGCGGCGTGGTCGGCGGGGCAGTGGTGGGCGGCGGCGTGGTGGGCGAGGGTGTGGTCGGCGGCGGCGTGGTGGGCGGAGGGTTGGATCCGCCACCGAACTGCACGTCGCTGCAGATGTAGTACGACTGGTCGGAGTGACTGGCCTGCCAGATCGTGTAGATGACATGCCGGCCGGTGCGGCCCGGGGCGTTGACCGGGATCTCGATGGAGACCCCGCCCGGCTCCTGCTGCCACTGCGAGGCCGGCGTGTTGCCGATCTGACCGACAAGTTCCAGGTGCGACCAGGCCAGCGGCGTGTTCAGCGCGTCGTAGCCCTGCCGGGTGGCGTACACCCGGATGTAGTCGGCACCGTGGCTGGCCTGGTCGTAGAACTTCAGCCGGAAGTTGTTGCCGACCGAGGTGGTCCGCCAGGCACCCGGCACGTCCATCGCCCGGTAGCGCCCGTTCTCGGTGCGCCCGCCGGAGCAGAGCTGGCCGTTCGGGATGGCGGCCTGGTGGTTACCGGCCACGCCCTCGCGGTAGAGGCCGTTCCAGTTCCACATGGCGTTGGTGTCGGTCTGCCACGCCTGCCAACACATCGGGTCCTCGGTGGCCATCCGCGGGTTCTGGAAGTCACCGCCCCAGCGCTGCCAGCAGCCGTAGTTGCGGGAGATGGGGTTGGCCACCGAGCCGTGCGCGGAGGCGGATGGCACAAATGCCGTGGTGAGCAGCAGAGCGGCGACGGCCGCGACGGCCAGCAGCCAGAGCGCCCGCGATGATCTGAGTGAATTGGACATGGAGCCCCCAGGGGGAGTCGTCGGATCTATCTCGACATCGCCCGGACGCTCGGGAGTTGCCCTCTCCCGTGCTGTAAGCGTCGCCCTCGTGTACTGGCTCGACCGGAAGGATGGCACGTTAGATCGTCACACGTCAATGAGGAAAGCGATTTCCAGCACGGTGTGCGAGGCGTCGTCGAAGCGCTTCCACCACCGGGTTCGGGCGTCTCACCACTTCCGGCGCATCGGTGTGTGGGGGATGCCGTCCTCGACGTACTCCGGCCCGCTGACCGTGAAGCCGTGCCGGGTGTAGAAGTCGACCAGATGCGACTGCGCGTCCAGCACGCACGGCCGGTCACCGATCTCCGCGAGCGCCGCCGTCATCAGATGTCCCGCGTGCCCGGCACCCCGGGCCTCCGGGGCCACCACCACCCGTCCGATCCTGGCCACCCCGCCGGGGTCGGCCAGGATCCGCAGGTACGCCACCGGAGCGCCGTCGCGGGCAAGCCACAGGTGCCGGGTGCCGGGTTCGACGTCGCGCCCGTCGACCTCCGGGTACGCGCACTCCTGCTCGACCACGAAGACGTCGACGCGCAGCCGCACCAGGTCGTGGAAGGTGCGGGCGTCCAACTCGGCGAAACTGGCTGCCCGCAACTGTGTACTCGACATCCCGTCAGGCTAGTGCGGTGCCCGGGATTCCTGCCGGCCGCCGGTGTGGCATTGGTGCTGGTGCTGGTGCTGGTGACCTGCGGCGCTGGTGCTGCTCGTGCCGCGGTCTGTCGGCGCGGGGCGGTCAGGCGGGACGGGCACCCACCGCGTCGCGGATCTCGGCGCCGCGCTCGGCCTCCACTGCCCGGGCGCAGTGGCCACAGCAGAAGAACCGGCCGGAGACCTCGACCCCGTGGCCCGAGATCTTGATGCCGCAGTGCTCGCAGATCGGTGCCAGCTTGTGGATCGCGCACTCGAAGCTGTCGAAGGTGTGCACGTCGCCGCTGACCGTACGCACCTCGAACGCCAGCCAGTAGTCGTTGCCACAGACCTCGCAGGTAGCCACGCCCCGTACCTCCATCAGAAGACCTTTTGTCCATCTTGCGGCATGACGTCGGGCGGCTCGTCTTTTATCGACAGTGGTCTTTACTGTTAACAAGGTTTAAATTATGTTGGTGGCACCTCACCAGGCATCACGCCGACAAGGAGCTGCCGCCATGCGCCGAAGAATCACCCTTCCGCTCGTCGCGACGGGCGCCATGGTCTCCACCCTGGCCGTCGCCACCCCCGCCCAGGCCCACGGCTACGTCTCGTCGCCGCCGAGCCGCCAGGCGCTCTGCGCCCAGAACCGGGTGCCCGACTGCGGGCAGATCAGGTGGGAGCCGCAGAGCGTCGAGGGCCCCAAGGGGCTGCGCAACTGCCACGCCAACATCTCGCACTTCGCCGTCCTCAACGACGACAACCGTGGCTGGCCGGCCACCTCGGTCGGTACCACCGTGACGTTCACCTGGGTCAACACGGCCATGCACGCCACCCGCGACTGGGAGTACTTCATCGGCAACACCCGGGTCGCGGTCTTCTCCGGCGGCGGACGCCAGCCCGGCGCGACCGTCTCGCACACCGTCAACCTGTCCGGCTACTCGGGTCGGCAGAAGCTGCTGGCGGTATGGAACATCTCCGACACCGCAAACGCCTTCTACTCCTGCGTTGATCTGCAGATCGGCGGTGGCGGCGGCAACCCCACGCCCAGCCCGAGCCCGACCACGAACCCGCCCGCCCCGTCGCCCACGCCGACGGTCGCACCGACCACCAACCCGCCGACCGGCGGCACCTGGGCAGCCGGTCGCGCGTACGCCGTCGGGGACCAGGTCACCTACGGTGGCCGCACCTACCGCTGCCGGCAGGCGCACACCGCCATCGCCGGTTGGGAGCCGCCGAACGTACCGGCGCTGTGGAGCCAGATCTGACCAACGGGAGGTGCGACCGGACCCGGCCGCACCTCCCGTTCGCCGTACCGTCGCTCCTTCGTGCCCTGCTGTGGGCGGGAGCTGGTGTGCTGTCGGCCGGAGCCGCCGTGTCGCGGGCCGGAGCCGGCGTGCTGGGGGCCCGAGTCGTCGTGTCGTCGGCCCGGCCGCCCGAGGGGTGCGCCGTGGTGCGGGCGCGGCGTGCCACGCTGCGTGTGCTGCCGCTGCACCTGCTCGCGGTGCTGCTGGTTGCCGGCTGCGGCGGCTCGCCCGCGCCGTCCGGGCAGCCCGCGCCCACCGACGCCACGCCTCCGGTGGCCGCCACCCCTGCTCCGGCGCCTGTAGTCACGAGCGTGATGGCCGGCATCGACCTGCTGTTCCTGTCGATGATGGCCGGGCACACCGAGCAGACCCTCCAGATCGTCCGGCTGGTCCGGGACCGGCTGACCGACAGCGAACTGCGCACCCTGGTCGCCGCCGTCGAGGCCACCGAGTCCGACGAACTGGCCACCGCACGCGGCTGGTTGGCGCAGGCCGGGCGCAGCGCCCGCGCCGACGACCACGCTGGGCACGGCACCGGCCCCGAACAGTTGGCGCGGCTGCGCGACGCCCCGGACGCCGAGGTCGACACGGTACTGATCGAGGTGTTCAGCGCGCACCAGCAGGCCGCCGCCGACCTGGCCCGGGCGCATCTGGCCGCCGGTACCGACGCGCGGGTGCTCGACCTGGCCCGGCGCGTCGAGCAGTCGCGTACCGCTCAGGTCGCGTTGATGGCCGCCCGGCCCGCAGCCGGTTGACCGCCCGGCCGCGCGGACCCCGGCCGGTAGGGACGCGGGTCGGCGCGGGCCGGCACCGGCTTGCGCGGGCCGGAGTGGCCGCGGGCGGGGTGCCCTGGTCAGGCGTCGTTCGGGTCCAGGCGGATGGAGAGCGAGTTCACGCAGTGCCGGGTGTCCTTCGGGGTGAAGCCCTCACCGCGGAAGACGTGCCCGAGGTGGCTGTCGCAGCGGGCGCAGCGGATCTCGGTGCGGCTCATGCCGAGGGAATTGTCCTCGATCTCCTTGATCGCGCCGGGGATGGCGTCGTCGAAGCTCGGCCAGCCGCAGTGCGAGTCGAACTTGGTGTCACTCGGGTACAACTCGACACCGCAGGCCCGACACCGATACATGCCGGGCGTCTTGGTGTCGACGTACTCACCGGTCCACGCCGGCTCGGTGCCGTGCTCACGCAGCACCCGGAACTCGGCGGGGCTGAGCCGGACCCGCCACTCGTCCTCGGTGCGGGGCAGTTCGCTGTCGGGAAGAGTCACAGGTCAACGGTACGCCGAAGGTCGGACCCATCGCATATGGTCGCGCAATGGGTGGCACGAAGGCTGCGGCCGAGCAGATCGAGGTGGCCGGGCACACCGTACGACTGTCGAGCCCCGATCGGGTGATCTTCCCGAAGCGGGGCTTCACCAAGGCCGACGTCTTCCACTACTACGTGAGCGTCGGCGACGGCATCATGCGGGCGCTTGGTGAGCGACCGACGACGTTGCAGCGCTTCCCCGACGGCATCGAGGGGGAGATGTTCTTCCAGAAGCGGGTGCCGACCCGGGGCGTGCCGCCCTGGGTGCAGACTGCCGAGATCAGCTTTCCCAGCGGTCGCAAGGCCGCCGAGCTGTGCCCGGCGGACCTGGCCCATGTGGCCTGGGCGGCGCAGATGGGCACTGTGGTGTTCCACCCGTGGCCGGTCCGCGCCGCCGACGTCGACCAGCCCGACGAGCTGCGGGTCGACCTCGATCCGCAGCCCGGCACCGACTTCGCCCACGCCGCCACCGCCGCCGCCGAGCTGCGGACGATCCTCGACGAGCTGGGCGTGCCGGGCTGGCCAAAGACCTCCGGCGGCCGGGGCGTGCACGTCTACCTGCGCATCCAGCCACGCTGGACGTTCGTCGAGGTACGTCGGGCCACCATCGCGCTGGCCCGGGAGCTGGCCCGCCGCCGGCCTGACCTGGTCACCACCGCCTGGTGGAAGGAGGAGCGCGGCGAGCGGGTCTTCGTGGACTACAACCAGATGGCGCGGGACCGCACCATCGCCTGCGCGTACTCGCTGCGCGCCAACGCCCGGGCGACCGTCTCCACCCCGGTCACCTGGGACGAGCTGGCCGACGTCGACCCGGACGACTTCGACCTGCGTACCGTGCCGGAACGGCTGGCCCAGCGCGGCGACCCGCACGCCGGCATCGACGACGCCGCATGGGACATCACACCGCTGCTCGAATGGGCCGAGCGGGACGCCGCCGCCGGAGAGGGCGACCTGCCCTACCCGCCCGACCATCCGAAGATGCCGGGCGAGCCGAAACGCGTGCAGCCGTCCAAGGACCGCGACCGCCCCCGCTGACCCAACCCGCCCGCTTCCGCCCCCTCCCATCCCTCCCATCCCTCCCGTATCCGTTGATCATGAGGTTAGCGGCAGTTTGAAGATCCACAACTGCCGCTAACCTCATGATCAACGAGGCGCGGGCAGGGAGCGTGACCTTGGGCGGCGGAACGAGGCGGGACCCGATGCCCGCAGGTTGCGGCGAAGGGGCTACGGGAGGCCGTTGGCCTCGAGGGTCTCGACGAAGGACCGCCACTGGGCGGGGGCGAACAGCAGCACCGGCCCGGCGACGTCCTTGCTGTCCCGCACCCCGACCGCGCCGGCCAGATCGTCGGCCACCTCGACGCACTCGCCCTCACCGCTCCGGCTGCTCTTGCGCCACCTGGCGTTGGTCAGGTCATTCATCGAAGGTCTCCTTGATAACCGTCCCGATCAGATCTTCAGACTCGCGCACGCCCAGTGAAAGGTCCAGAAGGGTGGACCAGGCGTCAGCGTAAGCCGCCACTTCTGTCGGCTTGTCCAGGTAAAGGCTGCCGGTCAGCGACTCGCTGTAGACGGTCGACGGCTCTGCGGGCCGCGTGCCGACCGCTGGAAAGTCCAGCATGATGAACGACCCGGCAACGGATGCCGCGTGGGGGCCGCTGCCCAGCGGCAGCACCCGGACCGAGACGTTCGGTCGCTGTGCGGCGTTCACCAGGTGTGCGAGTTGGCTGCGCCAGGCGTCCAGGTCGGTAATGGGGCGGCGGATTACGGCCTCGTCGATGATGGCTTCGAAGCTGGGAGCCTTTGGGCTGCGGCGAGCGAGCAGCTTCTGACGCTCCATGCGTAGTGCGACCTTCTGCGCAACCTCATCCTGGCTCCGGCCAGCCTTGGCGCTGAAGATGACCGCAGCGTATTCGGCCGTCTGAAGCAACCCAGGGATCAGCGTCGGCTCGTACTGACGCACGCGACGGGCCGCCGCCTCCAGCCCGACGTACAACTCGAACCACGCCGGGATGGCCTCACCGTAGGCGTGCCACCAACCCCGACTCTTGCTTTCCCGGGCCAGGCTGACCATGACCTCGGTTAGCTCGGCGGAGGTGCCGTAGTTCTGGCACATCAGGGTCACATCGTGGGTACGCAGAGAGGTCTGTCCGCTCTCCAGGCGGTACATCTTGGCGCGCGACCATTCGAGGGCCTCGGCGGCAGCCTCCAGGTTGATGCCGGCTTCCTCCCTGGCCTGGCGCAGCAACCTGCCCAGTTGCCGTCGCGGCACCGAAGACCCAACGTCGCTCATTTCACCCCGTCTCACATCGGTGCTGCCAGTGTCTCGTTTTGGAACAGCATCGAGGCCCAGATGACACACCGTCAGTATCTTTTTCCGAATCTCCGTATGAGACATTGCAGATCGGCGAAGCGCGGACCGATGGTGGCAGGCATCGGCATCATCGGTGCGTGTTCGCGGGAGGCTCGTGGTGGTTTGGTGGAGATGGTTTCAACGGCAGGACGAACCGATCGACGTGGTGCAACGGTCCGCGTACCACGAGCGGGCCGGTGCGTACCGCGCCGATCAACCCGGGCGGAACGCCCCGGCGGCCCGGCTGTGGCGGTCCCGCCACGTCGTGCGGCGATGCCATCGGCGGAGCTACCGGTGAGCGCGGAGCAGAGCATCGGGTCCGTCGAGGTGGCGGACCTGCCCGAGATCGAGGTCGACAGCAAGCCGGAACTGCTGGTGCTCGTGGCGGAGAACGACATCCCGATCGGCTGGGCGGTCGTCCTGCCCGAGGGAGACTTCTGGCTGATCCGGAAGTCCACCCGGTCCTTGGCCCACGGGTCGAGTCTGGCGACGCTGACGACCTTCTGGGCCACAATCCTCGGTTGCGACGTGGGACGCCCCCGGCTGGCCGGGTCCCCGTCCGCCGGTGTCAGAGACTGAGCTTCATGCCCTCGTGGCTGGCGACGAAGCCGAGGCCGAGATAGAAGCGGTGCGCGTCGTGGCGGGCCTTGTCGGTGGTGAGCTGCACCAGGCCGCAGCCGCGTTGCCGCGCCTGGTCGATCGCCCAGGTCATCATCTGCCGGCCCAGGCCCCGTCCGCGCTGATCCGAGCGGACCCGGACCGATTCGATCAACTGTCGCTCGGTGCCGTGCCGGCCGAGCCCGGGGATGTAGGTGAGCTGCATGCAGCCGAGCAGCTCACCCCCCGCCTCGGCGACGACGAGCTGGTTACGCGGGTCGGCGGTGATCTCCGCGAACGCCTTCTCGTACCTGGCGTCGACCTCGCCGACGTCACGGGTACGCCCCAGCATGTCGTCGGCGAGCAGATCGAGGATGGCCGGCAGGTCGGCCCGGACCGCGTCACGGAAGATCACCTCACTCATCCCGCGAGCGTCCCACAACGGCGCGCCCCGATGCGCGGCAGAGCACCGTCAACTGTCGCTGTGCCGGGTGACGCGTTCGAGCACCGCGACGAAGGTGCCGACGGAGGCGCATGCGACGGGGACGGGTGGCAGATGTTCCGGCGGGCCGACCTCGGTGAGCGGAGCCTCGAAGGATCCACCGCTGCCGTCGACCCGATCACCCACGACGATCTCTCCGACGTCAGGCACGTGTACGCCCGCCCGGCCGTTCGGAAGCAACGTGGTGCCCGGCGGCCAGACCACCACCTCTGCGGCCCCTGCTTCGTCCCGCAGGATCAGACAGCCGCGAGCTAGGGACATGTCGAAGTCCCCGGGCGCGCGGTAGGCGGCCCGGGGACTTCGTTGAGGCCCGGTTGGCCCTCAGGCGGGTGGCAACCGTTCGGCTCAGGTCTTCAGTGGCAGTGGTGCTGGTCCGACTGGACGGGCGTGGCGCCGGGGCGGGTCCACTGGGCTACCGGGCGGCCGTCCTTGCGCCACCAGCTGTACGTCGGGTCGGCCTGCGGCCAGCCGTCGGGGGAGTCCTCCCAGGCTTCCTGTCGTCCGTAGGCCGTCATGTCGAGCAGCTTGAGCGAGCCCATGATCGCCTCGACGCCGCGTCCGGTCGTCTCGTAGGTGAGGAACACCCGGTCACCCCGGCGCAGGTAGCAGGCGATGTTGCCACCGCCGGCCACAGCGGGCTCGTCGATGCCGTACGTCGAGTACCACGGGTGGAGGTAGCCCATGAACTCGCGGAACGGTGCGATCTCCTCGTACGGTCCCTCGGCGAAGACCGCGAACCTGATGCCCCGTGCCTCCAGGTAACTAGCCTCGTGGAAGTTCCAGATGCTGATGGTGCAGCCTTCGCACTGCTCCTCGAACGGCTTGCCGAGGTGCCACATGTGCTTGTAGACCACGAGTTGGTCTTGCCCGTCGAAGAGGTCGAGCAGCGAGACCGGGCCCTGCTCGCCGACCAGTTTGACCGGGTTGACCTCGGTCATCGGAAGGCGCCGGCGGGCAGCGGCGATGGCATCACCCGCCCGGGTGTGCTCCTTCTCCCGGACGAGGAGTGCGTTTCGCTCCCGGAGCCAGGTGTCGCGGTCGACCACCGGAGGTGCTGGCGGTGTATCCATACTCTGCATACCGCTACTATAAACATAGTATCCACTCGTGTGAAAGAAGTTGATCGGGATTGCCTGTCAAGTTGACCTACGCGCACCACGGCGACGCCTGCCGGGCTGCCAACGCCCTCGACCTGGTGGGCGACAGGTGGACGCTTATCGTCGTCCGCGAACTGCTCCTCGGCCCCAAACGCTTCGCCGACCTTCAGGAGTCCGTCCGTGGCATCACGCCGGCCGTCCTCAGTGACCGGCTCAGATCCCTGCGTCAGGCCGGCATCGTCGACCAGGTGACGCTTACCGACCTGGCGCGCACCCGCGCGTACGCCGTCACCGAGTGGGGCCGTGGCCTGGAGTCGGTCCTCGCCTCGCTCGGCCGGTGGTACTCGTCCGGGCCGGACCCCCGCACCAGCGGTGGCATGACCCCCGACGCCATGGTCCTCGCCATGCGCACCATGGCACCCCCCGTCCCCGAGGGCCTGCCGCCGACCGCCCTGCGCCTCTACGACACCCGCCAACCCGACCCACCGGTCCGCGACTACCGGCTGACCACCGTCGACGGGCTGTTGGACATCCAGCCCGGTGCTGCCGTCGACCCGGTGGCGACCGTGACCGCCGACTCGACTGCCTGGAGCGACGTGCTCTTCGGCGGTCTGCCACTCACCGAAGCCGAACGCGCCGGCACCGTACGCGTCGAGGGCGACCGCGACACCGTCCTCGGCGTCGTACGCCACTACCACACGGCCGTAGCCCCCTCATGAGACGCTACGGCGACCTACCCGCCCTGTAGCGGGTTGCTGCAACGCCTTGTTCGGGTGCGGGATTGGATCTCAAGATTGACGGAATGGCCTTCATGTGAGCGCTTGTGACTACTCGAACTGGACGGTTTGGGCGATCCTTGTTCCGGCCTTCGGAAGAGCGTCACATGGCGGTCGACCATCCGTCGGATCGGGTGACCTGCTGCTGGAGTGCTGTCGGAGGATGGGCCGCAAGGTGCCCCTCCTTAGGTCCGTCCTGAGGTCAGACGGTCCGGCGTCAGACGGCGGGAGGTTTGACAACAAGGGAAGCGCTGGAAGCGTAGACCCGCTCTCGTTGTACGGGGCTCGTGCCGTCCTGCGCGAGGTTGTGCGCGAGAGATCGGGCTTCCTTCTTGGTGAGCAGCCCTCGATGTCGCCCGCGTGGACGGCGGGAGCCGTGCAGGTCCTGGCAGATGCGCGAGCAATGTCTGCGGAGCGGGGACTTCCGTGGGTCGGCGACCGCGAGGTGCTACTCGCGCTTCTCGCGAGCGAGGGAACGACGGCGAGTGTCCTCGTGACGCGCAGTGGCGTCGATCGCGGTGACCTGTTGTCGGCGGTCGGCCGGCTGAAGCCGTTCCAGGGTCAGCACCCGTGGGCACCTGCGGTCGATTCGCTGGAACGGATAGGTTTCCTGCTTCCTGATGTGGCCCATCACCGTGCTTTCGAGGAAGGTCGACGGGCCGAGCTCCGGCCTGCTGACGACGCTCGAGGATGAGGCAGTTCGGCAGGCCGTCCGTGAGGGGTCCGCCGACGTCCAGTTCGAGCACATCGTGCTCGCGGCAGCCTCGATCCTTCATCAGTTGGCGCTGATTAAGACTTCTGACCCGGCAGAGTTGCACAACTCCCGGCCGCTACTTGACCGATACGGCCTCTCCTACGCCGAGCTGATGGGCCGACTCGTTGACCGCGCCGATCATGTGGTGTCTCCGTCCGCTGTGGAGTCGCCCACCGTCCCGGCCCGCCCACCGGTCGCCTCACCAGAAGTTGCGAGGGCCTTTGACCTTTCGCGTCGCCGCGCCGCGCAGGGTGCCAGTTACCCAGAGATCCTGGCGCACCTTTTCGCGATGCCGCAGGCAAGGGCTGCGATCTCTGCGCTCACTGCCGACCAACCCTGAGGCTCGATCAGCTCGGCTCGGCGACTACGAGGTGTTCGAGCGGGCTGCTGCCAACCCGAGCGCTGCGGCGGCTGTACCGGCACGCCTCGCAGGAACACTGACCTGTCCAGCCCACATCGGGCGACCCGGAGTAGTTGATGTCGACCGTCATTGTGGTGCCGGAGAGCGTAGCGCCAGATGGGAGGCCACGATGTCTATCGTCATGGGAGGAGGCGTCTACTCAGTGCTGCGCCGAGCTGCGCGCGAGGCGGCGCGTTTGAAGAAGCTGAGCATCGATGTCGACGATGTGCTCTTCGGCATGCTGGGGCGTTATCCGCTGCTGCGGTCGGTGATCCCGGTCCGGCCGCAGCAGCAGCAGCCGCGGCGGCGTAGCGAGGCGTCGCACGTCTCGACCGGTGATGTCGAGTTGTCGGGGGAGCTGACCCTTGAGGTCGTTCGGGCGATGCGGGAGGCGTACTGGCGGAGTTTCGGTTGGCCCGGCCCGGCGCGGGACCGGTTTGCCGAGGCACTCGGCTGGGAGGCACCTGCGGTGGCGGTGCTACGGCTCGCCGCTCATCTTGCGGTGCGGCGTCGGGCACCGTACGTGGGCAGCCCCCATGTACTCGAGGCGCTGTTGGAGGATCCGGGCCAGCACGCCCACGAGTACCTCGTGTCGGACCAGATCGTGCCCGGCCGGTTGGATGCCGTGGTCGCTCGGCTGTGGCCGCAGGGTGACCGGGAGCCGCCACGGCCGGGGCTCGCCGGGCCGTTGCCGGAGATCGGGGTCATCGCCCGGGAGCCGGGCAGGAAAACCGGCCGGTTGAAGAGAGGCCTCGTGCTCTCGGTCGCTCGGCTGTTCGCGGAGACCACGCCGGCACTGAACTGGCTGGAGTTGGAGGCGGTCGCCGAGACGGTCCGTCTCGGGCACGACCGTACCTCACCGGCCCACCTGGTGATGGGAGTTCTCGTGCTCGAGGAGGAGATGCAGGCCGGGGATCTGCGGCCCGTCTCGCCGTCCGATGTCGCGAACGAGATGCTGCTCGGCCGGTTCGGAGTGACCCGGCAGGACGCCGCTCTGCGGGTGGCGAAGGCGAGCTACGGCACGGAACTCGCCGAATCACGCCCTAAGCGGTCCTGGCAGACCGAACGAAGCAACCCGCCGTGGACGGCGGCGGCTGCCCGGATCGCCGAGCGGGCTCGGGAATTGGCCAACCTCGGCGCGCGGATGCCGGCGGGAAGCGCTCACCTGGTGTACGCCGCCGTTACCGACTCCGACGACACCGGCCGAGAACTCCTCGCTGATCTGGGCGTCGATGCCCGCGCCGTTCGCGACCTGGCCGCCGCCCGCCTCGGACTGAACTGACCTCGACGACAACTGCGAGACGCCCCCGTCAGGGCCGGTGGCTAACGGGCCGGACAACGCACGCCGTCGGTCGGGACGGTGAGGTCGATCAGGTACGCGTTGACGGCCTGGGTGATGCAGGCCGTCTGCGGGTAGGCGGTGTGGCCTTCGCCCTCCCAGGTGAGCACTCGCCCGACGCCCAGCATCTCGGCCAACGCCGGGGTCTGCTCGTACGGGGTGGCGGGATCGCCTGTGGTGCCGACGACAAGGATCGGCGGGGCGCCCTCGGCGCGGCCGGTGGGGTAGGGGTCGCTGCCGCCGGGCCATTCGGTGCAGGAGACCAGGCCGGCGGCGAGCGGTGCGCCGAAGAGTGGGTACTGCGTGCGCCACTCGGACTGGAGCTGGCGGATCCGCTCCAGGTCGGGGCGTTGTTCCTCGTCGGCGCAGTTGATGGCCAGGTTGGCGTCGAAGAGGTTGCTGTAGTTGCCGTCGGAGTCGCGGTCGGTGTAGTTGTCGGCGAGCCGGAACACGTCTGTCGGGTTGCCCTCGTTCAGCCGGTCGATGGCCTGGGCGAGTTGCTGCCAGCCGGGCTCGGAGTACAGCGACGAGACGATGGCGTAGAAGATCCAGCCGGCGGTGGCTTCCCGACCGTCGGCGGAGCGGACGGGGGAGACCTCGGCCTTGTCGATCGCCGAGGTGACCGCCGCCCGGGCGTCGGGGGCGATCGGGCAGCGGCCCGCGTTTGCCGCGCACCACCTGGTGAAGTTGTCGAAGGCGCGTTCGAAGCCCTTCGCCTGGCTCTCCGAACCCTCGATCAGACCTTGCCGGGGGTCTACCGCGCCGTCGAGCACAAGCGCCCGCACCCGCTGCGGGAACAACTGGGCGTACGTGGCGCCCAGCAGGGTGCCGTAGGAGTAGCCGAGGTAGGTCAACTTCTCGTCGCCGACGGCAGCCCGGATGGCGTCGATGTCGCGGGCCGCCTGCTCGGTGCCGTACAGCGGCAACTGGTCGCCGTACTTGGCGCCGCAGCCTTGACCGATCTGCTTGTTGAGCGCGACGAAGTCGTCGAACGACGCCTGGCTCTCCGGGTCGGGGTTGTAACCGAAGGCGGCGTCGAGGTCGGCGTCCGGGATGCACTCGACCGGGCTGGACCGGGCTACCCCGCGGGGGTCGAAGCCGACGATGTCGAAGCGTTCGAGGATCGCGTCGGGCAGGCCGCCGTACTGCTCGCCGAAGGTGAGGTAGACGGCGGTGTCGACGCCCGAGCCGCCGGGGCCACCCGGGTTGATCAGCAGCGAACCGATCCGGTCGCGCTGGTTCGTGGAGCGGGCCCGGAGCAGCGCGATCTCGAAGGTCTCACCGGCACCGGGACCGGTCGTGGCGGCGCTGCCGCCCGCCCAGTCCCGCGGCACCTGGATTCTGGTGCACTCGTACCGGATGTCCGGAGCGCGTCGCCCGACCACCTCGTCGGCCACCTCGGGGCAGGACCGCCAGGTCGGCGCGGCCCCCGGTGCCGCGGCCTCGCCGTCGACGTCGGCGCGCGGCGCGAACGCCGGCAGCGTGCAGCCGGCGGTGAGCACGACGGCGGCGGTCAGGCCGGCCACGGTGAGCCGGAAACGACGGATCCGGTCGGGCGTACGGGTCACGAACGAGCCTCCGTGATCAGGATGCCGGCCAAGCTACGCGGGACCGGCCGGGACCGCCGGGTCACCCCGCAGCACCTGGTCCACGTCGAACCGGACCGGCTGGTCGAGTTGATCGTATCGGCAGGAGAGCGGGTCGCGGTCGGGTCGCCAGCGAACGAAGCGCGCGGTGTGCCGGAACCGGTCACCCTCCATCGCGTCGTACGCCACCTCGACCACCAGCTGCGGGCGTAGCGGCTCCCATTCCAGGTTTTTCGTGCCGGTCCAGCGGCTGACCCCGCCGGGGATGCGCTGCCCGCGTTCGTGGTCGCCGTGCACCCACGGGTGCTCGGGCCCGGCGTCGCGGTAGGGGGCCAGCTCCTCCAGCAGCTCGGCGCGGCGGGCCATGGTGAACGAGGCGCTGACCCCGACGTGGTGCAGCACCCCGGCGTCGTCGTAGAGGCCGAGCAGCAGCGAACCGACCACCGGGCCGGACTTGTGCCAGCGGAACCCGGCCACCACCGCGTCGGCGGTGCGGGCGTGCTTGACCTTGGACATGAGCCGCTTGCCCGGCTCGTACGGCAGGTCGGCGGGCTTGGCGATCAGCCCGTCCAGGCCGGCGCCCTCGAAGACGTCGAACCAGCGGCGCGCCACCTCGGCGTCGGTGGTGATCTGGGTGACGTGCACCGGGGGTCGCACCCCGGACAGCGCCTGCTCCAGTCGGGCCCGGCGGGTCGGGTAGGGGGCGTCGAGCAGGCTCTCGTCGTCGAGCGCGAGCAGGTCGAAGGCGACGAAGTCGGCGGGGGTCGTCTCGGCGAGCAGCTTCACCCGGGAGGCCGCCGGGTGGATGCGCTGGGCCAGCAGCTCGAAGTCGAGCCGGGGTTGCCCGTCAGGGCCGTCGCGGCGGATCACGATCAGCTCGCCGTCGACCGCGCAGCGCGGCGGCAGTTGCCGGCGGGCCTGCTCGACCACCTCGGGGAAGTAGCGGGTCATCATCTTGCCGCCCCGGCTGGCCAGCTCCACCTCGTCACCGTCGCGGAAGACGATGCAGCGGAAGCCGTCCCACTTGGGCTCGTAGGTCATCCCCGGGGCGGTGGGGATCGAGTTGACACTGCGGGCGAGCATCGGCTCCACCGGCGGGTTGATCGGCAGGTCCACGGCGATCAGTCAACCAGACGGCACCGACAGTGGTGAGCCGGATCACGGCCGACCGGTGGGCGGCGTGTCCGTCTCAGGTCCGTCACGTCCCGCCCGGGCGAATCGGAAAACCGCAGGTCAGAGCTACTTTCGCGAGGTGGTGGAGTGGGTGTGCGGGTGCTGCGGGCGGTGGCGGGTCAGCGTCGAGCTGATCCACGGCCGGTACCTGTACCGGTTGGTGCACACCTATCCCCGGCGCTTCGGTGGCGGCAAGAACGTGCTCGGCGAGGTGGGGTCGGTGGATGAACTGGCCGAGCTGCTGCGTCGGCGTACCCCGGTCGACCTGGCCGACCTGCGCGAGGCCGCCTGATACTCCGGTCAGTAGTGGGAGAAGGAGCGGATCGGGGCGCGCGGGCCGAACTTTGGTGCTTGCACGGCGGCGGCCTCCAGCAGCCAGCAGACCCGGCCCCGGTGGCCCCGGAACGGCTCCAGCAGCTCCAGCATCCGGGCGTCGTTGCCGCGCGGCTCGCCGGCCAGGGCCCAGGCGACCGTGTTGGGTACGTGATAGTCGCCGACGCTCACCGCGTCCGCGTCGCCGTACGCGACCCGGACCACCTCGGCGGCGGTCCACGGCCCGATGCCCGGGATCGACCGCAACAGCCGGGTGGCCTCGGTCGAGTCGGCGCATCGTTGCAGGCGGTCGGCCACCCGCGCGGCGCGCGTCAATGTCTCGGCCCGTCGCTGCTCCACCCCGAACGGATGGAATACCCAGTACGGCGCGGCCGCGACAGCCGCCGGGTCGGGTGGCAGCAGCAGCCGTACCGGACCCGGGGCCGGCTCGGCGAAGTGGCGCACGGTCGCCGCGTACCCCCGGTAGGCCTCCTTGCCGGTGACCTTCTGCTCCAGCACTGCCCGCAGCACCCGGGGAAAGATCAGCCCGCTGGCCGGCATCCGCAGCCCCGCCTGCTGGCTGGCCAGCCGCGCCACCACGGGGTGGCTGGCGGCCAGCTCGGCGAACCCGGTCAGGTCGTCGCGGAGCCCGGCCACCGCGTCGGCGTGCTCGACCATCCAGTCGGCGCCCGGGCCGTGACCCTCGGCGACCAGATCGCCGCCCTCGGGCCGCAGGGCAAGGGTGGCCGGCCCGTCGGGCGTGCGCGCCGCCCACCAGAAGACGCCCGCGACGATTCGCGCACACGGGTCGTACGGGCTGAAGGTGAGCGGGCGCACCGAAGCGGTGAAGCGGTAGCCGGCTGGTGTTCGCAGCACCCGACGCGCTTTCGGTTCGTTCCCGGTCACCCGGTCACTGTGCCACCTGGTGCGGGCGGGTCGTCGTGGACCCACCCGGACGCGATGGATAGACGTTGCTCGGTCAATTCTCGGTAGCCATCCGTGCGGTTTTCGGACCGCCTGATCGGCCAGTATTCTTAGGGCAAATCCCCGCATCAGCGGACCTATCTGGCCTGCCGTGTGTCGACACGGTTACCGGCCGGAGGAGCGCGGCTGTCCCGCAGGTGAACACGCTGCTATGGTCCGACCTGCGCAGGGCCAGATCCGTCCGGAAACGGACGGTGAGTCGGATGATCCATCGACCGGTCGCCCTTCGCGCATCACGGGGAGCTGTGCAGAAGGGTAACGGGGATGGCTGCCGCTGCGGTTGTTCACAGAGAGCGCCTGGCGCACGGTGTTCGCTTCAGCGCACCTCCGTGCTGATCGTGCCGTGACCGTCCACACTGAACGGCTCGCCGGATGATTGCGCTGCGCGTCTACCGTCTCCTGCCGCCCGCCCTTCGGCGGCGACTCCTCGATCTGCTCCCCGAGCACCGGCGGCTCGGAATGGTGCGTACCTTCACCCGGCCGCGTGGCAGTGACTCACTGCACCCGGTCGGCACGCGGGTGCCGGTGACCGACGACGGTTCCCGTACCGAGGCCGAGGTGGTGGCCGCGGCGACACCGCTGGAGCTGTGGCACCGCAACCTGACGGCGGTAACCGTGGCCCTGGAGAACGCCGGAATCGAGTACCACTGCCTGCGTAACGACGACTACCTGCGTAGTTCGGTGGCGATCCTGGTGGATCAGCGGGATGCCGTCCGCCGGCTGGTGCGTTCGGCGCCGGGACTGTCGGGCGCGCACGTACGCACCGTCGAGGTACGCCCCGGGCGCAACCAGCCGGACCTGGCACCGACCGAGGTCATCCAGGTGTGGTTCCCGGTGACCGACGTCCGGGCCGGAGTGGTGCTCGGTGCTCAGTTCGCCTGCGAGATCGAGTTCTGGAGCCGGGTCGGCGACGTGGTCCGCGCCCCTCGGCACAACGCGGTGATCGACGAGGCGCCGGCCCGGGCCGAGCGGGTCCGGGTCGCCGCGGCGCTGCTCAGCCATTTCGTGCCGGAGGCGGACGACCACACCTACGGCACCCGCCGCGACCTCACGGTCCGCGCCCCGGACCGGGTGGGGTTCCCGATCGACGCGGTCTACACCTGGGTGGACGGCTCGGATCCGGAGTGGTTGGAGCGCAAGCGGGCCGCGCTGGGCGCCCCGGGCGGTGCGCTGCACGCGATCGCGGCCAACGAGTCGCGCTACCACAACCGGGACGAGCTGCGGTACTCGATGCGCTCGCTGCACAGCTTCGCCCCGTGGCTGCGGAAGATCTTCCTGGTCACCGACGGCCAGCTGCCCAGTTGGCTCGATCCGAGCCACCCGATGATCACCGTCGTGTCGCACGCCGAACTCTTCGCCGACCTCGGCGGGCTGTCGTCGTTCAACTCGCACGCCATCGAGTCCCGGCTGCACCGCATCGAAGGGCTGGCGGAGCACTTCCTCTATCTCAACGACGACGTTTTCCTGGGTCGCCCGTTGCTGCCGACCCACTTCTTCCACGCCAACGGGATCGCCAAGTTCTTCCTCTCACCCGCCCAGTTCGGGCTCGGCGAGGCGAAGCCGACCGATCCGCCGGTGAACGCCGCCGGGAAGAACAACCGCCGGCACATCCAACGTCAGTTCGGTGTGACCATCACGCAGAAGATGAAGCACACGCCGTTCGCCCTGCGCCGCAGCATCATGCATCAGATCGAGGCGGTGTTGCAGGCCGACGTGACCGCCACCGCGCAGCACCGGTTCCGCCACCACGAGGACCTGTCGATCCCCTCGTCGTTGCACCAGTACTGGGCGTACCTGACCGCGCAGGCGGTACCGGCCGACATCGAGTACGAGTACGCCGACCTCGGCCACCCCTCGACCCCGGCCCGCCTCGCCGAACTGCTGGCCCGACGCCACCGCGACGTCTTCTGCCTCAACGACACCGACTCCGACCCTCGTGCGCTGGCGGAACAGGAGCGGATGCTTGCCGATTTCCTGCCCCGCTACCTGCCCTTCCCAGCACCGTTCGAGCTGCCGGAGGAGGAGGTGGCGGAGTGCCGGAAGCAGGGCGCCAGCGCGCTGTGGCGCCGCTCCCGTCAGGCCGTCCCGACCAGCCGGCGACCCAACCAGGTCGACGCGCCGACCCTCCCGAACTCCCGCTTTAACATGATCGGCGACCGGAGGCCGTCCTGATTCTGCCGGTCGCCCGCCCGTCCGTGGCGGTAGCCGCCTGTGCCGCTCGTTCGAACCAACACCCCCACTGGCCGGCGGGGAAGTCCCGCCGGCCAAAGGAGACTCCTAGGCCCGCGCTTTGCGGAGCTGGTTCCGCACGCTGCCTCGCTCGAACTGGCTGGCCACCGGGAAGTAGCTCTCCAAGAAGCCGGAGACAACCGGGATCTGCTCCGTGTCATCGAGTTCGCCGTGGTGGGTGTCATTGAGGCAGAACGCGTCGTAACCGCGGGTGACGAGAATCTGGGTCAGCTGCGGATGCTCGTTCGGATCGCCGGTGTTGACGTAACTGACTCGGATGGATCCCGGCACGGAGCGCTGAGTCAGGTAGCCGTAGTAGTGGTGCAGCGATGAGGCGATCGACACATCGGCGTGGTTGCGCAACCGGCTCGCCGCGGTTCGCTCGACCTCGTCGGCGAAAGCCTTGTCCAGGTCGTAGGCGACGCTGCGGCGCATCGGGTAGGGCGCATGCAGCAGGCCGTGGGTGAGGGTGCGGCCGAACGCCTCCCGGATCAGCCGACGGTTGTTCTTCGCGGCGCTGAAGTTGAAGTCGTCCTCCTCGTTCACCTCCACCATCGGGATGGGCGTCGGGGAGAGGAAGAACTGCGCCAACCCGTTGCTGCGGAAGAACAGGGACGGTGACACCGACCTGCCCAGGAAGAAGTCGTCGTTGAAGTAGATGAAATGCTCGGCCAGGCCGTCGATGTGGTGCAGCTGCGACTCGATGGCGTGCGAGTTGAACGTCGGCAGCGCGCCCCGGGAGTCGAACAGATCCCGGTGATCGACGGCCCTGATCCGCGGGTGGCCGGTGTCCAGCCAGGCCGGAGTCTGTCCGGCCGTGACCAGGTAGATGTTCCGCACCCATGGGGCGTACATGTCGATGGAGCGCAACGAGTAGCGCAGCTCGGCGCGATCCCGGAACCGGGCGAGGCTCTCGGCGGCGTCGATCGGAGATCTCCCCGCCTCCGAAAGGACGCTGTTCTTACTCGCCAACCAAGCTGGGTCAGCGCCATCGACCCAGGTGTAGACGACGTCGATCGGGAAGTCCACGTCGGAGACGAGTCGTTGGGTGAAGGGCTCGATCGTGGGGTGCTGACGATCCCGGATGGTGAGGGTCCCCGGCCTGATCGCCTGTGTCGGCACCATATCGCCGAGCAGCGTGCGGCGGGTCGCCAGGAGCGTGTCCCCCTGCGCGGAGGGCATCCAGAATTCGACGTCGCAGCCGACGGCAGGGCCGTAGCGCAGGGTTCTCGACGGCGAAACGTAGGGCTGGAACATCCGCAGACCGACGGCGTCGGCCGCGCGTGGCTCGGTGACCAGGCAGGCCGCGAGTGTTACCGAGGTGACTTTGGCGCCTTCGGACAGCGTCTCGGCGTAGCAGGGAGTCGTCGCGAATGCGCTTGCGAACGCGGCAAGCGTCTCCTCCCGCCGCTCCAGCGGAACGACCACCCGGTGGCGCACACCGGTGTCGCGGACGATCCAGTACGGGATGCCGCGTTCCTCCAGCACATCGACCACAGCGGTGAAGTTGGCGTACGCGACGTCGGCCGGCACCAGATCGTCCCGGACGACGCTCAACCGGCCACCGCTGCGAACCAATCCGGGAACCGCGTCTTCGATCCGCTGCTCAAGTGACTCCAGATCAGGGCCGGTGGTCACCTGGCCGGGGCGGGGCGCGGCCGGCGCGAAGCCGGATCCGCCCGCTCGCGCCAGCCATGCGGCCAGCCGGTCCGCGCGCGCCTGCTCCTGGCTGGCGTGCTCCGCGATCAGCTCGGTGAAGAGATCCTCCCAACGCTGCATGATCGGCGCGATGCGGTAGCGCTCCGCTGCGACGAGAGCGTTGGCGCCGCAGCTGCGGCGCAACTCGTCATCGGCGATGAGCCGGATCAGCGCCTGCGCGAGCTGGTCCTCGTCACCGGAGGGGACCAGCAGGCCGTCCACGCCGTGCGTGATGATCTCGGCCGGCCCGGTCTGGATGTCGTAGCTGACCGCCGGAACTCCTGCCGCGAACGCCTCCAGCAGCACCAACGGCAGGGCCTCCCCGTCACGGGAGGAGAGCAACGCGACGCTCGCCTTAGCCCACTCCTCGGTCATCCGGTCGGTTGCACCCACGAGCTGCACGTTGTCGTGCAGACCGAGGTCGGCGGCGAGTCGTCGCATCTCCGGTAGCAGCGGACCGTCGCCATAGACGCGCAACGTCCACTCAGGATAGGCCGCGGCAACCTTCCCGAAGGCCCGGATGGCGTGGTCGATCCGCTTCTCCGGAACCATGCGTCCGGCAATGGCGACCACGGGGTTGCGCAGGTCGGATCGGGGCCGGAAACCGTCGGGGATGCTGTTGGGGATGACCTCCAACCGTGGGGCCGACGGACCGAAGGTGTCCACGAACCAGTCCCTGGTCCGATCGGTGAGCACCACCAGGGCGTCCAACCGTGGAGACATCTGGAAGAGCGGCTGGCCGGTTCCGCCGCGTAGCTGCGACGGTCGGTGCTCCTGGTGCACGGTCACCACCCCGGGCGGAGCCAGCGTCGTCGCCAGAGACATCAACGCCGGTGATGACGAGACCAGGACATCGGCGTCGAGGGACCGCAGCGCCCGCTCGACCTCAAGGTCGGCCAAGCGGTTGAACTGCTTCTCCCAACGCTTCGGGATCAGCCGGCTACCGCTGCGAGCGAGAGCTTCGTACGCGGCGTCGTCCACCGGCGTGGACCGCTCCGGCCGGGGTGTGGTTCCGGTGAGGTCGACCAGATAACGACGACGTACCCGTGCGTCATTCGAGAAGAAGCTCGTTGCGCCCGTCCGGAAGACGCTGATGACCTCGACATCGTGGCGGCGCGCCAGGTAGTCGGCCTGGGTGAGGATGGCCCGCTCGGTTCCGCCGAGGGCGTCGGCTGTGTTCAGCAGGAATGTGATCTTCATGTTGCTGCCCCCGTGAAGTGCAGGCAGGCCACCGCCAGGTTGCCAGCCTTCGTGTAGTAGGGCCGGTATCCCACGAAGCGTCGGTCTTCGATCGTCACGGTGGTCCGGCTGACCCGCAGAACGGTCCGCGGATCACGTAGGTCGTGCAGGAACCGGCCGAGGCGGATCATGCGAGTGGGTGACGTGCGTACCCATGCCTCCCAGATCACCTCGGTGCCGGGCGGTCCAGCAGCCAGCTCCGCCAACGGGACCGCGAAATCGAACCGCCCGTCGATCGGGTCGATCGGCACCACCACGTCCGGCCCGCCGCTTCGCGGCGTGAACACGATCATTGGGTCTTGCAGCGTGCCGACGCCGACCAGCCTCGCGTGAACCCGTGCCTCGGTCGGCCCGGTTGCGAGCCGGGTCACCTCGGCCCGGGACCTGGCACCGAGGATGGTGAGTTGTGCCAGGCCGTGATTGCCGCAGCCTGGCTCGTATCGCCAACCGGAGACGGGGTGTGGCGGGTTGGAGAGCGTCGGCCCCTCGTGCTCCGCAGGCTCCCTCGTCTGCAGGGCGAATCGTCGCTCACCGGCCGCTTCCGAGACCGCGAGGGCCAGCGACCAGACACCCTTGTTCAGCGAAATCTCGTCAGGAGCGGTGCCGAAGGTGACCCGAGCCGTCACCGAGACCCGGTCGCCAGCCGTTTCGGCTGACGCCGGGCAGGCCACCAGGCGGTGCCCCTGGAGGAACAACAGGGTCACCGAACCGACGTCGACGGCGGAGGTGGGTAGCACGGCATGCACGTGCAACGTCCGGCCGTCGAGTACCGCGAAGTAGTCGCAGGTGGCCCGAGCGAGTTCGGCGACGGGTTCGCGGCGTAGGCGTGTCGTTCGCCGGGCGAGACGATCCGCCACCACACCCGCCCGTCGGCGAGCGCCGTAGACCACCTGAAGGAGTCGTAGTGGCGGGCGGCTCGAACTCCGACGCTCGTTCGGGCTCATCGGACCGGCTCGCGACCGCTGATGGGTGCACCTGCCCGACCGCCATCGGGAACCTGGCGGATCGCGTGCTCCAGCGGCAGGCTCGCCGCGGCGAGTGCAGTTGCGGTCTGGGATGCTCGCTCCGCCTCAAGGTGGGCAGGCAGCTCGAATGGCGTACGGAACGGGAAGTACGCCGAGAGAAACTCGCTGAGCATGGCGTGTTGTTGGGGAAGTGAGACCTCTGCCGAGTCGGTGTCGTTCAGGCAGAAGGCGTCGCGATCACGACGGGTGAGTAGCCTCGCCAATTGAATCGGCGCGGATGGATGACCCAGATCGGCGTAGGAGTATGCGATCGATCCAGGCGCCGCCTTCCCCGACAGGTACGACCAGTAGTGCTGCAACGACGAAGGGATGGACAGGTCAGCCGGGTGCCGGAACTGGTGTTCGGCCGTCGCGAGCACCTCATCGGTGAGCTCCCGCTCGATGTCTTCCAAGACGCTCTTGCGGAGCGGGTAGGGCACGTGACGCATCTTCTGCGTGATCGTGCGTCCAAATCGTTCCTGAATGTGTCGGCGGTTGTTCTTGCCGGCTGCGGTCACCGGCGGGTCATAGATCGTCGCTGGTCCGACATCGAGTTGGGCCGGAGAGGGGAAGAACTTCGCGAGCCCGTTGGCGTGGAAGAACTTGGTCGGCAGGAGCGGACGACCGAAGAACATGTCATCGTTGATGTAGATGAAGTGCTCGCTGAGGCCAGTGATGTGGTGCAATCGCGATTCGATGGCATGAGAGTTGAAGCTCGGAAGCCGGCCGGTGTCGCCGAAGATATCTCGGTGAGGTACGACTTTGATCATGGGATGCGCGACATCCAACCAGGGGGGCACCTGGTCATCCGTCACAAGGTAGATCGTCCGGATCCAGGGCAGGAAGGCCACGAGCGAGCGGAGCGAGTAGCGGAGTTCGTCCCGGCTGACATAGCGGGAGGCGTTGGCGGCAACATCGCTGATCTCAGAGCCTGGCTGCTGCTCAAGCAGCGCCAGGTTCTTCCGCCGCATCCAGTCGGCATCGTTGCCGTCCACCCAGGTGTAGACGGCGTCGATCGGGAAGGTTATGTGCTCGTATCCCAGGCCCGCGAACTCCGCCCGACTCCGGTAACGACCCGGCTCGCCGCGTTCTGGAGCGAGTCGGGTCAGGCGCGAGGCCGGCACGGTGACGGCTTGACCCTGGGCTGGCAGGGAACTGGCGACCTGGTTGCCACGCGGTGCGACGATCTCAGTGATTGGTCGGTCGGTCGGTGTTGTCACCTGCCAGAATTCGACCTCGCAGGCAAATTCGCTACCGAGGACGGTGACGCTGTCAGGATCTGACACGGAGCTGAACACCTGGACGACTGCGGCACGCTGTTTGACGCTTGCGCGCTTTCCCTCACCGTTGGTCAGGCGTACCGTGACCTGCGGCTGTTGAGTGAGTTGTTGGAGCGCCCGGAGCGCCTCGCCCTTGTGTGCCAGCGGCACGGCGACCGCACTTTGCAGGTCGTTCTTGTGGGGGACGCAGAAGTAGTCGATGCCCGCTCTGTCGAGCGCGTTGGTCACCAGATCGAGGTTGCGTTGCCACATGGCCAGCGGGGTCGCCTGCTCCACCACCTCTGCGAACACCCAGCTACCGCGGTCGCGGACCCGGTGTACCCGTCCGACAGGGGTATGGGCCCGAGGCGGTGCCAGTCTGGTCAATCGTCGGACGAGCCAGAGTTGCCGCTGCGGGGGAAGGAGCTGGACGAGCCGGACTCGATAGCGCCGAGGCAAGGTCCGGTAGATGCGCAGCGCGATCATTGCAGGTTCACTTCTGGCAGGGCCGAGCCGTGCTGATCGTGTTGCCGGAAAGGTTCAGCAGACAAGCCGAGATCCCCACATGTATCACTCCGGGCGCGCCGGAGACTCCCCGATTAGTTCGTCGGTCGCGGAGCGGTGTCAGGCTCGGCATGCCGTGGCCGGACGCGCCGGCGCGCGACGTGTGGCAATGTATCAGCCTGGAGATCCTGGGGATACTTGCCGTTCGTCCATGCGTTGCCCACTGTTCGGCTTATCGGTGATCTTCAACCAAGCGGGCGTAGCCGCTGTGTCTCGCGCAACGGCTGAATGCGCCTGACAGACGCCGGTGGCCGGCCGCGCCATTGCTGGCTGCGGCCGGCCACCGGGACGTGCTGACGGCTCAGTAGTCGTAGTCGGAGTCGTTCGACTCGGTCTTCGACGGCGGGGCGACCGCCTTCGGGGTGCCCTTGGGCAGGCACTCCAGGTTCTTGCTGCCGTCCGGGTTGACCACGAACCAGGTGCCACCGACGCCCTGGCCCTTCCAGGCGCCCGGCTTCTTGTCACCGATGTAGGTGTAGAGCGGCCAGCCGTCGAGGGTGATCTGGCGGGTGCCGTCCTCCCGGGTGATGGTGCCGACGGCGTCGTCGGAGACACCCTTGAGATCCGGGGCACCGTCGGTCAGCGCCGGCGGCCACACCTCGGCGCACTGGCCGTCGCAGTTGGACGACGGCGGGTCGTTGGTGTCGCGGTCGAAGCGGTACAGGATGAATCCGTCCTGGTTGACCACGGCGCTACCCATCCGGGGGAACTTCTTGCCGGTCAGACTGTCGGTCAGCTCCACCCCGTCGGGCAGGGGAGCGTCGGTCTCGGCCTCCGCGCCCGGTGACGCCGAGGCGCCCGGCTCCGCGCTGGCCTCGGGGTCGGCGGTCACGCTGGGCTCGGCCGCGGCGACGGCGACCGGCTCGGCCGCGCCCGCGTCCGCCCCGTTGTAGCCTGCGGGAGCGCAGGCCGTAAGTGCGAACATGGCGCCCACGGCGATGACGGTTCGCTTCATCTGTGCCACGTGCCCTCCTCATACTTGACAAGTTCACCGGGAAGTACGGGACGAGCGCTGTCAAGGTTGAATCCGAAAGGGTGGGCAAGTTCACAAGAATCCATTGAACTGTCTGGGCTCTCTGTGCGTGTGAGTCCGTATCCCCAGGTCGCTGTGCCTGCCCGGTGAGGATGAACCTGAACGACGAAGGCCCGCCTCGATCGAGGCGGGCCTTCGTGCACAGTGGATCAGGCCGTTGGGACGGTCACCAGAGTGTCGGTGGCACCCCGCGAGTCGATCTCCTGCACCTCGAAGTGCTTGATGGCGTCCAGCTTCGTCGACGTGGCCGCCGACAGGGCCAGCAACTGCGGGTTGGCGTTCGTGCCATACCCGCCGTCCGGCACCGACCAGGTGGAGACGACCTCGGTGGAGCCGTCGTCGCGCACCACCACCAGGCGGCAGGTACGCGGCCCCGGCAGCTTGCTCAGGCTGAAGTCCATCTTCGTGCCGAAGTCCTTCGAGATCAGCCAGAACGTCGCCTTGACGCCGGTGGTCGAGTCGGTGACGTCGACCTGCGCACCCTCCTGCTCGTTGCCACCCACGTTCGGACCGCTGGGGTTGCCGGGGCGGTTGCTCGGCGGGTCCACCGGAGCCGTGGTCGGCCCGGCGATCGGCGGTGCCGTGCTGCTGTCGGTGAGATTGCTGAACACGACACCGGTCAGCCCACCGAAGACCACCACGGCCGCCGCGGTCGCCAGGACCTGCCGGAACCGGGCCCGCCGACGATGCGTACGCAGCGCCACGAGCGTCCGGTCCAACAGGACCGGATCCGAGTGGGTCTGCTCCAGCGCCGTGATCGACTCCTCGTCGATGTCGGAGAGCATCCCGACCACCGGCACCATCGTTTCCAACTCGCCGGCACAGGCCCAGCAGGTCGCGAGGTGTTCCTCGAACCGCTCCATGTCCTGTTCGTCAAGCACGCCGAGCGCGTACGCGGCGACGTCCATGTGGTCAACCCGGCTCATTCCGTCACCCCCCTCTCCTGCAGAGCTGTGCGCAGCGCGCGCAGCGCGTAGTAGACCCGCGACTTCGCGGTGCCCAGTGGCAGACCGAGCTCCTCGGCCGCCTCCGGCACCGTCCGGCCCCGGAAGTACGTCGCCACCAGGATCTCCCGGTGCGACTGACTCAACGTTCGCAGCGCGTCCGCCACCGTCATCGACCGCAGCACCCGGTCGGTGCTGTCCGCCTCGGCGAAGGCGGTCAGGTCCCGGTCGTACGTCTCGGCCGGGCGGGCCTGCTCGCTGCGGTGCTCGTCGATGGCGATGCGGCGGGCCACCGTCACCAGCCACGGCCGTAGCGACCCCTGTCCCTGCGTGCCCAGCCGATGCGCGTTGCGCCAGGCCCGCAGCAGCGTCTCCTGGACGATGTCCTCGGCTCGTTGCCGGTCACCGCCGGTCAACCGCATCACGAACATCAGCAGCGGTCCGGCGTGTTCCGCGTAGAGCGTGCGGACCAACTGGTCGGAGTGGGCGGCTTCGGTGGTGGAAGCCTGGTGGCGGCCAGGGGTGGGTCGCGGCGTCACCGGGCTATTCTGGCGAGCCGCCGCACGAGAGTCGACCCCACGGGTGGACGTGGTCGGCCGCGACTGGGACCGGGCGGACATCCAGTCCACCCGCACCCGGTCGCCCTGCCAACCGACCGCCAGTGCGTGCATGCAGACCTCCGACGTCCATGGACAGAAAGCCGTCCCCCCACGGGCATGGCTGCTGACTGGTACGGAAGGCGGCACCGAACGGATCAACGTCGGGTGGAAAAAATCCCCGGCGGCGGTGGCGTCGAGTCGACGGCGTCGGCGTCACGCACCACCGTGGCGCCTCCGGTGAAGCGGTCGAGTTCCGCGTCGGCCAGCACCCGGCCGGGAAACCAGTCACCGGCGGCCCGGCGGGCCAGCGCGGCCACCGGCGGGTCCTGGCGGCCGGCGAGGAGCACCAGGTTGCCGTAGCGCCGGCCCCGCAGCACGGCGGCGTCGGCGACCAGACACGCCCGGGGCAGCACCGTCCGCACGGTGGCCACCTGCCCACGGGCGTGGCGCAGCGGCGGACCGTCGGCGACGTTGGCCAGGTACCAGCCCGCCGGGTGCAGCACCCGGGCCGCCTCGGCCGCGTACTCCACCGAGGTCAGCCGGGCCGGTGTCCGGGAACCCGCGAAGACGTCGGCGACCACCACGTCGTAACTGGCATCCCGACCCGAGGCGAGCACCGCCCGAGCGTCACCCACCCGTACCTTCAGGCGTGGGTCGGCCCGCCACGGCAACGCCCGCCGAACCAGATCGACAAGCGCCCCGTCCACCTCGACCACCCGCTGCGTCGAGCCCGGACGGGTGGCGGCGACATAACGGGGCAGGGTCAGCGCACCACCGCCCAGATGCAGCACCCGCAGCGGGGCACCCTCGGGTGCCACCAGGTCGATTGCGGCGGCCAGCCGACGGACGTACTCGAACTCCAGGTGCGTCGGGTCAGTCAGGTCCACATGCGACTGCGGTGCGCCGTCGAGCAGCAGCGTCCACGAGCCGGACCGGTCCGGATCCGGCACCAGCTCGGCGAGCCCCGTGTCGACAGGCTCGGTGATCCGGTCGGCGTCGCGCCGCCGGCCCATCAGCGCCCGGCCCGGGCGGCGGCGGTACGGGCGGCGACGGTCAGCGCGCGATGCAGTAGCCGCGCGTCGCCCAGCCGGGAACGCAGCAGCCGCTCCAGCCCGGCGATCGGGACGAGGTTCTGCGGGGCCCGGGGATCCTTGTACGGGGTGGAGGCGAAGCGGGGCAGGGTGACAAGCGACAGGTCGGCCAACCGCACCGCCTCGGCGATCTCCAGGTCGGCGGAGCACTCCAGCCGTACGATCCCCGCCCAGGGTGCCCCCGCCGCCACCGGTAGCCGCAGATACCAGGACCAGCCGCCCCAGGCGGTGCCGAGCCGGAACACCGGCGAGCGGTGGCCCGGCGCGAGACCGGTGACCACGGCGGTGAGCCGGGCGTCGAGGTACTGGCTGTGCTGGGTCTTGATGTAGCCGAGCGTGCGCGGCAGCTGCCGCCGGTTACGCAACGGCCCGTCCACCACCAGCAGATCGTCGTCGGTACGCGCGGCGGCCGAGACCTGCACCTCCAGGGCGGTCAACGGCCCCTGCACCGCCGCCGGGAGCTTGGCCAGCTCACCGCTGCCGCTGACCTGATGTACCGGGTAGCGGACGTTGCCGGCCACCACGTCGGTGGCCGACGGGCTGGCGGTGAACAGGCCGCGCTCCACCGTGGCGCCGGCCAGTTGCGCGGCACCGCGATCCAGGTCGCAGCGCACCACCCCGGCCGCGTACGAGGCGGCCAGCCCGGGAAACGAACCGCCGTCCTCCTCGGCTGTCCAGATGCTGGCGTCGATCCGGCGTACCCCGTCGACAAGCAGCACCACGTCCGGTGCCCGGACACCCGGACGCGGGCCGATCGCCCGCCAGTCCACCGCCGGCAGCTCGTGCTCCGCCTCGACCTGGGCGCTGCTCGGCGTGGCCGGACCGGCCGGTGACGCCTCGAAAGACGCCCCGTAGCTCGGATCCCAGGCATCGACGAAGAAGCGGTTCATGTCCGCATCACCGGCCGGTCCGTTCCACCCGGGCGGAGCGGGCGTCCTTGTGCACCTCGAAGCGGACCGGGATGCGCTCGGCCAACGCCGGTACGTGGGTGACCACGCCGACCATCCGGTCGCCCCGGGCGGCGAGATTTTCCAGGGTGGCGGCGACCGTGTCGAGGGTGGCCGCGTCGAGGGTGCCGAAACCCTCGTCCAACACGATCGACTCCAGGCTGGCGGCGGTGGTGGACATTCCGGCCAACTGCTCGGACAACGCCAACGCCAACGCCAGCGACGCCTGGAACGTCTCACCGCCGGACAGCGTCCGCACCCCGCGACGCAGCCCGGCGTCGTGGTGGTCGACCACGAAGAACTCGCCCTTGTCGTGAACCAGGTCGTACTGGCCGCCGGAGAGTTCCCGCAGGATCCCCGACGCGCCGTCGACAAGCAGGTCCAGCGCCTCGGCCAGCAACCACCGCTCGAAGTTGTTGGCCCGCAGGTGCCCCGCCAACGCCCGAGCCACCTGTGCCTCGCGTTCGTGCCCGGCCCGCTGCTCCCGCAGCGTCCCGGCCTGCTCACGCCGCTCGGTCAGCCGGCGCAGCTCGGCCTCGGCCCGCTCCACGGCGACGGTCGCGGCGCGCACCGGGTCGTCCGGTGCGGGCAGCCCGGCGTCGGCGAAGATGCCGGCGATGCGGTCCGTCGCCGCGTCGGCCGCCGTCTCGGCCTCGACCACGGCCGTGGCCAGCCCGTCCCGTTCCGACCGACGACGCTTCGCCTGCTCCCGCGCCCACTCGGCCAACGTGGCCCAGGCGGCGGCCACATCGTCGCGGTCGGTGGCCGGCGGCCCGAACCGGGCCACCGTGTCGCGGGCACCGTCGAAGCGGCGCCACGCCGTCCGGAGCCGATCCTGCGCCGCCTCCACCGCCGCCCTGGCCTGCCGGGCGGCGTCCCGGCCGGCGCGGACCGCCGTGGTCGCCTCGTCCAGCCCCTGCCGCAGCCGGGCCAGCTCCGCCAACCGCGCCCGCAGCGCCTCAGCGGTGGCCGCACCGGCGAGCCGTTCGTCCAGCTCGACGAGTCGGGTCCGCAGCCCGTCATGTTCGGTACGGGCGCGCAGCAGCACCCGTTCCAGCTCACGCGCGGCAGTGTCCCGCTCGGCGACGACCTTCCTGGCCGCCTCGTTCGCCGCCCGAGCCGCCTTGCCGGCCGCCACCGCCCTCGCCACCGCCGAGCCGGCCGGAATCGCCGGCACCCGGGCCACCGTCTGCTCGCAGACCGGGCAGGCGTCCCCGTCGGTCAGGTGGGCCCGCAACGCCGTCGCCTGATCGGCGGTCTTCGCCTCCTCGTGCGCCTGGAACGCCGCCGCCAGCTCCGCCTCGGCACGCTCGGCCGCCGTCTGCGCCCCGGTCAGCGCCCGCACCGCGGCGTCGTGCTCGACGCCGGCCGCTTCCATCGCGGCCCGCACCTGCTCCGCCTGAGCGGACAACTGCTCCCGGTCGGCGTACGCCCGCAGCAGCATCCGCAGGGCACTCTCGTCGCCGGCGGCGGCCAGCTCGCCGCGCAGCTTCTCCTCGCGCTCCTCGGCCAGCGACACCGCGGCCGCTGCGGCGTCGGACTCGGCCCGCGTCGCGGTCACCGCCCGGGCCACCTCGGCCACCCCGTCCGGCGCTCGAACCTGGCCCAGGGTGGCCAGTTCGGCGTCGAGTGTGGCCAGGGCCGCGTTGGCCTCCCGCACCGTCGTACGCGCCGCTTCCAGTTCCGGTACGGCGGCGGTCACCGACCCGGCCAGCTCCCGCATCCGGTCGACCTGGCCGGCGGCCCGTTCCAGCGCGTCGTCGTCGACGTCGGCCAGCCCGGCGAGCAGCTGATCGACCGCCTCCAGCTTCGCCTCCGCCTGCCCGGCCCGGGTCGTGGCCCGCTGCTGCACCTGCTCGTACACGCCGAGACCGAGCAGGTTGACCAGGATCTGCTGCCGGGTGGCCGGGCGGGCGTGCAGGAAGTCGGCGAACTGGCCCTGCGGCAGCACCACGCAGCTGGTGAACTGCTCGTACGGCAGCCCGACCGCCGCCAGCACGGCCGCGTCCATCTCCGCCGGGGTCCCGGCGACCACCTCGCCGAGATCCTCCGGGCTGAGCCCGGTGTCCAGCTTGGTGACGTCGAACCCCTCCGGCATCAGCTGCAACCCGGCACCGGCGGTCTTGACGTTGCCCCGGCTGTCCCGACGCACCACCCGGGTGGCGACGTAGCGGGCGCCGCCGGACTCGAAGACCAGCCGTACCCGCGCCTCGGTGGCCGACGGAGCGAGCGCGTTGCCCAGCCCGCGGGTACCGCCCCAGCGGGGCACCGTGCCGTAGAGCGCGAAACAGATCGCGTCGAGCACCGTCGACTTGCCCGAGCCGGTCGGCCCGACCAGGGCGAAGAAGTCCGCGTCGGTGAAGTCGATGGTGGTGGCGTCGCGGAAGACGGTGAAGCCGGCCAGGTCCAGCCGCATCGGCCGCATCAGTGATCGACCTCCTCGAGCAGCTCGTCGAAGAGTTCGCGGACGCCCTCGTCGGCATGCCCCCGGCTGTCCAGGTAGTCGGCGAACAACTGCCGGGGCGACCGGCCGGACCGTTGGGCCACCCGGGTGCCGGTGCCGGGTGCCGGCACCAGCTCCGGGTCGATCCGGATCTCCAGGGCCCGGGGCAGCAACTGCTGCACCTCCTCCCGCAGGCCGGCGCGGGGCTGCTCGCGCACGTACACCCGCAGCCAGCCCTCCGGCGGGGTGATCTCAGCGAGTTGGGCGAGGGTGCCGCGTACGGTGCGCAGCGCGGTCGCCGCGGTCACCGGTTCCTCGCGGATCCGCGCGGCCGTGGTCGCGGTGACCTCGACCAGGGTCACCGCCGGGACGTTCTCCTGCTCGCCGAAGTCGACCGCGAGCGGGGCACCGCTGTAGCGGATCGGGCACGGCCCCTGCACCCGCTGGGCGCGGTGCAGGTGCCCGAGCGCCACGTAGTGCGCGGTGCCGGGAAAGACCGAGGCGGGCACCGCGTAACCCATGATGGTGTGCGCGTCCCGTTCGCCGCCGCCGGTGGCCGCGCCGACCACCGTGAGGTGGGCGGTGACCAGGTGCACCCGGTCCGGCTCGTCGAAGCCCTCGGTCAGCCGGGCCAGGATGCGGCCCAGATGGTCGGCGTACGTCTGGGTGGTCTCGGCGGCGGTCAGCTCGTACATCTCCACCGCGCGTACCGCGTACCGTTGGGACAGGAAGGGCAACGCGGCCAGCCGCCAGCGTTCCCCGTCGGCGGTGGTGCCGTCGATGACGTGTTCGGCCGGATCCTCGCGTACGCCGCCGCGCAGGGTGATGCCGGCGGCCTCGGCCCACGGGCGCAGCGCGTCCAGGGCCGGACCGTTGTCGTGGTTGCCGCCGATCGCCACCACGTCCGCGCCGGTGCGGCGCAGCGCGGTCAACGCCCGGGTGACCAGGCGGGTCGCCTCCGGGGTCGGTGCCGCGGTGTCGTAGAGGTCACCGGCGATGACGACCAGGTCGGGCCGTTCCCGCCGGGCGATCTCGATGACCCCGGCCAGCACCTGTTTGTGCTCCTCGGCCCGCGACTGCCCCTTGAGGACCTTGCCCACGTGCCAGTCGGAGGTGTGCAGGATCTTCATGCTGTTACCCCACCCCCGGGCTAGAACGGGATGTCGTCGTCGGTGCCGCCACCGGACCCGACCACGGCGAACGGATCGGCGGACTGGGTGATCGACCGCAGGGTCTGCGACGGCGCGGCCCCGGCCTCGGAGACCCGGGTGGCCCAGGCGGGGAACGGGAACTCCAGACAGAGCGGCACCGGGATGTCCGGCTGGTTGACGAACATCGTGCCCGGTTTGGCCAGCAGCGCGCGTTGTCGCTGGGCCGGCGGGAGGAAACCGTACTCCGGGCGGGACGCCTCGGCCGGATCCAGCCGGCCCACCACCCGGATGGCCGAGTTGGTGACGATGCGTCGTTCCACCTCGCTGGCGGTCTGCTGTGCGCCGATCAGGATCACCCCGAGCGAGCGGCCCCGCTCGGCGATGTCGAGCAGCACCTCCTTGATTGGGGAGGAGCCCTCCCGCGGGGCGTACTTGTTCAGCTCGTCGAGCACCACGAACAGCAGCGGCTTGGCGGTGCCGGACTTCTCCTTACGCTCGAACTCGCTCTTGAGCGTCACACCGACCACGAAACGTTGCGCCCGGTCCGGCAGGTTGTGCAGGTCGACGACGGTGACCTGGGCGCTCTCGGCGGTGTTGATGCTGTGCGGGCGGCGGGTGGCCAGGTCGCCACGGATCAGCCGGGACAGGTCCTTCTTGCTGCCGATCAGCCGGCGGGCGAACGCGTTGACCGTGCCCAGGCCCACCGCGCTGCCCGCCCAGTCACCGCGGGTCTCGTCGTCGCTGAGCTGCTCGACGATGTGGTCGACCAGATCGCCGTAGCTGCCCAGCCGGACGCCGTCGATGCTGACGCCGCCGTCGGCGGGCTGGGCGTACCGGGCCAGGTGGGCGGCGACGGAGTGGACCACCATCGTGTACTGCTGACGTTCGTCGTCGGCGTCGGCGAAGACGTACGGCAGCAGGCGGTCGGCGCAGAACTCGGTGAGCGTCCAGTAGAAGCTGTCCACGCCGGTGAGTCGACTGCTCACGTCCGGCGTGCCGGACGAGTCGCCGACCCGGGGTGGCGCGTAGACCCGTACGTCGGGGAAGGCGTCCGCGGCCAGGCCGAGCCGGGCGTAGGCGGCCCGGGTCGGATCGTCGAGCCGGGCGTTCGGATGGTCGAGGAAGAGCAGATCCTCGCCCTTCACGTTGAAGATCAACGCCTTGGCGTTGACCGCGTCGCCGCCGAGCTGGCCGGAGCGGAACACCGAGTAGAGAAGAAAGGTGGCGAAGCTGGTCTTGGTGGCCACCCCGGAGATCCCGGAGATCGACACGTGGGCGCCCCGGCTGCCGTCGAGGAAGTCGGCGTTCAGGTAGACCGGAACACCGTCCCGGCCGGTGCCCATCGGGATCCGCCGTTCCATCCGGTCGAAGTGCAGTGCCCGGGCGCGGGCGTCGCCTTCGGCCCGGTGCACCACGGCACCCGGCTGCGGCGGCACGTAGAACTCGGGATCGACCCGGGTGGTGGTGATCTCGGCGGCCTCCTGCACCATCGCCGGCAGCGTGCCGTCGGCGATGGCGAAGACGTCGGAGTCGAACTGCGCGCCCTCGTGCCGCGCCCGGACCTGGGTGACCACCCCGGCGATGGTCACCGGCTCCCGGTCGGGCAACTCCCGCCGGGTCACCACCACGTCATCGAGCTGGAGATAGCTGCCCGGGGCGACCGCCGTCCAGAACTGAAGGGGAGTGGCGTCGGCGGTGCCCAGCACCCGGCCCACCCCCTCGCCCGGGCCGTCGAACCCCTGGTCGGTCATCGGGCAACTCCGCTCGATCGGTCGTCGCGGTCGGCACACACGCCCTGCATCCTGCCGGAGGAGTACGACAGGCCGCCACGCGACGCGGCGCGGGCCACGTAACGACATCGCGCCGAACGCGCACGGCGATCGGATTCTGACGGCGGGTGTCCGTGACGGATCGGTCGTCTCAGTGCCGGGCGTGGCGGAGCAGCAGGGTGCCGTCGTCGGCGCGGAGGACGTGCCGCAGCGGCAGGCTCCGGGCGGGACTCGGTATCCCGGCGGTGATCCGGCCCGGTCCGGCCCCGGCGAGCAGCGGCGCGACCGAGAGGCACACCTCGTCGACCAGGTCGGCGGCGGTGAGGGCGCCGAACAGTTGCGGACCGCCCTCGCAGAGCAGTTGACCGAGCCCGCGACGGCGCAGTTCGGCCAGGCCGGCGACCAGGTCGACCCGGTCGTCACCGAGGCGTACCAGGTCGGCCACGGCGGTCAGGCCGGGAGGTGCGGCCGCGTCGCGGCGAGTCAGCACCACCGGGCGCACGGGTGCGTCGGCGAAGGCGGCCTGGGCCGGATCGAGGTTGAGGGTGCCGGAGGCCACGACCAGGGTCGGATACTCGGTCAGCCCGTGCGCACGTCGCCAGGCCCGGCGTCGCTCGTCGAGCCGGATCGCCCGGTAACCCTCGTGGCGCAGCGTGCCGGCGGCCACCAGCAGCGCGTCGCAGAGCATCCGGAGCAGCCCGAAGACCCGCTTGTCGGGTGCGCCGGACAGCCCGGCCGAGTAGCCGTCGAGACTGACCGCGCCGTCGACGCTGGTCACGAAGTTCATCCGCAGATGTGGCCGGTCGGCGCGGCCGTACCGGGCGATGAGCGTGTCGTCGTCCACCGGCTCGGGTGACGGGTCCGGCCAGAGGACGGAAATCGGCGCTCCGTCGCTCATTCGCCGGCCGGACCGGTGACGGGAGGGGTGGGTCGGGGGGTACGGTGCTGGCAGTCGCACCAGTTCCGGCCCGGGCAGTCGTCGTGCCGCCGCGCCCGGCACGCTCGGCAGATCATGCTCGCAGCCTATGCCGAGGGAGGATGGGACACCTATGCCGCGTCAGATCTTCCAGCTGAGGATGTCCCTGTCCGGGGTTCGTCCGCCGATCTGGCGCCGGGTGCTGGTACCCGGCGGCTACACCCTGGATCGATTGCACCGGGTGGTGCAGCACGCGATGGGCTGGCGCGACTGCCACCTGCACTCGTTCGAGATCGACGGCGTGCAGTACGGCGAACCTGACCCCGACGGCGAGCTGGCCCTGCACGACGAGTTGGACGTCCGATTGGACGCGGTGGTCGGCAAGGGCAGCCGGTTCCACTACACGTACGACTTCGGCGACTGGTGGGAGCACGACCTGCTGGTGGAGGACGCCTTCGGCGCCGAGGCGGACGAACGCTACCCGAGCTGCCTCGACGGGGAGCGGGCCTGCCCACCGGAGGACGTCGGCGGGCCGCAGGGCTATCTGGTGCTGCTCGCCGCGTTGGCCGAGCCGGGCCATCCGGAGCACCGGACGATGCGGGACTGGGTGGGTACCGGGTTCGACCCGGCGGCCTTCGACGTCGGTCGGGCCGACACCCTGCTGCGTCGTTTCTGCTGAGCACCGTTTCCGAACCCGCAACCTGTCTCCGTTTTCCGATTGTTTGCCGGGTCAAACGAGCTGCGTGGTAACGATCTGGGATCGCTCCCACTGGACTATTGACACTCCCGACACCTGCCGGCAATCTCATGGGAGCGTTCCCAAGAGGCGTGGATCACACACCGCCCCCTTGGGCGCCGACACCGACTGACCGAGTCGGTGCCGGCAGGCGCTGCGGCACCCCCCACCACAGACAAATGCAGCCTCACCATCGAAAGAGGGGTCAGGATGAGCCTCACCACGCGGCGTGCCCGCATGGCGGCAGCCACCCTGGCCGCGATCACCGCCATCGGCGGGCTCGCGGCCTGCGGTAACGACGACGACACGCCGGCCGAGGGCGAGAAGCCCGCGAAGCTGGTCGTCGACACCTTCGGCGAAATGGGTTACGACGAGCTCGTCAAGCAGTACGAGCAGCAGACCGGCATCAAGGTCGAGCTGCGCAAGACCGCGCAGCTCGGCGAGTACCGGCCGAAGCTGGTCCGTTACCTCGCCACCGGCAAGGGCGCGGCCGACGTGACCGCCCTGGAAGAGGGCATTCTCAACGAGTTCAAGGCCAACCCGCGTAACTGGGCCGACCTGACTCCGCTGGTGTCGTCCGAGATCGCCGACGACTACCTGCCCTGGAAGTGGGAGCTGGGCAAGGCGCCGGACGGCCGGCTGATCGGTCTGCCGACCGACGTCGGCAGCCTCGCGGTCTGCTACCGCAAGGACCTGTTCGAGGCGGCCGGCCTGCCCACCGAGCGGGACGCGGTCTCGGCGCTCTGGCCGGACTGGAACGGCTTCCACCAGGCTGGCCAGAAGTACAAGCAGGCCACCGGCAAGGCGTTCGTGGACTCGATCACCGCCGTCTCCAACGGCGTGCTCTTCCAGCAGGGCACCGACCTGTTCTACGACAAGGAGAACAACATCATCGCGGACTCCAGCCCCGCGGTGAAGGCCGCCTGGGAGACCGCGACCTCGATGGTCGACATCTCCGCCAAGGCGTCCACCTGGTCGCCGGAGTGGTCCGGTGGCTTCAAGCAGGGCACCTTCGCGGCCACCTTCTGCCCGTCCTGGATGCTCGGCATCGTCGCGGACAACTCTGGCGAGGCCAACAAGGGCAAGTGGGACGTTGCCGCAGTGCCGGGTGGCGGCGGCAACTGGGGCGGCTCGTGGCTGGCCGTGCCGGAGCAGAGCAAGTACCCGGAGGAGGCGGCAAAGCTCGCCGAGTTCCTGACCAACGCCACCAGCCAGGTGGAGGCCTTCAAGGCCAAGGGCCCGCTGCCCACCAACCTGGAGGCGCTGAAGAACGAGGCCTTCCTCAGCTACACCAACGAGTACTTCAGCAACGCGCCGACCGGCAAGATCTTCGGTGAGAGTGTCGCCCAGATCCAGCCGGTGCACCTGGGCCCGAAGCACCAGGCGGTGAAGGAGAACGCGTTCGAGCCGGCGATGCGGGCGTTCGAGAACGGGCAGGCCAGCAAGGATGCGGCCTGGGAGCAGTTCACTAAGGATGCGCAGACTCAGGGCGTCTTCTGAGTGATTCCCTTCCGGTGGCGTTCGGGACTACCCGGACGCCACCGGTCGGTCCCCACCGCGCAGCATGCTGCGCGAGGGCCCCCGGGCCTCGCTGGAAAAGGAAACTCGCATGAGCCTGTCGGCCACGACGGCGCCGCCGTCGCCAGCAGCACCACCCCCTGACGTCCCCTCCCGACGCCGCCGGGGCTATCTCTTCAACCGCCTGGATCTCAAGTACTCCCCGTACCTCTACATCGCGCCGTTCTTCCTGATCTTCGGAGCCTTCGGGCTGTACCCGATGCTGCGCACCGCCTGGATGTCGCTGCACGACTGGGACATGGTCGGCGAGCACACGTTCATCGGGTTCGACAACTACACCGAGTTGTTCTCCGACGAATACTTCTGGAACGCGCTTGTCAACACGTTCGGCATCTTCGCCCTGTCGACCATCCCGCAGCTGCTGATGGCGCTGTTCCTGGCGAACCTGCTCAACCAGACCCTGCTGCGCGCCAAGACCTTCTTCCGGATGGCCATCTTCGTGCCGAACGTGGTTTCGGTGGCCGCCGTCGCGATCGTCTTCGGCATGCTGTTCCAGCGCGACTTCGGCCTGTTCAACTGGCTGCTCAGCCTCGTCGGCGTGGACCAGATCGACTGGCGCGCGCAGGAGTGGAGTTCCTGGACCGCGATCGCCACGATGGTCAACTGGCGGTGGACCGGCTACAACACCCTGATCCTGCTCGCCGGCATGCAGGCCATTCCGAAGGATCTGTACGAGGCGGCCGCGATCGACGGGGCCAGCCCGTGGCGGCAGTTCTGGCAGATCACCCTGCCGATGCTCAAGCCCACCTTCATCTTCGTGGTCATCCTCTCCACGATCGGCGGCATGCAGCTGTTCACCGAGCCGCTGCTCTTCGCCAACGGCAGCATCATCGGCGGCAACCAGCGGGAGTTCCAGACGCTGGCCATGTACATGTACGAGAAGGGCATCTACAACCTGAGTACCGCAGGTTACGGAGCCGCGGTGGCCTGGGCGATCTTCATGATCATCGTCTTCGTGTCGCTGATCAACTTCGTACTCGTCCGCCGCGCGGCCAAGTGAGGAGAGATCGATGATCTCGGCTTCAAAGCGCCTGTGGCGCACCAGTCCACTTACCTACATGGCGCTCGTCCTGGCGGCGCTGCTGTCGATCTACCCCTTCTACTACATGATCGTGATCGGCACCCGCAGCCTGGAGTCGATCAACGACGTGCCGCCGCCGATGACCCCTTCCGGCGCGTTCGGTGACAACTTCGGCCGGGTGCTCGACAACGACGCGGCAAACTTCCTCAAGGGCCTGATGAACTCGATCATCGTCTCGTCGGTGGTCACCGTGTCGGTGGTGCTCACCGGCTCCCTGGCCGGCTTCGCCTTCGCGAAGCTGCGCTTCCGCGGTCGCAACGTGCTGCTGCTGGCGATCATCGTCACCATGATGATCCCGACCCAGATGGGCCTCATCCCGCTCTGGAGCATGATGCAGTCGTTGGGGTGGTACGACACCCTCTACGCGGTGACTGTGCCGTTCCTGGTCAGTGCCTTCGGCGTGTTCATGATGCGGCAGTACGCCAGCCAGGCGATCTCCGACGAGCTGATCGAGGCCGGCCGCGTCGACGGTGCCAGCACCTTCCGGATCTACTGGAACATCGTGCTGCCCGCGCTGCGTCCGGCGGCCGGCGTGCTCGGCCTGCTCACCTTCATGGAAACCTGGAACTCCTTCCTCTGGCCGTACGCGATCCTCACCCCGGAGAACCCGACCCTTCAGGTCTCGCTCTCCTTCCTCTCGTACGCCTACTACACGGACTATTCCCAGGTCTTCGCCGCCACGGCGGTCGGCACCATCCCGCTGGTGCTCGTCTTTCTTCTCTTCGGCCGCCAGATCATCGGCGGGATCATGGAAGGTGCAGTCAAGTCGTGAGCAACCCCGCCACCCCGCCCGCCGTCGGTGTCCTCGACGAGCGTCCGCCGCTGACCTTCCCGCCCGGCTTCCTCTGGGGCGCGGCGACCGCCGCGTACCAGATCGAGGGCGCGGCGAACGAGGGCGGCCGGACCGCGTCGATCTGGGACACCTTCAGCCACACCGAGGGTCGGACGGTCGCCGGGCACACCGGCGACGTGGCCTGCGACCACTACCACCGGCTCAGCGACGACGTCCGGCTGATGGCCGAGCTGGGGTTGAAGTCGTACCGGTTCTCGGTGTCCTGGCCCCGGGTGCAGCCGGGCGGGTCGGGTCCGGCGAACGCCAAGGGGCTCGACTTCTACCAGCGGCTGGTCGACGAGCTGCTGGCCAACGGGATCGAGCCCTGGCTCACCCTCTACCACTGGGATCTGCCACAGGAGTTGGAGGATGCCGGCGGCTGGCCGGCCCGGGACACCGCCGCCCGGTTCGCCGACTACTCCCTGTTGGTGGCCGACGCCCTGGGTGACCGGGTGAAGTACTGGACGACGCTCAACGAGCCCTGGTGCTCGGCCTTCCTCGGGTACGGCTCCGGGGTGCACGCCCCGGGGCGTTCCGACGGGGCCGACGCGGTCCGTGCCGGACACCACCTGATGCTCGGGCACGGCCTCGCCGTGCAGGCGCTGCGTACGGCGGTGCCGCAGGCGCAGCTTGGGGTGACCGTCAACCTGTACCCGGTCACCCCGGCTAGCGACGCGCCGGGCGACGTCGATGCGGCCCGGCGGATCGACGCGCTGGCCAACCGGTTCTTCCTCGACCCGATGCTGCGCGGCGCCTACCCGGACGACCTGGTGGCCGACCTGGCGAAGGTGACCGACTTCGGCCACGTTCACGAGGGTGACCTGGCCACCATCTCCACCCCGTTGGACGTGGTGGGCGTCAACTACTACAGCCGGCACGTGGTGGCTGCGCCGATCCCCGACGAGCAGCCGGAAGCCTACTGGCGGGACCAGGCCTGCTGGCCGGGCAGCGAGGACGTCCGGTTCGTCACCCGCGGGGTCCCGGTGACCGACATGAACTGGGAGATCGACGCTCCCGGTCTGGTGGAGACGCTGCGCCGGGTACACGAGGAGTACACGGACCTTCCGCTCTACGTGACCGAGAATGGCTCGGCCTTCGTCGACGAGGTCGTCGACGGTCAGGTCGATGACGTCGATCGGCTGGCCTATTTCGACGCCCACCTGCGCGCCTCGCACGAGGCGATCAGCGCGGGCGTCCCCCTGCGGGGATACTTCGCCTGGTCGCTGATGGATAATTTCGAGTGGGCCTGGGGCTACACGAAGCGGTTCGGCATGATCTACGTCGATTACGACAAGCAGACCCGCATCCCCAAGTCCAGTGCCAGGTGGTACGCGGAGGTGATCCGACGCAACGGTCTGGCCGCACAATAGGGCGATGGCCAGCCAGTAACGGGCGGCCCGGCACCAACGCTGATGAAGGTGCCGGGGCCGCCTGACGTCGGAGGAGCAGACGATGACAACGCAGCGCACCCGGTCGCTCGGGCGGCCGACGCTCGACGCGGTTGCCGCCCGCGCTGGAGTGGGCCGCGGCACGGTCTCCCGCGTGGTCAACGGCTCCCCGCAGGTGAGTCCGGAGGCCCGGGCCGCCGTGCAACAGGCCATTGCCGAACTGGGGTACGTACCCAACCGCGCCGCTCGGGCGTTGGTCACTCAGCGGACCGACTCGGTGGCCCTGGTGGTCAGCGAGTCCGGTGAGCGGATCTTCGCCGAGCCGTTCTTCGCCGGCATCGTCCGGGGGATCAGCTCCGCCCTGCTGGAGACGCCGTTGCAGCTCTGGCTGGCCATGGCCCAGTCGCCGCTGGAGCGGGAGCGGGTCGAGCACCACCTGACCAACCAGCACATCGACGGCGTACTGCTGCTGTCGCTGCACGACGACGATCCGCTGCCCACCCTGTTGGAGGAGCGCGGCCTGCCCACCGTGCTCGGCGGGCGGCCCGCGCGGATGCTGCACCCTGAGGCGCAGCCAGCCTCGTTCGTCGACGTCAACAACGCCGGTGGGGCACGGCAGGCCGTCGAGTACCTCGCCGGCCGGGGACGGCGACGCATCGCCACCATCGCCGGGCCGCAGGACATGGGCGCCGGCCTGGCCCGGTTGTCCGGCTATCGGGACGCGGTCCGCACCGCCGGGTTCGGCGTCAACCCCGACCTGATCGCGTACGGCGACTTCAGCGAGGAGAGCGGGGCGACGGCCATGCGCGGGCTGCTGGAGCGCTGCCCTGACCTGGACGCCGTGTTCGTGGCCGCCGACCTGATGGCGTTCGGTGCCATGCGGACGCTGCGGGAGGCCGGCCGTCGGGTGCCGCAGGACGTGGCCGTGGTCGGCTTCGGCGACGAGCCCATCGCCCGGCAGGCCAACCCGCCACTGACGTCGGTGTTTCAGCCGGTGGAGGAGATGGGCCGGCAGATGGCGCGGCTGCTGGTCGACCGGATCCGCGGTGACGAGATCGCCACTCCGCACGTCGTCCTGGACACCCAGTTCGTCGAGCGCGCCTCCGCCTGAACCCAGCACCCGACTGCGCTGTGCCCCGGGCTGCGCTGTGCCCCGGGCTGTGCCGTTCCCGGGCTGCCGTGCCCGGAGACTGCCGCGACGCGAGCCAGCCTGCGGGCCGCCGTCGGCGCCGGCCCGATCAGCAGCCGATGACTCCCCGTGTTTTTGACGCTGCGTGACAGCGCTGCCGACTCCCCACATGCCAACTCGCACGCTTTGCTCTGCTTCAACTGACGCACTGGTGCGTGACCAGCGGTAATGCGGAGGCAGGATTCGGCTATCGGCCGGGCATCGAAACTGAGCGTGACTGTTGCGTCAGTTGAAGCAGAGCAAAGGACGTGAAGTAGTTACCTCGGGGGCGGCTCGGTGCATACGGAAAGTGATGCTCGGAGATATCGTCCGTTCGGTGGCTCCGGTCCTGAGAGGCGGCGACGCGGTGGCCCGCTCGCTGAATTGAAGCCGACCCGTGCGGGCCCGGTCGTGCCCGGGTGAGGTGCCCAGTACGGGCGGTCCAGTGACGGGGAACGGTCTTTCGCGTGGTGGGTGGCCTGGCTGTGGTCAGGCGGGGGCGGTCCAGCGGCGTAGCTCGCGCTTGGCGAGGCTGTTGCGGTGCACCTCGTCTGGGCCGTCGGCGAGGCGCAGCGTCCGGGCCTGGGCCCAGAGCTGGGCGAGAGGGGTGTCCTGGCTGACCCCGGCCGCGCCGTACGCCTGGATGGCCTTGTCGATGACCCACTCGGCCATCGCCGGTGTGGCGATCTTGATGGCCTGGATCTCGGTGTGCGCGCCCTTGTTGCCGACCGTGTCCATCAGCCAGGCCGTCTTGAGGACCAGCAGCCGGGCCTGTTCGATGCGGACCCGGGCCTCGGCGATCCACTCGCGTACCACGCCCTGTTCGGCGAGCGGACGACCGAAGGCGACCCGCTCGGCGGCCCGGCGGCAGAGCAGTTCCAACGCCCGCTCGGCCATTCCGATCAGGCGCATGCAGTGGTGGATCCGGCCGGGGCCGAGCCGGGCCTGGGCGATGGCGAAGCCGGTGCCCTCGGCGCCGACCAGGTTCTCCGCCGGCACCCGTACGCCCTCGAAGTCGACCTCGGCGTGGCCGCCGTGCGACGCGTCGCTGTAGCCGAAGACCCGCATGCCCCGGCGGACGGTGACCCCCGGGGTGTCGCGGGGGACCAGGATCATGCTCTGCTGCCGGTGCCGGTCGGCGCCCGGATCGGTCTTGCCCATCACGATGAGGATCTCGCAGGCCGGGTCCATCGCGCCGGAGGACCACCACTTGCGGCCGTCGATGACGTAGTGGTCACCGTCGCGGCGGATCGACGTGGCGATGTTCGTCGCGTCGGAGGAGGCCACCTCGGGCTCGGTCATGCAGAACGCGGAGCGGATCTCGCCCGCCAGCAGCGGGGTGAGCCACCGTTCCTGTTGGGCGGGGGAGCCGAACTCGGCGAGCAGTTCCATGTTGCCGGTGTCCGGTGCGGCGCAGTTGAGCGCCTCCGGGGCGAGGTGCGGGCTGTGCCCGGTCAGCTCGGCCAGCGGGGCGTACTGGAGGTTGGTCAGCCCGGCACCGTGGCGCGGGTCGGGCAGGAAGAGGTTCCACAGGCCGCGCCGGCGCGCCTCGGCCTTCAGCTCGGCCAGCACCGGCGGGCGGGCCCACGGGTCACCGGCGGCGCTCACCTGGGCGGCGTGCACCGCCTCGGCCGGGTACACGTGCTGCTCCAGGAATTCGGTCAGCTCCGCGCGCAGCTGCTCGGTCCGGGCGTCGTACGCGAAGTCCATCAGGTCTCCTTCACCGCGGTCAGTCCGTGTGCGACAAGCGGGGCGACGAGGCCGCCGATGGTGTCGAAGCCCTCGCCGAGGGTCTGGCCGAGGGTGTGCCGGTAGTGGATGCCCTCGCAGATGACGGCGAGTTTGAAGCAGCCCAGCGCGATGTGCCAGTGCAGGGGACCGACGTCGACGTCGCTGCGGCCGGCGTACCTGTCGATCAGCTCGGCACCGCTGGGAAAGCCGGCGCGCGGGCCGAGGCCGTCGGCGACGGGATTACCGTCGGAGACCTCACTGCCGCCGAGCACGTCCCAGTAGGTCAGCAACAGCCCCAGGTCGGCGAGCGGGTCGCCGAGGGTGGCCATCTCCCAGTCCAGCACCGCCGTCACCGTCACCGGGTCGACGGTGGCGAGCAGGTTGTCCAGCCGGAAGTCCCCGTGCACGATCCGGCCGGCGTTGGCGCCCTCGGGCGCGGTGGCGGCGAGCCGGTCGCGCAGCTCGTCGATGCCGGGCAGCGGCCGGCTGCGGGAGCGGTCGAGCTGCCCCGACCAGCGGCGGACCTGCCGCGCCAGGAACCCCTCCGGGCGGCCGAAGTCGGCCAGGCCGACCGTCGCCGGCTCGACCGTGTGCAGCGCCGCCAGGGTGTCCATCATCGTCATGGCCAGCCCGTGTCGCTGCTCGCCGGTGAGCCGGTCGGTGCGGGAGCGGCTGCGGAACACCTCGCCTGGCACCCGTTCCATCAGATAGAACGGCGCCCCCAGTACCTCCGGCTCGGCGCAGAGCAGCAGGGCGCCGGGCACCGGGACGTCGGTCGGGGCGAGCGCCGAGATGACCCGGAACTCCCGGGCCATGTCGTGCGCGGTGGCCAGCACGTGCCCGAGCGGTGGGCGGCGCAGCACCACCTCCCGATCGCCGGCGTGCACCAGGTAGGTCAGGTTCGACCGGCCACCGGCGATCAGCTCGGCCCGTAACGGGCCGGCGGCCAGATCGGGGCGGCGCGCCGCCAGGTAGCCGCGGAGCCGGTCCAGATCCAGACCGGCGGGCGAGCCGGCGGTCGGTTCGGTCATCCGGACAGTTCATGGCAGCTCCGGCGGGTTGTCAAGGTCAGGTTTGACCCTCGGGACATGCCGCCGCAACAGGGACGAAATGGTCAACTGCCAGGCTGACACCAGCCTGCCGGCCAGTGTGCCGGCCCGCCGAGCGGAGGGGTTTGAGATGTTGCTGCGCGTTCGGGTCACCCTGCCGGACCGTCCAGGCACGCTCGGTCAGGTGGCGCGCACCCTCGGCGTGTCCGGGGCGGACATCGTCCAGGTGGTCGTGCTGGAACGCCTCGGCGGGCGGGCGGTCGACGATTTCACTGTGGTGTGGCCGGGCGCCGCGCGGGTGGAGCGGCTGCTGGCCGGCCTGGCGGCGATCCCCGGCGTACGGGTGGACGGGGTCTGGCGGGCGATCGGCGCGCCCACCACCACCGGTCAGGACGCCGAGCTGCTGGCCCAGGTCGCGGCCAACCCGGCCGACGGGCTGGCCACCCTGGTCGACGCGGTACCCGGGCTGCTCGCCGCCGACTGGGCGGTCGCCGCGGTGGTGCCGGTCGACTGGGCCTCCCGCACCGGGGGTGGCGGTGCGACGGTCGGGCACGCCAGTTGGCGTACCCCGGTGCCGCCGAAGCTGCCGGAGGTGACCCCGCTGCGCGCCCGGTCGATGACCGCGCTGGACGGCGGCCATTTCGCGGTCGCGCCGTTCGGCCGGGCCGGGCTGGTGCTGGTGGTGTCCCGTGAGCACGGCGAGACCCTCACGCCGGCCGCCTTCCACTCCACCGAGGTGGACCGGCTCGCCCAACTGGTCCGCGCCTGCGCCGTGATCCTCGGCGACCGGCTCGACCTGGTCGGCGCTCCGCCGGTCAGCGCCAACCCCTGACCGAATGTGACGCAGACCGCAGGGCCGGACGCGGCTGGACATGGTGAGGCAACCGACCGGCAACAGCCGCGGACGAGGGTGGCACGCGAAGGGAGGCAACGATGACGCTGTGGCGGATCCGAGCCACCGTGGACGACCGGCCGGGTTACCTGTCGGTGCTCACGGCGAGCCTCGCGTTGCGTGGAGTCAACATCCTCACCGTGCAGGTGCACACCACCGAGCACGGTGCCGTCGATGATTTCCTCGTCGACGCGCCGGACACACTCGACGAGGCGGGACTGCTCGCCGCCGTCGAACGCGGCCGGGGGCGGGACTGCTGGGTGGCGCGCAGCGAGGCGCGTGGCCTGGCCGATCAGCCGACCCGGGTGCTCGGGCTGGCGACCCGGCTGGTGCATGACCCGGACGCGACAGGTGAGGTGCTACGGGCTCTGCTCGGTGCCGACGAGGTGACCTGGCGGGCCGCACCGGCCCTGGCCCGCCCGGGAATCGACGGCATGACGATGCTGCTGGCCGACCCGAACGGCGGGTCGTACACCCTGCGCCGGGTCGCGCCGAGCTTCACCCCGGCCGAGTACGCCCGGGCCCAGGCGCTGCTCGAACTGGGGGCCACCGCCGCCCGCCGCAGCGCTGAGCAGGTCACCGTGGTCCTGCCGGATGGTGCCGAACTGACCGTACGCCCGGCCGTCGCGGACGACCTGACGGCGGTGGTCGAGTTGCACCAGGCCTGCTCGGTGCGCAGCCGGCAGCGCCGTTACCTGGGGGGTGCGGGTCTGCCCTCACCGGCCCGACTGCGTCGACTCCTGGAGCCGGCCCGCGGGCTGACCCTGATCGCCGCGACGACCGGCTCCGGCGGGGCGGCGGAGTCGGTCGTCGCGATGGCGAACCTGCTGGCCGAGGGCGACGAGGCCGAGTTGGCGCTGTTGGTACGCGACGACTGGCAGCGCCGTGGGCTGGGCTCGACGCTGCTGCGTCGGCTGACCCGGCAGGCCGAGTCGGCGGGTTACGCGGCGATGGTGGCGCACGTCCAGGCGGACAACGCACCGATGCTGCGTACGCTGCGCCGGCTGTCCCGGCCGACCACCGTCCAGCGGGACGGCACCCTGCTGACCATGACCGTGCCGTTGGGCGCCGAGGCACCGGCGGCGGCGAAGAGCGCCGGCTGACGGCTCAGACGACCGACCTCCGGTGCGGAGGCCGGTGAGGTGGGCAGGACTCCCGGTGCGGGAGTCCTGCCCACCGCGTGCTTCCTGGCCGATGCGGTCAAATGTTCGGGGGCAGGGCGGTGCGGTCCTGGAAGTTGCCGTAGAGGCGGTCGTCGTCGCCGACGGTGACGGCCTGGACGAGCAGGTCCCCGCCGACGAAGGCACCCTTCCAGGAAGCACCCCGACCGCCGAACGGCTCCTGGCGGTCGCCCCGGGAACGGGGCTTGTTGATGCCCACCTTGAAGGCCTGGAGGTCGACCGCCAGCTTCGCCGCCTCGTCGGTGTCGTCGCAGGCGAGGGAGGCCACCAGCGCGCCGTTGGAGGCGTTCATCTGGGCCAGCAGCTCGTCGGTGGTGTCCACCACGACGATCGTGTCGACCGGGCCGAACGGCTCGGCGTGCATCAGCCGGGACCGGCCGGGCGGGGCGAGCAGCACCGACGGCGCGACGTACGCCGAGGTGTCCTGCCCGGGCAGGAACGGCGCGCCGTCGAGTTTGCCCCGGTACAGCGGGACGGCGCCGCCCCCTACCGCCTCGTCGACCTTGCGGTGCAGCTCGTCGGCCTTGGCGGCGCTGATCAGCGGGCCGAAGTCGAGCTCCGGCAACGGGTCTCCGACCTGCCAGGTCTCGTCGACCGCGAGCGGGTGCCCGAACCGGACCGAGCGGACCACCGGCAGGTACATGTCGAGGAACTCGTCGACCAGGTCCCGCTGCACCACGAACCGGGGGTACGCGGTGCAGCGCTGCTTGCCGTACTCGAAGCCCTTCTTCAGGTGGGCGGCGAGCAGGTCCCACTGGGAGAAGTTCCAGACGCCCCAGGCGTTCAGGCCCTCCTGCTCGATGAAGTGGCGCTTGTTCGAGTCGAGCAGTGCGGCGGCCACCTTGCCCCCGTTGGAGCGGCCGCCGACGAACGCCACCGCGCCGATCTCGGGTGCTCGTACCAGCACCTCGGACAGCGCCTCGCCGCTGCCGGAGAGCAGGGTGGCGGGTAGTCCGGCACGGTGCAGCAGCGCGTGCGCGACGGTGAGACAGACCGCGCCGCCCTGCGACGGTGTCTTGGCGATGACCGCGTTGCCGGCGAGCAGCTGCACCAGTTCGGCGTGCACCAGCACGCTCATCGGGTAGTTCCACGAGGCGATGTTGCCGACCGGGCCGGGTAGCGGAGCGCGACCGTCGGCGAGCATCCGATCGATCTCCTCGACGTACCAGCGCACTCCGTCGAGTGCGCGGTCCACGTCGGCACAGGCCAGTCGCCACGGCTTGCCGATCTCCCAGACGAGCAGCATTGCCAGCAGGTCGCGATGGTCGGTGAGGGCGTCCAGGGCGTCGGTGACCCGCGACTTGCGTTCGGCCAGCGGGGTGTCGGCCCAGGTGGCGTGGGCCGCGGTGGCGTGGGCGACCGCGTCGTGGGCGGTCGCCGCGTCCAGTCGAGGCAGGTTGACAAGCACACTGTTGTCGACCGGGGTACGCGTCGGCGTCGGCACGCCACCGGTGCGCCACTCGCCGCTGACCAGGTTCCGCAATGTGGTGGTGCCGTCGACCGGGCGGTCGAACGCCTCGCCGGTGGCGGCCACCGCCCGGGCGAGGGTGTCGGACCAGGAGGTTCCGTTGGCGAGTCGTAGAGCCATCGCGATCTCCTCAGGTGGGCGGGGAGCGGCCATCGACGGGTGCCGCCAGGTGCCGCGTACTGTCGCGTGCCGCCGAGCGCGACGGCAACAGCACGTTCCGTATCGCAGGACACCCGGTTCGGTTCACTCCTCAGTGGAGGATCGCCCGCGCCTCGATTCACCCGCTCTCACCTGCCGATTCGCTGTCTAAATATCGAGCAGTTTGAATGATGTGAAGAATCCCCCTTTGTTACTGGCGAGTACGGCCGCGGTTACCCGGCGGTGGCATCGACCAGGGGCGGCCCGCCGGCGCCTCCACGACGAGAACGGCCGCCGGAGGGACGCCGGCGGCCGTTCTCGGATGGTGGTGTCAGCTGGTGAAGGTGATCCCGTCGCGGCGGCGTCGCAGCGCGACCAGGGCGACACCGCCACCGATCAGGCCGACGCCGACCAGGGCCATGGTCGTCACCGCCGTGCCGGTGACCGGCAGGTTGCCGTCGTCGTCACCGCCGCCACCGCCGGTGCCGTCCGACGGGCTGGCCGACGGTGTGTCCGACGGAACCGGCGACTCGGGAGCGGTGGGCGTCGGCGTGGGCGACTCCGGGGTGGGTGATTCCGGAGTGGTGGGCGTGGGGGTCGGCGACTGCGGAGTCGGCTGGCCGGCGCAGGTGTGGCTGAGGTTGAAGCGGTCACCCTGGCCGCTGATCGTGGCGCTACCGTTCACCAGCGTCCACCCGGCCGGGGTGAACAGGTAGGCGTGAATGAGCCGGGACTGGTTCTGCCCAGCGGGGTAGAGCGCGTCCGGGTAGGCGTCGGCGGCGTCGGGCACGGTGACGTTGACCGTGCCGGAGCCGTTGTCGAAGGTCAGTGTCAAACTCTCGAAACCGCCGGCGGACGGACCGCCGGGCAGGACGAAGTGCCAACCGTCGTGGTCGGCGGGGCGGTCGGCGAACCTGGTGTCCGCGCACTGCTGCTGGAAGTCGGCCGCAGTGGAACCTTGGTGGGCCGAGTGGAGCGAAACGGTGCTGCTCGCCCAGGCCGGGGCGGCGAGGGCGAGGAGGGCCGTGGCGGCGACGCCGGAAACGGCCGCACGCGCCACGTGCCGACGCTGTGGCATGAGAATTCCTCCGGATCTCAGCGGGGTGACGGCACATGCTCGCATCCGGACGGCCGGCGCTGATCTCGGGCGAACGGTCTGACCTGGGCAGACCTGAGGCCGCGATGTGCCCGCGGGGGTGTCTCGGGGGCTGTCTCCGCGCGTGTCGGTGTAACGCCGCAAGGCTTTCCGACGCCCCACGTCGCCGTCGGGCGGGCTTCCCAACCGTCGGTGCCCGGATTACATTGTCAGCTATCCATGGGAGCGCTCCCGGTCCTGTTGGAGCCACCTCGCCACCACCACCGCCGGCAGCCGTCCAGTCCGACGCGGGCACGCGTCCGGTCGATGCCGTCGGGCACGCATCGACAGGAGTAGTCGTATGCATCTACCCCCAGGGTCGGGCCGCGTCCGCGGCGATCGACCGCTGCCGGACCAGCCATCTCCGCACCACCGTCCCGACCAGCCCTGGCCCCGCCGAATGCTGGCCACCGTCACCGCACTCGCCGCCGGTCTCGCACTCGCGATCGGCGTACCCGCGACCGGTGCCGCCGCCGCGCCGACCGACGGCGCCGTGACCGCCGCCGCGGGACCGACCTTCAACTACGCCGAGGCGCTACAGAAGTCCCTGCTGTTCTACGAGGCGCAGCAGTCCGGGGAACTACCGGACTGGAACCGCGTCTCATGGCGCGGCGACTCGGGGCTCCGCGACGGCTCGGACGTCGGAGTCGACCTCACCGGCGGCTGGTACGACGCCGGTGACCATGTGAAGTTCGGCTTCCCGATGGCGTTCAGCGCCACCATGCTGGCCTGGGGAGCGGTCGAGTACCGGGCCGGGTACGCCGCCTCCGGTCAGCTTACCCACCTGCTCAACAACCTCCGCTACGTCAACGACTACTTCGTCAAGGCGCACCCGTCGCCGAACGTCCTCTACGGCCAGGTGGGCAAGGGCGACGACGACCACAAGTGGTGGGGGCCGGCCGAGGTGATGCAGATGGCGCGGCCCGCGTACAAGATCGACGCGAGCTGTGGTGGCGCGGACCTGGCGGGGGAGACCGCCGCCGCGATGGCCGCCTCGTCCATGGTGTTCCGGCCCACCGACGCCGCGTACGCCGACAAGCTGCTGGCCCACGCGCGGCAGCTCTACACCTTCGCCGACACCGTGCGGAAGAACTACCACGAGTGCATCACCGACGCGACCAGCTTCTACCGCTCCTGGAGCGGCTACCAGGACGAACTGGTCTGGGGCGCGATCTGGCTGTACCGGGCCACCGGCGACGCCGCGTACCTGGCCAAGGCGGAGAGCGAGTACGACAAGCTCGGCACCGAGCCGCAAACCACCACCCGCTCCTACAAGTGGACCGTCGCCTGGGACAACAAGCAGTTCGGGGCGTACGTGCTGCTGGCCAACCTGACCGGCAAGCAGAAGTACGTCGACGACGCCAACCGGTGGCTGGACTTCTGGACCGTCGGCGTCAACGGCGAGCGGGTCCGGTACTCGCCCGGCGGGATGGCGGTGCTCGACTCGTGGGGTGCGTTGCGGTACGCCGCCAACACCGCGTTCGCCGCGCTCGTCTACAGCGACAAGACCACCGACGCGACCCGCAAGGCGCGATACCACGACTTCGCCGTCCGGCAGATCAACTACGCGCTCGGCGACAACCCGCGCAGCTCCAGCTACGTAATCGGCTTCGGCACCAACCCGCCGAAGAACCCGCACCACCGCACCGCGCACGGCTCCTGGTGGGACAGCATGACCGTGCCCACCGAGACCCGGCACACCCTCTACGGCGCGCTTGTCGGCGGGCCGTCCTCGCCGAACGACGCGTACACCGACAACCGGTCGGACTACGTGATGAACGAGGTCGCCACCGACTACAACGCCGGCTTCACCTCCGCGCTGGCCCGGCTGTCCCAGGAGTACGGCGGCACCCCGCTGGCGAACTTCCCGGTTCCCGAGCAGCCCGACATCGACGAGCTGACCGTGGAGACCACGGTGATGCAGAACGAGACGCGGTCCACTGGCATCAAGGCGATCGTCTACAACAAGTCGGCCTTCCCGGCGCGGGCACTCACCGACGCCAAGTTCCGCTACTACTTCCGGGTCCCTGGTCTGGGCCTGGAGCCGATTCTGGTCACACCCGGCTACACCCAGGGCTGCCCGGCGCCCACGACCGCCAGGAACGTCAGCGGCGATCTCTGGTACGTCGAGGTCGACTGCACCGGGCACACCATCGCCCCCGCCGGCCAGTCGCAACACCGGATGGAGGTGCAGTTCAAGATCGGAGTGCGGGAGGGCGTCGCCTGGGATCCGAGCGACGACCCGTCGTTCCAGACCACCGCCGGGCCGAACCGCAACGTGCCGCTCTACGTCGGCGGTGAGCGGGTGTGGGGCGCGGAGCCGGCGTCCAGCAGTGACACCACGCCACCTACCACCCCCGGCACGCCGGTGGCGACCTCGGTCACCTCCCGCTCGGTGAATCTGACCTGGGCAGCGTCCACCGACGTGGGCAGCGGGATCGACGTCTACATCGTCAACACCCACGTGGTCGGCAGCGACACCTACAGCTGGTACCCCTCCAGCACGAACTCGCTGGTGCTCGACGTCTCCCCGGCCCGTACCTACGAGATCACCGTGCAGGCCCGGGACAAGGCCGGCAACACCTCGACCGCGTCGCCGATGCTGACCGTGACCGTCCCGGCGGTCGACGACGGTGACACCGTCCCGCCGAGTGCGCCGAGTTCGTTGACGGCGTCGGCGATCACCACCACCGGTGCCACGCTGAGCTGGGCCCCGTCGACCGACAACGTCGGTGTGACCGGGTACCGGATCTACCGGGGACCGGCCCTGGGTGACGTGCTTGTCGCCACGGTCACCGGGACCACGTACGCGGTGACCGGCCTGCAACCCGAGAACACGTACTCCTTCTACGTGGTCGCGATAGACGCCGCGGGCAACGCCTCGTCGCCCTCGGAACGGGTGACGGTGACGACCTCGGCGCCGCTGCCCACCTCGCCCTGCCGGGTCTCCTACGGCAGCAACGACTGGAGCACCGGCTTCACCGCCAACATCACCATCACCAACACCGGCACCACCGCGATCAACGGTTGGACCCTGGCGTTCAGCTTCCCGAACAGCGGACAGCGGGTCGGTCAGGGCTGGTCGGCCACCTACGCCCAGACCGGCGCGGCGGTGACCGCCACCAACCTGTCGTACAACGGCAACCTGGCGGCGGGCGCGTCGGTAGGCATCGGCTTCAACGGCACCCACACGGGCAGCAACCCGAAGCCCACCGCGTTCACGCTCAACGGCGCCACCTGCACCGTCGGCTGAGATTAGCTGGCGGCGGCTCGGCCGTGCCCGTCCCAGACCTGGGACGGGCACGGCAGGTCGTCGGCGAGGAGATCCATCAGCAGGCCGTCGTGCCAGCGACCGTCCTCGCCACGTTCGTAGCGGCGCATCACTCCGACCGTCCGGAAACCCACCTTCGCGTACGCGCGGATGGCGGCGGTGTTCGCCGCCGCCGGGTCGATGGTGAAGCGGTGGTGGCCGTGGTCGTCGATCAGGTGGCGGATCAGGACACGGATGGCGTCCCCGGCGAGCCCGGCGCCGCGTACCGAGGGGTCGAGGAAGATGTCGAGGCCGGCGTGCCGGTAGTCCGGGTCGTCCTCGGCGTGCCACTGGATCGCGCCGACCACCCGGTCGCCGTGCTCGATGGCGTACACCGAGACGCCCTCCTCGGCGAGATCCGCCTCGACGGCGGCGACCAGGTCGTCGCCGCCGCGCCACCAGCGGCGCACCTCGGGCTCGGCGCGGATCCGCGCCAGTACGGGCACGTCGGCGGCCGTCGCCGGTCGTAGGGTCACCGCCTTGCCGCGCAGCATCCGCTCAGCTCCGAATCTCCCCGTGTTCGACGCAGATCGCCGACCAGCCGACCGGCAGTACCTGCACCTTCATCCGGCGTCGGCATTGGGCGCAGTACCGGGGCGGCTCCAGGGCGCGGGCCGCCGCACACTGCTCGTGTGCGCCGGACGCCGCTGCTTCCCCGCACCTGTCGCACCAGGTCTGACCTGCCACGGCTGGCATCACAGCGTCGCTGACAGCGCCTTGACCGGCATCTTCAACTCGTCGAGCAACTTGAGGTCGTCCGTGGCCGGTCGACCGAGGGTGGTCAGGTAGTTGCCGACGATCACGGCGTTGATGCCGCCGAGCAGCCCGTCGCGGGTACCGAGATCACCCAGGGTGATCTCCCGCCCGCCCGCGTACCGCAGGATGGTGCGCGGCATGGCCAGCCGGAACGCGGCGATGGCCCGCAGCGCGTCCCTGCCCTCCACCACCGGGCGGTCGCCCAGCGGCGTGCCGGGCCGAGGGTTGAGGAAGTTCAGCGGCACCTCGTGCGGATCCAACTCGGCGAGCTGCGCGGCGAACTCGGCCCGCTGCTCGACGGTCTCGCCGAGGCCGAGGATGCCGCCGCAGCAGACCTCCATGCCGGATTCGCGGACCATCCGCAGGGTCTCCCACCGCTCCTCCCAGGAGTGCGTGGTGACCACGTTCGGGAAGTACGACCGGCAGGTCTCCAGGTTGTGGTTGTAACGGTGCACGCCCATGTCGACAAGCTCGTCGACCTGCTCCTGGGTGAGCATGCCGAGCGAGGCGGCGACCTGGATGTCGACCTCGGCCTTGATCGCCGCGACGCCCGCACGCATCTGCTTCATCAGCCGGGCGTCCGGGCCGCGGACGGCGGCCACGATGCAGAACTCCGTCGCCCCGGTCGCGGCGGTCTGCTTCGCCGCCTGCACCAGCGACGGAATGTCCAGCCACACCGACCGCACCGGCGAGGTGAACAGGCCAGACTGGGAGCAGAAGTGGCAGTCTTCCGGGCAGCCGCCGGTCTTCAGCGACACGATGCCCTCGACCTCGACCTCCGGGCCGCACCAGCGCATCCGCACGTCGTGGGCGAGCTGGAGCACGGCGGACAGGTGCTCGTCGGGCAGGTTCAGCACGGCGAGGACACCGGCCTCGTCGAGACCGACGCCGTTGTGCAGCACCTGGTCCCGGGCCTGGTCGAGGATCTCTGGCATGGCACGTACCCTACAAGGCCGCCGCGCCGCCCGATCTGACCCGGCCGCCCGGGTGACGCAGCGCGGCGAGCCGTACGCCGCCACGCCGGTGCGGGCGTCCCGGGTGGTAACTTCGCCCGGCGGAAGCGCCTGACGGGCGGAGACCGGCGGGGAAGGGACGTGGCGGTGGCGGACTGGCTGGCGGCACTGGACCGCCGCGCCGAGCTGCGAGCGAAGGCGGGACTGACCCGCCGAATGCATCCGCGCGCCGCCGCCGACGGCGTGGTCGACCTGGCCGGCAACGACTACCTGGGTCTGGCCGCGCACCCCGAGGTGGTCGCCGCCGCCACGCGGGCGTTGGCCGCGTACGGGTTGGGTGCGACCGGATCGAGGCTGGTTCGTGGCTCCACCGACGCCCACCACACGTTGGAGGAGACGCTCGCCGGCTGGCTCGGCACCGATCGGGCCCTTGTCTTCTCCTCCGGGTACCTGGCCAACCTCGGTGCGGTCCGCGCGCTGGTGCGCCCCCGTACGCTGCTGATCTCCGACGCGCACAACCACGCCTCCCTGATCGACGGCTGCCGGATCTCCGGTGCGGAGACGGTGGTGACCCCGCACGCCGACGTGGCGGCGGTCGCCGCCGCCCTCGCCGCCGCCCCGGGCCGACCGGCGGTGGTGGTCACCGAGTCGGTCTTCTCCGTCGACGGTGACCTCGCCCCGTTGGCGCGGCTGCACGCCACCGCCCGCGAACACGGCGCGTTGCTGCTCGTCGACGACGCACACGCGCTGGGCGTGGTCGGTCCGGACGGTGCCGGTGCGGTCGCCGAGGCCGGGCTTACCGGCGAACCCGACGTGGTGGTCACCGCGACCCTGTCCAAGGCACTCGGCGGGGCCGGTGGCGTGGTGGCCGGCCCGGCCGAGTTCGTCCGGCACCTGGTGGAGACCGCGCGGACCTTCATCTACGACACCGCACTGCCGCCCGTGGTGGCGGCCGGGGTGCAGGCCGCCGTCGGGCTGACCCGCTCCGGTGCCGGCCTGCGCGCCGAACTGGCCGAACGGGCCGCCCTCGCGGTGGGTCGGCTGCGCGCCGCCGGCCTGGACGTGTCCGCTGCCGACGCCGCCGTCGTCTCGGTCACCGCACCGGGCCCGGAGGCGGCGACGGCATGGGCCGCCGCCTGCCGGGACCGAGGGGTGGCGGTCGGCTGTTTCCGCCCGCCGTCCACCCCGGACAGCCGGTCGAGGCTGCGACTGACCGTCAGCGCCGGGGCGCCGCGAGCGGACTTCGAACACGCCCTGGAGGTCATCGTGGAATGTGCGCCATGACGGATCAGTGGCGCGGACCGGTGCTGGTCACCGGCACCGACACCGAGGTCGGCAAGACGGTGGTGACCGCGGCGATCGCGGCCGCGGCGCAGGCGGCCGGGTTGCGGGTCGCGGTGATCAAACCCGGCCAGACCGGTACGGCCACCGGCGAACCCGGTGACGTCGAGGTGGTCACCCGGCTGGCCGCCCCGATGACCGGGCGTACGCTTGCCAGCTTCCCGGACCCACTCGCGCCGCTGGCCGCCGCCCGGGTGGCCGAACTGCCCCCGCTGGAGCTGTACAACGCGGTCGACGCGGTGCGGGAAGAGGCGGACAAGCACGACCTGGTGCTGGTCGAGGGAGCCGGCGGGCTGCTCGTACCGATGGGGCTGCGGCCGTCGGGGGAGCCGTGGACCGTCGCCGACCTGGCCGTGTCGCTTGGCGCTCCGGCGGTGGTGGTGGCCCGTGCCGGTCTGGGCACCCTCAACCACACCGCGCTCACCCTGGAGGCACTGGACCGGCGGGCCGTGCCGGCCGGAGTGGTGATCGGCGCCTGGCCGGCCGAACCCGAGCTGGTGCACTGGGCCAACCTCAGCGACCTGCTGCCGAACCTGCTCGGCGCGCTGCCGACCGGGGCCGGTTCGATGGACCCGGGAGTGTTCCGGCGCTCCGCGCCGGGCTGGCTCACCCCGGCGCTGTACGGCGTGCTCGACGACTGGCGCGCCTGGGCCGACGAGACCACCTGAACCACGGTGCCGGTCAGCGGCGGACGACGAAGGTGTCGGGCATCCGGAAGGTGAGGTTGTCGGGGTAGTGGGGCGGCCGCACCACGCGTACCCCGGTCAGCATCGGTGCGGCCTCGGTCACCAGCGTGGTGGCTTCCATCCGGGCGAGTTGGTCGCCGACGCAGCGGTGCACGCCCGCCCCGAAGGCCAGATGCCGGCGCGACCCGCGCTGCCCCGGGCGGAACTCGTCCGGCGACTGCACGACCTCCGGGTCCCGTCCGGCCCGGGCCAGCCACAAGACCACACTGGTACCCGCCCGCACCACCGTCCCGCCCAGCGTGGTGTCCACGGCGGCGACCCGCCGCCAGGTGACGATCGGCGGTTCCAGCCGCAGCCCCTCCTCGACCACGTCGGCTACCGACACGGATCCGTCGCGCAGCCCGGCGAGTACCGCCGGCTCACCGGTGAGCCGGTGCAGCAGCAGGGTGAGGAACTGCGAGGTGGTCTCCTGGCCGGCGACCAACAGGAAGAACAGCGCGCCGACGACCATGTCGGGTGGATGCCCGGCGGCGCGCAGGGACGCCGCCAGGCCGTCGCCGGTGGCCGCGAATTCCCGCAGCAGCCGGTGGAAACGGCCCACCTCGACGGCGAGCAACTGCTGCCGGTCGGCGTCCAGCGGCGCCCAGAAGAGTTCCAGTGCCGCGCGGGCGAACTCCTTCACCGCCGCGACGGGAGCGTCGGGCAGGTCGACCAGCCGGGCCAGGACCAGCAGCGGCAGGTCGGCGGCGAGGCCCGCGTGCAGGTCGACAGGTACGCCGGTGTCCAGGGTGGCGGTCAGTTCGGCCACCCGCTGCCGGACCAGCGTGGCCAGCCAGTCCCGTTGGGCGGCCACCCGGGTCGGGTGCAGGGCGTCGGCGACCAGGGTACGGATTCCCGGGTGACTGGCTCCGCCGTTGTTGGCAAGGGTCGGCGGTAGCCGGAACCGGTGGGCGGCGAGCAGCCGCAGCGCGGCCACCGGCAGCGGGGTGACCGCGTCCAGCGCGTTGTCGGGTCGGAACGTCGTGGGGTCGGTGAGCACCTGCCGGACCAGGGCGTGCCGGGTCACCAGCAGGTGCTCGACGCCCACGTGGTCGGCGACCCGGGCCACCTCGGGCCAGTGGGCGACGCCAGCCCCGGCATCTGCGGGCACCGTCGGAACCTGCTCCCAGCTGCGGAACAGCACGGCGTCACGCTAGTCGGCCGCCTCCGGCCGCCCGGCGCGCAACCGCCACACCGTGGTGCGCTTCACCCGTACGCTCTCCAGCGCCTCGCTGACCGGCACGTCGTAGGCGGCGAGTTCGTCGAAGCGTTCCCGGGGCAGGAAGGCCCGTCCCGGGTCGCCGACCAGCACCGACGCGCCGGCTCGGGTGGCACGCAGCAGGAACCGCAGCACCCGGTTGGCCATCGCCTCGCTGTAGAAGACGTCGCCGGCCAGGATCACCTCGGCGTCGCCCGCGTCGCCGTCGAGGATGTCGCCGAGTTCGGCGTCGACGCGTACCCCGTTGGCCTCGGCGTTGAGCGCGACGGCCGCGACGGCAAGTTCGTCGACCTCCACGGCGCGGACGCCGGCCGCGCCGGCCCGGGCGGCGGCGATGGCCACCAGGCCGGAGCCGGAGGCCAGGTCGAGTACCCGGCGGCCGGCGACGGTCTCCGGGTGGTCGGTGACGTAGCGCGCCAGGCCTTGGCCGCCCGCCCAGGCGAAGGCCCAGAACGGTGGCGGTCGGTCGCTGCGGAACTCGCCCTCGGTCAGCTCCCACAACCCGATCGGCTCGTCCGCCTGGTGCAGCCGCACCTCGGGTACGAAGGCGACGGGGGCGAGCCGGGCATGCAGCCGGACGAAAGCGGCGGAGAGGGCGGACATCCGGTGATTGTCCACCGTCACCGCGCCCGGCGTGTCGCGGGTGATCCGTGACCGGTTCAATACCGTAGGTGAAATCGGGCATCTCGCTTCACGGTACGTGCGAACACGCCCGTCTACCGGGTGGCCTCCCGCGCTCCTAGCGTTGCGAATGGAGGCGACCAACGGGAGGACGGATCGTGAAGAGGCTGTGGCGTTACACGCTACGGATCGGGGTGGCGCTGGCATGTCTCACCGGGGTGGACTTCGCCATGGCCGCGCCGGCGCACGCGGCGTTCGCCACCGAACTCGGCGGCCTGCCGGACCAGTTCACCGCCGGTGGGCGGGTGGCGACGGTCTCCGCTGTGGTGTCCCGCGACGACCAGGGTGACTGCATCAAGGTGCGCTGGTCCCTGGTGCTGGGTGTGCAGGGGTTGCGGCTGGACCAGGTGCGGGTGGATCGGATCGAGGAGACCGGTTCGTTCCCGGTGGAGGTGCGTACCGAGGGTGACGCGGCACGGCTGACCGACCGCCAGCTCGACCCGGGCACGCTCTGCCCGGGGCGTACGGTCACCGCGCAGTACCGGATCGCGTTCGCCCGGGACGTCGACCGGGGACAGGTGAGCCTCGCCGCTGAGGCGTACGACCGGAACCTGCGGTTGCTGTCCCGTCAGACGGCGACCCGCGAGGTGGTGGGTCGGGGTGTGGAAGCCCGCCCCACGACCGCGTCACCCACTCCGTCGCAGGTGCCGACGGTCGACCCGACGGAGGAGCCGGTCGAGGTGCCGACGGTGGATCCGACCGAGGAGGAGAGCGATCCCGCCGATGACGCGGGGTACGCGGGTGGGGCGGCCGACCCGCCGGACGCCGACGCGGCCGGTAACCAGACGGGCAGCGGGCTCGGTCTGACCGAGGTGGCTTTCCTTCTCGGCGGTCTGCTGCTCTTCCTCGGGGTGGGCCTGCTGCTGCGGTTGCGGCAGCTGACCCGTGAGCCCGAGGCCGTGGTCGATGCCGGTGGTCCGGCGCCGGGTCGTTGGGAACGGCGGTCGGACCCGCGGAGCCGGTGGCGGACGGTACCCCGCGACGGCGGTTACCTGAGTTGACCTGGGCCACGGTGGGGCGGACGGAATCCGTCCGCCCCACCGTGGCGTCGGGTCAGGTCACGGGGCCCAGTCGGGGTCGCGGCCGAAGGCGGCCAGGAGGCGGTCCTGTTCGCCGGCCCCGGCGGGCAACTCGATCTCGGGTTCGACGAGCCCGTTGCGCCGGTAGTCCTCGACGTGGCGGGAGTACCAGCGGGCCGCCTCGGCGACCGCGTCGGCGTCCATCGTCGGGTCCGCGCCGATCGCCACCGCCAGGTCCCAGCCGTGTACGAGGTGTTCGGCAAGCATCTGGTGCAGGTACTCCTCGGCGGAGGTGGCACCGGCCGACAGGTGCACGGTCCGGTCCAGGGTGCCCGGACTGGTCGCGGCGACCTCGGCCTGCGCCGCGGCCTCACGGGCGACCTTGATCGGGTCGGCACCGAGCTGGTCACCGTCGTAGCGGTCACCGACCTCGTCGATGGTGCGTCCGGCGAGCAGCGGCACGCTCCAACGTTCCTCGCTGACCACATGGTTGACAAGTGTGCGGACGTCCCAGCCGGGGCAGGGGGTGGCGGCCGACCATTGTCCGGGGTGCACCTGTTCCACCCGGTCGGTGAACTCGGCCAGGCTGCGCCGGTACGTCTTCAGCAGCTCCATGCCGCCTTTGTTCCCGCCGGTGGCTCGGGTAACCCGCCGGATTCGGTGGCGCCGGTAACCCTCGGATCCGGCCGGCCGCCGGTGCGGCTAATCCAACTGTTCGGGATCCAGTCCCAACTCGCGGGCGGTCACCAGGCGCACCCACTCGGCGAACTGCCGACGGGAGATCACCCGGTCGTGCACCGCGAGTTGCACCGCCAGGCCGTCCATCACGGCGCTGATCCGCCAGGCGGCGCCGGCCGGGTCGGCGCAGACGAAGCTGCCTTCCCGGACCCCGTCGGCGATCACGGTGGCGAGATCCTGCCGCCAGCGCAGGTCCAGCTTGCGGGAGACCTTCTCCAACTCGGGGGTACGCAGGGACTCCGCCCAGCCGTCGATCCACATGGACCAGGAGGTGGCGCGCCCGGCCGGAGTGTAGAGGCGCAGGATGCGGCGGAGCTTGGTCAGCGGCGGGGCGCTGGAACGGGTGACCGCGTCGAGCCGGGCCAGATCCTGCTCGACGGCGTACGCGAAGGCCTGGGCGAGCAACCGTTCCTTCGTGGCAAAGTGGTAGAAGACCAGCGCCTGGCTCACGCCGGCGGCCTGCGCCACGTCAGCCGTGCGGGTGTTCGCCAACCCGCGCTGCCCGATCACGTCACATGCGGTGCGCAGCAGGGCATCCAGGCGGATTTCCGCCGCACGTCTCGTCACGCCCGTCACCGTATCCGATTGAATTGGATACGGCCGGTCACCAAACCCCTGTTGATCCTGCTTACGACAGTCGGAAGCCGGACAGTTCCGGACTCGCCGGGACGGGAGCCCGATTTGGCATCCGTTCCACCGCTCGGCTAGAGTTCTCATCCGTCACCGGGTACACCCGGGGCGTGCGGACGTAGCGCAGTTGGTAGCGCATCACCTTGCCAAGGTGAGGGTCGCGGGTTCGAGTCCCGTCGTCCGCTCGGAGCTGCCGCCACGCGTGACGGGGGCAACCTCGGTGGGGTGGCCGAGAGGCGAGGCAACGGCCTGCAAAGCCGTGTACGCGGGTTCAAATCCCGTCCCCACCTCGGTAAGAACAGCAAGGGCGATTGGCGCAGTGGGAGCGCGCTTCCTTGACACGGAAGAGGTCACTGGTTCAAACCCAGTATCGCCCACCAGCAGATCCAACAGTTGAAGGCCCGTTACCGGAGATCCGGTAGCGGGCCTTTCGCATGTCTCCGTCGCACCCGTCGAAAGCGGGTTGACGCTCATTGGTCAGTCCTGCATAGTCAGCACTGACTAAAGGAGCTGTGGTGGAGCGACGTCGGAGAGTGCCCAACCCGCTGGCGCTGGCCGTGCTGGCCTGGTTGTTGTGGGAGCCGATGCACCCCTACGAGCTGGGCCGACGACTCAAGCAGACCGGCAAGGATCGGCACATCCGTTACACCCGCAGCTCGCTCTACATGGTCATCGAGCAGCTCGCCCGAGCCGGTTTCGTCACCGCGCAGGAGACGGTCCGGGACAGCGCCCGACCCGAGCGCACGGTGTACGCGATCACCGAAGAGGGCCGGCACGAGGTGCACGACTGGCTGCGCTCCCTGCTCGCCCAGCCCCGCGAGGAATATCCGCACTTCGCCGTCGCGCTGTCGCTGCTCAGCCTGCTCCCGCCCGACGAGGCCGTCGAGGTGCTGCGTCGCCGGTCGGCGGCGCTGGCCGGCCGGATCGAGGAGACCCGCACGACCATGGACGAGGCCCGCGCCGACGGCGTCGCGTGGATCTTCCTGGTCGAGGAGCAGTACGCGCTCGCGCTGCTGGAGGCGGAGCGCCGGTTCGTCACCGAGCTGATCGAGTCACTCAAGCAGCCGGACTATGCGAAGTCCTGGCAGGAGACCATGGGGGGTCGCGCATGACAGCCGTCCGAACCGCGCTGGTGATCGGTGGCGGGATAGCCGGTCCGGTGACCGCGATGGCGCTACGCCGCGCCGGGATCGAGGCCACCGTCCACGAGGCGCACCCGTCGCCGGCCGAGGGGAGCGGGGTCACCCTGACCATGGCACCCAACGGGCTGGCCGCGTTGCGCTCGGTCGACGCCGAGCGGTCCGTCGAGGGCGTCGGCCTGCCCATGCGACGGACCGTGGTCACCGACGGTCGCGGGGGTCGCATCGGCGCCTTCCCGCACGTGGCGGTGGAACCGGTCACGCTCGGGCTGTGGCGCGACGACCTGGCCCGGGTGCTGCGCGAACGGGCCGAGGCGCAGGGCGTGCGCATCCGGTACGACAAGCGGCTGGTCGACGCCGAGCAGCGCGGTGACGGCGTGCTCGCCCGATTCGCCGACGGCTCCACGGCCAGCGCCGACATGCTGGTCGGCGCGGACGGCATCCGCTCCCGGGTGCGTACGCTTATCGACCCGCAGGCACCCGCGCCGCAGGTGCTGCCGCTGCTGAACCTCGGCGGCGCGGCCCGGTACGTGGTGCCCGACGCCGATCCGGAGGCGATGTACTTCGTCTTCGGTTCCCGGGCCTTCTTCGGCTACTGGGTGCAGCCCGACGGCCGCACCGCCTGGTTCGCAAACGTTCCGGACCGCCGGCCGACCAGCTACGCCGAGGCGAGCCGGACCCCGAGGCCGCAGTGGTTGCACCGGCTCCGCGAGGTGTTCGCCGACGACGTGCCGGCCCGGCAGGTGCTCGCCCACACCGAGCCGGACGACCTGGTGGCCATCGGATCGATCGAGAGCATGCCGTCGGTGCCGCGCTGGCACAGCGGTCGGATGGTGCTGGTGGGTGACGCGGTGCACGCGCCGTCACCGAGTTCCGGCCAGGGCGCGTCACTGGCCGTGGAGAGCGCCGTGCAGTTGGCCCGCTGCCTGCGGGACCACCCCGACGTGCCGGCCGCCTTCGACGCGTACGAGCGGCTGCGCCGTGGGCGGGTCGAGAAGGTCCTCCGGCGGGGTCGGCAGACGACCTCCACCAAGACGGTCGGCCCGATCGCGAAGCGGATGATGCGATTCATGATGCCGCTGGCGTTGCGTACCTTTCTCGACCCGGAGCGGACGCTCGGCCCGGAGCAGCGCTACCGGATCGACTGGGACGAGCCGGTCGCCACGGAACTGGCCGCCGGCTCCTCCTGAGCCGACGAGCTGCGCCCGCCGCCAGGCCGTCGACGCGTGGCGGCGGTGGCGGCCACCGTCCGGTGACCGCCACCGCCCTACCGGTCACATCGGCGGTGCGACGTCCCGACGCTCCTCGACCCGGCGGTATTCCACCGGCTCCTCCGTCGTGGTGGCGACCGTCTGGCGACGGCGGCCCCAGACGAGCGTCGTCAGGATCAGGCCGAGCACGCCGGCGGCCATCAGGATCCAGCCGACCACGTCCAGGTCGAGCCCGCCGACGCTGGCGTTGACCGCGAAGGTGAGGATGGCGCCGAGCGCCAACAGAAAGATGCTGGTGCCGATTCCCATGACAGCCTCCTTTGTCCGGGGGGTGCGGTGTGCTGTCGGGAGAGGTCTGTACCCGGGGGATGAGCGGCGCAATCACGGTCGTGCCGGGGCGGCGCCCCCGGCGATCTTGCCATCGGGTACAGTTGGCCCGTTCCCGGCGGATGACGGGAGCAGGCGGACGTAGCGCAGCTGGTAGCGCATCACCTTGCCAAGGTGAGGGTCGCGGGTTCGAATCCCGTCGTCCGCTCGCGGTCCGGCCACACCCGCGGGTGTCGCCGGTTCACCACGGGCGATTGGCGCAGTGGGAGCGCGCTTCCTTGACACGGAAGAGGTCACTGGTTCAAACCCAGTATCGCCCACCATCTATGGCGCAACACCGTCCAGCTGCGGAGACGCGGTTTCCGCCCGTGGGCACAGCTCAGACTCGGAAGGTACGCCGGTAGGTGTCCGGCGGTACCCCGATCGTGCGGTGAAAATGCCGGCGTAACGTCGTCGCCGTGCCCATGCCAGCGGCCGAGGCGATGGTGTCGATGCTGTCGTCGGTGCCTTCCAGCAGTTCCTGCGCGCGGCGGATCCGCTGCGTGAGCAGCCACTGGAGCGGAGTGGTGCCGGTCACCGAGCGGAAGTGGCGGGCCAGCTGACGGGAGCTGAGGTTCGCCCGGCGGGCCAGATCCTCGACGGTGAGCGGTTGATCCAGTCGGTGCATCACCCAGGGGAGCAGTTCGGTCAGGGGATGACCGTCCTGGGCGGGCACCGGTGTGCTGACGAACTGGGCCTGACCACCGGCCCGGTGGGGTGGCACGACCAGGCGACGCGCGACCACGTTGGCGGTCGCCGGGCCGTGATCACGGCGGACCAGGTGCAGGCACAGGTCCATCGCCGCGGCCTTGCCAGCCGAGGTGAGCACCGAGCCGTTGTCGACGTAGAGCACGTCCGGGTCGACGGTCACCCGCGGATAGCGCGCGGCCAGGGCAGTGGTGTGGGCCCAGTGCGTCGTCGCCCGCAGCCCGTCCAGCAGGCCGGCGGCGGCGAGCACGAACACGCCCGTGCAGAGGGAGACCACCCGCGCACCCGATTCGTGCGCCGTACGCACCGCCTCGACCAGGTCGATGGGCGGCTCCTCGTCGACGTCCGCCAGGGCGGGAACGATCACGGTGTCGGCGTCCGCCAACCGGTCGAGCCCGTGGTCCGGCTCCAGCCGGAACCGGCCGACGTGGACGGGGTGCGTGCCGCACACCCGGACGTCGTACCAGGGGCCGGGCACGGCGTCCGGTGCGGAGCCGAAGACCTCGTAGGCCAGCGCCAGTTCGAAGTGGAGCATTCCGTCGGTGGCGGCGATCGCGACGGAGTGCGGGGCAGCGCTCATGTCGGAAATTGTACGGGTCGTGTCGTTCCAGACACTCGCCCCGCCTCGCCGGCCCCGGCAGAGTCATGCCCAGAAGATCACGTCGAGCGGCGAGCAGGGAGCAGGCATGGGATCGGGTGCAGCGGTGGCGGTGTTCGGCGCGTACGGGCACACCGGCAGGTTCGTGGTCGCGGAGTTGTGCGAGCGCGGCTACCTGCCGCTGCTGCTCGGTCGTGACCAGGACAAGCTGCTGGCGCTGGCGCGGACCCGACCGGGGCTGGAAACGCGACAGGCGGCGGTCGACGATCCGGCCTCCCTCGACCGTGCGCTGCGCGGCGCGACCGCTGTGATCAACTGTGCCGGACCGTTCGCCTCCACCGCCGCCGCGCTGGTGGCGGCGGCGCTGCGCGCCGGCATCCCGTACGTCGACGTGGCGGCGGAGATCGAGGCGAACCTCGACACGTTCCGGCACTTCGCGGCGCCGGCCCGCGCCGCGGGCGTCGTGGTGGTCCCGGCGATGGCGTTCTTCGGTGGTCTCGGTGACCTGCTGGTCACCACCGTCATGGACGACTGGGCGGCGGCGGACGAGGCGCACATCGCCTACGGTCTGACCAGTTGGCGACCCACCGCCGGAACCCGCGCCTCGGGCGCGGTGTCGGCACAGCGACGAGGTCGCCGCCGGGTCCGCTACACCAGCGGAAAGCTGGAGTACCACGATGACGCGCCGTCGACTCTGGAGTGGCCGTTCCCGGCTCCGCTCGGCTCGCAACGCGTCATCGGGGAGTTCACGATGGCCGACGTCGTCACCGTGCCCAGCCACCTGGCCGTCCCACGGGTGTGCACATACATGGCGGCCACGGCGGCGGCGGACCTGTCCGCCGCGGACGCGTCGGCGCCGACCGCTGTCGATGAGCGCGGCCGATCCGCGCAGACCTTCGTCGTCGACGTGCTCGTCCGAGCCGGCGGTACGCAACGACGCCTGGCGGCGACCGGTCGGGACATCTACGCGATCAGCGCGCCGCTCGCGGTTGAGGCCGTCGACCGCATCCTCACCGGCCGGGCCAGGACCGTCGGTGTCGCCTCGGCGGGCGCGGCCTTCGACGCACCGGACTTCCTCGCCGCCCTGTCCCCGGACCTCTCGCTGCATGTCCCGCGCGAATCCGCGCTGGCGGGCTTCGGTCCGGATCACCTACGGTGATCCGGGCAAACTTTCGCTGGCGGGCGCAGGTCCGGATCAGCCGCGGTGATCCGCGCAGCGGTCAGGCGGTGCCGGGCAGGCCGGCCAGGCGGACGGTCGCGGGGCGGATGCGGGGCGGATGCGGTCAGCGCCCGTCCGCGCTGGTGGGTAGCGCGAAACGCCAACCGTCCGCGTGCAGTGCGGGGATGGCCCGGTCGACGGCGTCGACGGTCTGGCTGCGGTCGCCGCCGCCGTCATGCAGCAGCACCACCGCGCCCGGTGCGACGCCCTCGATGAGGCGCCGCAGCAGCTCGTCAGTGCCGGGCGGTTCCCAGTCCGTCACGGCGAGCCGCCAGCCCATCGGTCGCATCCCGAGCGCCGTGGCCACGCTGGGCGTCTGGCCCCAGGCGCCGTACGGTGCCCGGAAGTAGGGGACCCGGACGTGCGGGACGGCGTGCCGGATGACCGCGTTGGTCTCCAGCAGGTCCGAGGCGATCCGGCCGGCGGTCCAGGAGCCCATGTCGTCGTGGTGCATGCTGTGGTTGCCCAGCGCGTGCCCGGCCTCGACGATCCGGCGTACCAGCCCGGGATGCTCGATGACACGGTCGCCCTGAAGGAAGAAGACCGCCCGGACGTCGTGGGCGGCCAAGATGTCGAGCAGGTGCGGGGTGTGCTCCGGGTGCGGTCCGTCGTCGAAGGTGAGGCACATGACCCGCTCGGTGCCGATCACCTCGGTGGGCCGTACCGGCGGCGGTCCAAGGCCCAGCCTGGACGCGGCACGCGGGGGATGCAGGGGCTGCGTGGTGGACGACATCGGTCGGACCTTCCGCTGGGTGGGCCGGGTGGGGCGCCGAGCGCCCCACCCGGCCCGCTGGTGGTGGATGGCTGGTCCGCCCGCCGTGACGAGGATCAGCGGCGGGGCTTGGGTGCGATGCGGGGCAGGACGTACGGCGGGCCGGCGAGGATCAGGTCGGACTTGATCTCGTGGTAGGCCAGCTTGGGCTGGTAGTTCTCGTCCATGATGGTGGCCAGGCCCTCGGGCGGGTCGTCGAACCAGCCCGGCACCCAGGAGTGCTTGTCGCTGAAGCCCCAGACGGTGTACGAGAGGCAGCTGCGGACGGCCAGGCAGGCCTTCATCAGCACGCTGTGGTTGGCGGCCGACGCCTGCAACCTGGGGTTGATCTCCTCGGTGTTGCCGGCCTGAACCGCCTCGGTCATCTGGCTACGGACGTCCACCTCGGTGAACGCGGTCGCCACCCCGAGCGAGGTGAACTTCTTCAGCGCCTCGGTCACCTGGAAGGTGTTGAAGTTGCCGTACTGGGTGCCGAGGTGGCCCTGTGCGCCGACGCCGTCGATCGGTACGCCCTGGGCGCGCAGCCGCTTGACCATGTCGTAGACGAACTGGGTCTTGTCGTCGGCCGGGTTGCCGGAGCCGAACGCCTCGATGTTGTAGTCGTTGTAGAACAGCAGTGCCTTGGGGTCGGCGGCGCGGGCCCACCGGAACGCGTCAGCGAGGTAGCCGGGCCCGAGGTTCTCGGCCCAGAAACCCTTGTAGTGCAGGGTGGGCGGAGTGTCCCAGGGGTCGCTGACCGCCTCGTTGACGACGTCCCACTGCCAGATCTTGCCCTTGTAGCGCTTGACCACCGTGGTGATGTGCTTGCGCAGCAGCTCGCGCAGCTCCTGCTTGCTGATCGAGCCGTCGGCGACCCCTTCGGTCAGCCACTGCGGCAGCTGGTTGTGCCAGACGAGCACGTGACCTCGTACGCTCTGGCGGTTGCGCTTGGCGAAGTTGACGAGCTGGTCGGCCGGCTCCCAGTTGTAGGTGCCGCGGGTGGGTTCGAGGCTCTCCCACTTCATGGCGTTCTCGGCGGTGACCGAGACGAACTCGGATGCGGTGATCTTGCGGTATTCCGGGTCGGCGGTGTCGTTGAGGGCGTCCGCGCTGACCGCGGTGCCGATGTGCAGGCCGTGGCGCAGGCCGAGTGCGCCCAGGGTCTGTGCGGTCGGGTCGTACGGCCGGCCGGCCGTGGCCGGCACCATGTTCAATGCCGTCGCGGTCGCGACGGCGACCGCACCGACGGCCATCCACCGTCTCAACTTCATCTGCATTCCTCTCGATCTTCAATCGACAAATGTCGATCATGAAGTGCAGGCTAGGGCCGGTGCTGAGCAGGTTGGCAGCGGAACGTGGCGCCGTGACCGGACGTGTCTCGTGGTCGCGGAGGGCGCCGATATTTTTCCGGATGTCGATCGGTAACTTGGCCGAAACGTTAGGGCCATCGATGGCCGCAGTCAACCACGAAAAATTCCGGAAGTGGGCCCTGTGCACTGCTGGAACGTCCGGTTTACAACCGGAAACTTCCGGATCCAAGGCCCCGTCGCCGCTGTGGAAGTGGCCGGGCCGGCTCGCTCCCGCGGGTTCCGTGGACGGGGTCGAGCCGGCCCGGGTCGAGGGCCCGCCGGCAGCGGGTCGGTCGGACGGCGTGCGCCGCCCACCGATGCGGATCAGTGCTCGAGATAGGTGGCGTGGTCGAAGTCGGCGTAACGCCCGTCGCCGCCGATGTCCTGCACCCAGAGGCCGAGCAGGGCGCCGGTGAAGCCCCAGGCCGCTGGCTCGCCGTCGACGATCCGGGCCGCGTGTTCGTCCGAGAGGATGGTGGCATCCAGTTCCACCGGCAGTCGCCGCCAACCGTCACCGAGGTCGTACGCGAAGTGCAGCACCGGGCCGTCGAAGGTGACCCGCAGCCCCACCCGCAGCCGACCACCCGTGTCGACGGTCAGTTGCGGGTACGCGGTGCGGTGGCCGCCGTCGCAGCTGAGCAGCTCCAGCACGGAGCGTCCGTCGTCGGCCCGGGTCAGGTAGAGGTGGTGCCAGTTCTCGGTGTTGTAGTAGCCGGTGATGCCCGCCAGGTGCCGGTGGTCGCCCGGGTCGAACTCGACGACGGTCTCCAGCGAGCAACGGACCGCACCCACCGGCCGCGCCACCAGGCTCGGCGTCTGCTTACCGACGGGGGACTGGCCACCGTGCACCCGCAGGTACGACGGGCGGGAGCGCAAATCGATCCAGTCGTCGGTCGCCGGTCGCCGCAGGGTCGACCAGCCGGCACCCAGCTGGGGAGCGTCGAAGTGGTCGGTGGCCGGCTCGTCGGGCCACGGATGGGCCGGCAGGTCCGGGGCGGGGATCTCGTCGGCCGGAACCCGGCCGGACACGCACGGCCAGCCTCCCGGCGACCAGTCGACCTTCTGTATTGCGGTTTCCCGCCCGAGGACGCAGTTGCCGAGCGGAGTGTAGGGGCGAGCCACCAGGTGGGCCAGGTACCACTCACCACGCTGGGTACGGACCAGACTGCCGTGACCGGCCTTCTGCAACGTCAGCTCCGGGCGACCGACCGAGGTGAGCAGGGGCCCGGCCGGGTCCACCTCGTACGGTCCGAACAGGTCCCGCGACCGGGCCACGGTGACCTGGTGCTCCCAACTGGTGCCGCCCTCGGCGGTGACCAGCCAGTACCAGCCGTCGTGCCGGTAGAGGTGTGGTCCCTCGGTCAGGCCTACCTCGGTGCCGGTGAAGATGATCCGGGGTCGGCCGACCAGTTGCCGTCGGGCCGGGTCATACTGCTGAATCTCGATGCCGCCGAAGCGGTCGCGCCCAGGCCGCCAGTCAGCACTCATCGCCAGCAGCCAGGAGGTGCCGTCGTCGTCGTGGAACAGCGCGGCGTCGAAGCCGTGCGAGTGCAGCCGCACCGGGTCCGACCACGGTCCCGTGATGGTCGGCGCGGTGGTGAGGAAGTTCTGAGCGTCCCAGTAACCGCTGGCGAAGCTGGCGACGTCGCTGTAGACCAGGTGGAACAGTCCGTCGTGGTACGTGAGGTCGGGCGCCCAGATCCCGTTGGAGTCGCCGCAGCCGCGCAGGTCGAGCAGGCGTCGTTCGGTGATGATCCCGCCGAGCTCCCGCCAGTGGACGAGGTCCTTCGAGTGGTGCACCCGCACACCGGGATACCACTCGAAGGTGGAGGTAGCCAGATAGTAGTCGCCGTCGACCCGCAGGATCGACGGATCCGGATGGAAGCCGGTGAGGACGGGGTTGCGGATCGACCGGGCGATAGCCACGTCTGCGATCTCGGTCGACATGTTCGACTCCTTCAGGTCACGATCCCGGTTTATTCCCGGAAATACTCCGGAAGTGCCAAGATTGCGCTCACGGTATCGGCTCGCGTCGGCTCGCGACACCCCCTTGACCGGCGACGCAAAGCCGTCGTAACGTGCCGGCCATCACGTCGAAAATACCGGTATCGAAGCGAAACTTGCGATCCCGTTTTCATGGCCGCCGCCGAGCGCGGTGGTGTTCCCTCCGCGTACTACGCCTCCCGAAGGGATGAACCATGACATCGCACCTCTCCCGCCGGTCGCTGCTGGGGTTGGCCGGCGCTGGTGCCGGCGCACTCCTGCTCGGCGCCTGCGGGGATGGGGACGGCGGCGCTTCCGCGAGCCCGCAGAAGATCAGATGGTGGCACGTCCAGGACGCCGAGCCGATGCTCAGCGTCTGGGCTGATCTGGCACGGCAGTACGAGAACGCGCACACCCACGTCACCGTCGAGGTGCAGCCGTTGGAGGTCGAGGCGTTCAAGACGAAGCTGAACGGTGCGGTCGAGGCGGCGATGCCACCGGACCTGTTCCAGTCGTGGGGCGGCGGGGCACTCCAGCAGCAGGTCGAGGCCGGTCTCGTCAAGGACATCACCAGCGAGGTCCAGGGTTGGATCGGTCAGCTGCTGCCCGCCTCGTTGCAGCCGTACACGGTGAACGACAAGATCTACGGCATTCCGTTCGACATCGGCATGGTCGGCTTCTGGTACAACCGGGACCACTTCGCCAAGGCCAACATCGAGACGCCGCCGAAGACCTGGGGCGAACTGCTGGAGGTTGTCACCAAGCTCAAGGCCGTCAACATCGCCCCGATCGCGCTCGGCGGCAAGGACAAGTGGCCCGGGCACTACTACTGGGCGTACCTGGCGATGCGGATCGGCGGTCTCGAGGCGCTGCAGCGCGCGGCCGAGGACCGGAACTTCAACACGCCGGTCTTCGTCGCCGCCGGTGAACGCCTCCGGGAACTGGTCGACATGCAGCCGTTCCAGAAGGGCTACCTGCGCGCGGAGTACGGGTCCGAGACCGGGCAGGCCGCGACGATGGGCAACGAGGAAGCTGCCATGGAGCTGATGGGCCAGTGGGCGCCGTCGGTGCAGGCGTCCTCCTCGACCAGCAAGCGCGGCCTCGGTGACCGGCTCGCCTTCTTCCCCTTCCCGGCCGTCGAGGACGGCAAGGGCTCGGCCACCGACGCGTTCGGTGGCGGTAACGGCTTCGTGGTCGGCCGCGACGCACCGCCCGCAACCGTGGAGTTCCTGCGGACGCTGCTCCAGGCGAGGAACCAGCGCCGGGCCGCGCAGACCGGCGCGGTACTGCCCACCAACCAGGCCGCGGTCGGCGGGATCAAGGACCTCAACAACCAGGTCGTGGCGGCGAACCTGGGCATCGCGACCGGCTTCCAGCTCTACCTCGACCAGGCGTACCCACCGGCGGTGGGTCAGCAGGTAAACGAGAGTGTGGCCCAGCTGATCGCCGGCACGAAGCGGCCGGACGAGATCGTCAAGGACATCACCAGGGTCGCGAAGAAGCAGTAGCGGGTGTCGCCGGCGCTCGGGCACCGCGCCGTCGCCGTACGTCAGCCCGTCGGCGCTACCGCCGGCGGCGTCGAGGGATGAGCGAAGTAGGGAGGGCGCATGGCTGCCAACGACAACCGGACAGTGACCATCGCGGCCATCGCCCGCCTGGCGGGGGTGTCGGTGCCGACGGTGTCCCGGGTGATCAATGGTCGTTCGGATGTGGCTCCGCAGACCCGTGAGCGGGTGGAGGAGTTGCTGACGCGGCATGGTTACCGGCGTCGGCCGCCGAGTATGCGGGCCAGTTCGGGGTTGGTGGACCTGGTCTTCAACGACCTGGACAGTCCGTGGGCGGTGGAGATCATCCGGGGTGTGGAGGATGTGGCGCACGCTGCGGGGGTGGGCACCGTCGTGTCGGCCATCCACCGCCGCTCGTCCTCGGCCAAGCAGTGGCTGGACAACATCCGGACCCGGTCCACCGAGGGGGTCATCTTCGTGACCTCCACCCTCGAACCGCCACAGCAGGCGGAGTTGCGCCGGCTCAACATCCCGGCCGTGATCGTCGACCCGGCGGGTGTCCCCGCCCAGGACGCGCCGACCATCGGCGCCACCAACTGGGCGGGGAGCCTGCGGGCGACGGAGTATCTGATCGGGCTGGGGCACCGGCGGATCGGGTTCATCGCGGGGCCGCCGCAGTTGATGTGCAGCCGGGCCCGGATGGACGGCTACCGGGCGGCCCTGGAAGCCGCCGGGATCCCGATCGACGACCGGTTGATCCAGGCGGGCAACTTCTACCACGAGGCCGGCTTTTCCGGTGGGGCGCGGCTGCTGGGCCTGACCGAGCCGCCGACGGCGATCTTCGCGTCGAGCGACCAGATGGCGTTGGGCGTGTACGAGGCGGTCCGGCAGCGCGGTCTGCGGATGCCTGATGACATCAGTGTGGTGGGTTTCGACGACCTGCCGGAGGTCCGGTGGTGCTCGCCTCCGTTGACCACGGTGCGGCAGCCGCTGGCCGAGATGGGGATGTTGGCGGCGCGGACGGTGCTGCGGCTGGCCCGCGGTGAGAAGGTGGAGAGCCCCCGGGTGGAACTCGCCACCGAACTCGTCATCCGGGACAGTGCGGCCGCGCCGAAGGCCGACCGGGGGTCGTCGGAGTGAACTGCGCCAACTACCGATAGTCGAGTGAAATTTTCGGCACTAGGGTGTGGGCGGGCGGCTGGTTGCCCGCCCTGGCCGCCCCGGGGCAGGGTGCGGGCTGTCGCCGTACCGGTTGGGTAGGGAGTGCCGTGGTTGCCAGAGACACCCGGAAGATCACGATTTCCGCGATAGCGGACCTGGCGGGGGTGTCGGTGCCGACGGTGTCCCGGGTGATCAATGGTCGTTCGGATGTGGCTCCGCAGACCCGTGAGCGGGTGGAGGAGTTGCTGACGCGGCATGGTTACCGGCGTCGGCCGCCGAGTATGCGGGCCAGTTCGGGGTTGGTGGACCTGGTCTTCAACGACCTGGACAGTCCGTGGGCGGTGGAGATCATCCGGGGTGTGGAGGATGTGGCGCACGCTGCGGGGGTGGGCACCGTCGTGTCGGCCATCCACCGGCAGACCTCCTCCGCGGAGCAGTGGCTGGACGGCATGCGCCGCCGGGGCACCGAGGGCGTGATCTTCGTGACCTCGATGGTCGAGCCACCCCTGCAGGCCGAGCTGCGCCGGCTGAGCATCCCGGTCGTGATCGTCGACGCGGACGGCCTGCCGGCCCGGGAGGCGACGACGATCGGTGCCACCAACTGGGCAGGGGGCCTGCGGGCGACGGAGTATCTGATCGGGCTGGGGCATCGGCGGATCGGGTTCATCGCCGGGCCGCCGCAGTTGATGTGCAGCCGGGCCCGGATGGACGGCTACCGGGCGGCCCTGGAAGCCGCCGGGCTGTCCTTCGACGAGGACCTGGTTTGCCCGGGCGACTTCTACCACGAGGCCGGTTTCAACGGTGGGGTGCGGTTGCTGGGCCTGGCCGAGCCGCCGACGGCGATCTTCGCGTCGAGCGACCAGATGGCGTTGGGCGTGTACGAGGCGGTCCGGCAACGCGGTCTGCGCGTACCGGACGACATCAGCGTGGTGGGTTTCGACGACCTGCCGGAGGTCCAGTGGTGCTCGCCGCCGTTGACCACGGTGCGGCAGCCGCTGGCCGAGATGGGGATGTTGGCGGCGCGGACGGTGCTGCGGCTGGCCCGAGGCGAGCAGGTGGAGAGCCCCCGGGTGGAACTCGCCACCGAACTCGTCATCCGGGACAGCGCGGCTGCGGCCTAACCAGGTATCGATATTTTTCCGGAAGTTGTTGACGCGGCATCCGGTGGGGCCGACGATGGGACTCGCCGTCCTTTCACCAAGGAACTGGCTGGTGGTGCCCGCCGTGCCCGCGGCACCGCCCGGCCGTGTCCGGCGGACGCCCACGCCGTCCGCCGGACACGGCACCCACCTTCCACCCGGCCAGGCGCAGGTCGTCGCCGGCTTCTGCCGTTGGCAGATCCGCTGACGGTGAACGAGCCACCCAGACGCCGGCGACAAGGGGCAGGGTGGCTCAGATGAAACTCCTCATGCTGGGCGGGTCGGGATTCGTCGGCGGGGCGGTGGTCGCCGAGGCGATCCACCGGGGCTGGGCGGTGACGACGTTCAACCGGGGGCGGCACGGGGCGCCCCCGGCTGGCGTACGGCAATTGGTGGGTGACCGCACCACCGTCGACGGGTTGGCCGCGCTGGCCGAGGGAGAGTGGGATCTCGTCGTCGACACCTGGGACGGCGCGCCCCGCGCCGCCCAGGCGACGGCACGGATGCTGGCCGAACGGGTCGGGCGCTACGTCTACGTCTCCAGCGGTTCGGTGTACGCCCGGCCGGTACCGGCCGGCGTGACCGAGCAGGCGCCGCTGGTCGACGCCGCCCCGGACGACATCGACGGTGAGTACCCGACGCTCAAGGCCGGTGCCGAGCGGGCCCTACGCGTGGTGTTCGGCGACCGGGTGCTGCTCGCCCGGGCCGGGCTGATCCTCGGTCCGGGCGAGGACATCGGCCGGCTGCCGTGGTGGCTGAACCGCCTGGCCCGGGGCGGTGACGTGCTCGCGCCCGGCCCTGCCGACCTGCCCGTGCAGTACGTCGACGTCCGCGACCTGGCGGCCTTCCTGCTGGACGCCGGGGTCGCCGGCCAGGCCGGTGCGGTCAACGTGGTGAGCCGACCCGGCCACACCACCATGGGCGAGCTGCTCACCGTCGGTGTGACGGCCACCGGCGCTGACGCTCGGCTGCGTTGGGTCGAGCCGGGGCAACTGCTCGCCGCGGGTGTGGAACCGTGGAACGATCTGCCGGTCTGGATTCCGCCGGGGCACGAGTACCGGTGGATGCAGCAGATGGACGTCACCCGTGCGTACGCTGACGGGCTCAGCTGCCGACCGGTGACCGAAACCGTCGTCGACACCTGGGCCTGGTTGCGCCGGGTGGGTTCGGTGCCGGCCCGCGCCGGTCGACCGGCCCGGCGGCCGGTCGGTCTGGACCCGGCCCGGGAGGCCGGCCTGCTCGCGACCCTGACCACCGACGTCCCGTCCCCGGTGCCACCCCGCTGACGGCCGTCCCCGGTGCCACCCACCGCTGACAGCCGCTAGGCGAGGTGCACCGGCAGGTCCAGCACCTCGTCCACCGCGCGGCGGGGAGTGGGCCGGCCCGGCTGGCCGTACCCGATCCGCATCACCATCTGTGGCGTACCGAACCGTCCCAGCGACAGCCGGAGCTGCTCCCGGGCCGACGGCACCTCGATCGGTTGAGACAGCATCGACACGGACAGCCCGGCGTCGGTGGCGGTCAGCAGCATCCGCTGCAACGCCTGACCCGCGACCACCTGGTCGACGGCGGTGTTGCCGGCGGAGCCGAGCACCGCCACGAGTGGCTCCGGCTCGAAGTCGCGTCCGGGTGCCCGCGGAATACCGCCGAAGCCACGCGACGGAAGCAGGTCATGGGGCTCGGCCTGGGGGCCGCTGGCGGTGACCGGGACGCCGTCCGGCTCGTCTCCCGCGCGTACCCACGCCTCGCGTTCCGCCCGGTAGGCGGGGTCGCGTTCGAGGACCCGGTGCGCGCCGCGAGCGATCTCGGCGAAGGCGTTGACGGCGCTCACCCCGATCAGCAACTCCAGCCAGCAGTGCTCGGCCCGGGCCGCCTCACCCAGCCGCCAGCGGGAGTCGGCCGGAACCGGGTCGGGCCAGAACGGGGCACGGTTGCTGAACCGGCGTGGAATGGCCGCGTAGAGGCTCTGCTCGGCGGGGCTGGGTCGGCGCGGCAGGTCCGGAACCAGCCGGGCCAGCACGTCCGGTTCCGACGGGTACGGACGCAGTCGTACCGTCGCCGGGGCGCCGGCCACCGCCAGGGCGAGGCGCAAATTGAACAGCGCCGCTCCGCCGGCGACGCGGGCACCCCAGCCGCTCGGGTCGGTGGCGGGCAGCCGCCGGGTCGGGTCGAGGAGCACCTCGATTCCACCGTCGCGCAGCCGGAACCGCCACGGCTGGACGTTGTGCAGCGACGGTGCACGGACCGCGTCTGTCGCGGCGGCCCGCAGTTGTTCGACGGTGTAGCCGGTTTCCATGGTCGGGCCCCCTCGCATTCGCCTGCTACCTCTTCCCCACGGTGCCCCCCGCCCCCACCCACCCAGCAGGGCCACACGTCCCGAACCCCCAGGACACCCCGCCCTCCCTGACCCCACCCGCCGGAAGCTGATCATGAAGTTGTTGTCGCGCCACGCCGGACCCAGCCGCAACAACTTCATGATCAACGGGGTGGAAGTTGGTTGGGTGGGGTGGGTGGGTGGGTGGGGTGGGTGGGGTGGGTGGGGGAGGTTGGGTGGGGGAGGTTGGGACTTTTGGCCCGGGCGGGGGTGGGCGGGAGGGGGTAGAAAGGGGGGATGATCCGGGTGTTTCTGCTTGACGACCACGAGGTCGTCCGTCGTGGTCTGGCCGATCTGCTGCATGCCAGTGGCGACATAGAGGTGGTTGGTGAGTCCGGCTCCGCCCCGGAGGCGGCCCGCCGGATTCCGGCGCTCCGGCCCGACGTGGCGATCCTCGACGCCCGGCTACCCGACGGAAACGGCATCGACGTGTGCCGGGACATCCGGGCCGTGGACTCCTCGATCAAGGGGCTGATCCTCACCTCGTACGAGGACGACGAGGCACTTTTCGCCGCGATCATGGCCGGTGCCTCCGGGTACGTGCTCAAGCAGATCCGCGGCACCGACCTCGTCGACGCGGTACGCCGGGTGGCGGCCGGTCAGTCGCTGCTCGACCCGGCGATCACCACCCGGGTGCTGGACCGCATCCGCAGCGGCGTGGAGCAGCCCCGCGAGTTGCAGTCCCTCACCGAGCAGGAGCGGCGCATCCTGGAGTACGTCGCCGAGGGGCTGACCAACCGGGAGATCGCCAGCAAGATGTTCCTGGCCGAGAAGACGGTGAAGAACTACGTCTCCAGCGTGTTGGCCAAGCTCGGCCTGGAGCGTCGTACCCAGGCCGCGGTGCTGGCCACCCGCCTGCTCGGCAAGACCCACTGACCCCACCCGCAGGGCTGCGGCGGCTCAGGCCCGTCAGCGGGACCGACAAGTGCGGCTCAGGCCCGGAGCGGGACCGACCAGTGCAGCTCGGTGCCGCGCGGTTCGGCACCGCGTACCTCGAAGGTGCCGGCGTGCCGTTCGGCGCGTTCGCGCAGGTTCACCAGCCCGCCCCGGGCGGCGGCCGGGTCGCAGCCCACTCCGTTGTCGGTGACGGTGACGCTGACCTGGGTGGCGTCGACGCGTACCGCCACCGACACCGCCGTGGCCTCGGCGTGGCGTACCGCGTTGGACAGCGCCTCGCGGAGCACGGCGGCGAGTTCGGGGCGCACCTCGTCCGGTACGGCGCTGTCGATCGGCCCGATCAGCTCCAGCCTCGGCCGGAAACCCAACGACTCGGCGGCGGCTTCCACCGCCTCGCGGATCTCGGTACGCAGCGCCGCGCTCATTGGGGTACGCAGCTCGAAGATGGTGCGGCGGATGTCCTTGATTGTGGTGTCCAGGTCGTCGACCGCGGCGTTGATCCGCTTGGCGACCTCCGGTCGCGCCGTCAACGGCACCGCGCTCTGCAGTTGCAGGCCGGTGGCGAACAACCGCTGGATCACCACGTCGTGCAGGTCCCGGGCGATCCGCTCGCGGTCCTCCAGAACCACCAGTTGCTCGCGTTCCTCCTGGCCACGGGCGCGTTCCATGGCCAGCGCCGCCTGACCGGCGAAGCTGCCCAGCAGGGTCACGTCGTCGTCGGTGGCACCGCCGTGGTCGGCGCTGTGCGCGATCACCAGCACGCCGTGCAGGGTGTCGGCGGTGGCCAGCGGAGAGATCACCGCCGGCCCGGTGTGCAGCACCGCCGGCCACGGCGCGGCGTGGGCCAGATCCTCCACCGAGTCGTGCCGGCCCGCCACGACCGGGCCGGCGAAGCTGGTGTCGGCGACCGGCAGCACCGTGCCGACCAGCGCGCGAGCCTGGCTACCGACGCCGTCGACGACCTCGACGGTGAAATGGTCCGCATCCTCGTCGTAGAGCAGCACGAGGGCCAGCTCGGCCTCGGCGACCTCGCGGGCGCGACGGGCCACCAGGGTCAGCGCGTCGGTACGGCGCACCTCGCCGAGCAGCACCGAGGTGATCTCGGCGGTGGCGGAGAGCCAGCGTTCCCGCCGGTGGGCCAGCGCGTACAGCCGGGCGTTCTCGATCGCCACGCCGGCCGCTCCGGCGAGCGCGACGACGATCTCCTCGTCGTCCTCGGTGAACTCGGCGCCGCCCTGCTTCTCGGCGAGGTAGAGATTGCCGAAGACCTGGTCGCGGATGCGGACCGGCACCCCGAGGAAGGTGTGCATCGGCGGATGGTGCGGCGGGAAGCCGTAGGAGTTCGGATGCTGGGTGATGTCCGGCATCCGTACCGGCTTCGGCTCGTCGATGAGCAGGCCGAGCACTCCCCGGCCGTGCGGCAGATCACCGATCTTCGCGTGCAGCTCGGGGGAGATGCCGTGGGTGATGAAGTCGTGCAGCATCCGGTCGGGGCCGATCACCCCGAGCGCGCCGTAGCGGGCACCGGCCAGGTCGCAGGCCGCCTGCACGATGCGCCGCAGGGTGCTGCGCAGATCCAGGTCGGTGCCGATGCCGACGACGGCGTCGAGTAGCGCCCGCAGTCGTTCCCGGCTGGTCACCACCTCGCCGACGCGATCCAGCATCTCCTGGAGCAGTTCGTCCAAACGGACTCGGGACAGCGGGCTCAGGCCGAGCGACGGTGGCTCGTGCCGGGGGTTGGGTGCACCGACGGTCACCCGGCGATGCTAGCCGGTGGCCGGCCGTGCGGGAATGTTCCGCCTTGCCGATCGCCGCCTGGACCTCGCCACGACACGGCACACCGCTAGGCGTCGCCGGACACGGCCGAGGTGTCCACCACCTGCTCGCGGGGCAGTCGCGGGGTGTGCGGTGGGCCGGCGTGGGCCGGGTCGGCGACCCCCAGGCGCAGACCGAGGTACGGGTGGCCGAGCCCGGCGAGCATCTGGCGCAGGGTCTGCCGGGTGGCCGGCACCTCGACCACGCCGCTGAGCGGCACCATCGAGACACCCAGTCGGGTGGCGGCCAGCCAGGCAGCCGACAGCGCCTCGCCGGCACGTAGCCAGTCGACCGGCTCGTCCTGGTCGCCGTAGAGCACCGCGTAGGACGCCGCCCGGTCGTGCCCCGGCCCGACCGGCAGGGTGCCGGGGCGACCGAAGTCCCGGCCCGGCACAGTGGTCTGCGTGGGCTGCTCCGGCAGCACCTCCGCGGTGAGCCCGGTCCCGCCGGCGCGGCTGGTCCAGTACTCCAGTTCCTCCCGCAGTTGGGAGTCCTCCGCCTCGACCGTGGCGGCGTGCGAGGCGGACGCGGCCAGTTGCAGCACCTGGTCGCGGTCGAGGATCTCCAACCGGGCACCCTCCCGGCCGGCGGCCGACGCGATGGCGCTCAACGAGTCGGCGGAGACCGGCTCGTCGCTGACCGGACGTCGGTCGGTGTGCCGCACCTGCATGCACTGCACCGACCGCATCGCGTCCGGGTCGGCGCCGGTGGCTCGTGGCTCGGTGAGCCGGGCGAGCAGGTCAGGGTCGCCCGGGTCGGGCATCCGCTGCACGCTTGTCGCCCATCCTTCGGCGGCCAACGCCAGCCGGGCATGGTGCAGCGCCGCACCGCAGCTGAGGGTGACCAGTTCGCCCTGCGGATCGGTGGCGGCCAGCCTGGTGTCGCGCACCATCCGCAGCTCCAACGCGTCGGGCAGCACCCGCCAGCGCCACGGCTGGCTGTTGTGCACCGACGGCGCATGACCGGCCATCGCGGCGGCCTCCGCGAGTGCGGTGGTCAGCGGGCGGTGGGTAGCCGGCGTCTGGTGGCTCATCCTCACGACCTTTCCGTCTCTGCCCCATGGTGCCGCACCTCGGTACGGCTGTGGGCGCGGTCCGGTTCATCGTGCGCCATCGGCCGGCGCCTCGCACGACCCGCACGTCCCGACCGGACGGGACCTGTGACCCGCGTTCCGCCCCGACCATTCGACCCGGCTGAGACGATCCGCAGGTGAGGGAGCAGCGGTCGGCAGGTGACCGGGGCAACGGCGAGTGCCTGCCGGACCAGCCGGCGCGACCCGAATCCGAGGGATCCGGTCGGCGGCGTCGGAACTGGTGGCTGTGGACCCCGCTGGCCGGACTCACGCTGCTGGTGCTGGCCGGCGCGGCGGTGCGACTGGCCGGGCGTTCGGGCGCTGCCGACGCGCTGTGGGCGGTGGCCACCCTGGTCGCGTTGCTGCCGGCTGCCGCGTCGGTGCTGCGGGAGTTGCTGCGGCGACGGTTCGGCGTGGACGTGATCGCCGTGCTGGCGCTGGGCGGCGCACTTGTCGTCGGCGAGTACCTGGCCGGTGCGGTGGTCGCGGTGATGCTGGCCACCGGGCGGAGCTTGGAGTCGTACGCGCAGCGGCGGGCGACCCGGGACCTGCGGGCGCTGCTGGAGCGGGCACCGCGTACCGCGCGGCGGCGTACCGCCGACGGTGGCGTCGAGGTGGTGCCGGTGGACCGGGTGGCGGCCGGTGACCGGTTGCTTGTCGGCCCGGGTGACGTGGTCGCCGTCGACGGCGTCACCGAGACCGCCGCGACGTTGGACGAGTCGGTGGTCACCGGCGAGTCCCGGCTCGTCGAGCGGGTGGCCGGGGCCCGGGTGTCCAGCGGTGTGGTCAACGCCGGGGCCGCGTTCGGGTTGCGGGCCACGGAGAGCGCCGAGCGCAGCACGTACGCCGGGATCGTCCGGCTGGCGGAGGAGGCGACCGCGCGCAAGGCACCGACGGTGCGGCTGGCCGACCGGTACGCCGCCGCCTTCGTGCCGTTCACACTGGTGCTGGCCGGGCTGGGCTGGGTGCTCTCCGGCGAGTTCCTCCGCGCGGTGGCGGTGCTGGTGGTGGCGACACCGTGTCCGTTGCTGCTGGCCACGCCGATCGCCATCGTCTCCGGGTTGTCCCGGGTGGCCCGGCGCGGGGTCCTGGTTCGCGACGGCGGTTCGCTGGAGGTCCTGGGGCGGGCGCGCACCGTGCTTGTCGACAAGACCGGCACGCTCACCGCCGGCCGTCCCCGGGTCGCCGACACCGTCGTGGCTCCCGGCGGTGACCCGGACGAGGTGCTGCGCGTGGCCGCCTCGGTGGAACAGTTGTCCTCGCACGTGCTGGCGGCGGCGCTGGTGCGTGCCGCCGGTGAGAGCGGCCTGCGACTGGTCACTCCGGCAGAGGTGACCGAGGAGCCGGGCCGGGGGGTGAGCGGGCGGGTCGACGGGCGGCGGATCCGGGTCGGCCAGCTTCCCGGGACGTTGCCGGAGTGGGCCGAGCAGGCCAGCCGCCGGGCCGTCGCGGCGGGACACTCGCTGGTCTGGGTGGCCGACGAGGCCGGGCCGCTCGGCGCCGTCCTGCTGGAGGATCCGGTACGCCCCGACGCCCGCCGGACCGTGGCGCGGCTGCGTGCCGTCGGGCTCACCCGGATCGTGATGGTCACCGGGGACCGGCCGGAGGATGCCCGCCGGGTCGCCGACGCGGTGGGCGTCGACGACGTGCTGGCCCGGTGCACCCCGCAGGAGAAGGTGAGCCGGGTTCGAGCCGAGGCGGGCCGGGCGGTGACGGTGATGGTCGGTGATGGGGTCAACGACGCTCCGGCGCTGGCGGCGGCGCATGTCGGCGTGGCGATGGGGGCCACCGGGGCGACCGCCTCGGCCGATGTCGCCGACGCGGTGCTGAGCGTCGACCGCCTCGATCCGCTCGCCGACGCGGTCGAGGTGGCCCGGTACGCCCGCCGGATCGCGGTGCAGAGCGCCACGGTGGGGATGGGGTTGGCGCTGCTCGCGATGGGATTCGCGGCGGCCGGTCGGCTGCCGCCGGTGGCGGGCGCGTTCCTTCAGGAGGGCATCGACGTACTGGTGATCCTCAACGCGCTGCGCGCGCTCCGGGGCGGGCATCGTGGGGCGGGCGGGCCCCGGCCGGCCCCCCCCCCCCCCCCCCCGTGCCCCCCCCCCCCCCCCCGGCCCGGGGGGGGGGGGGGGGGGTTGGGGGGGGCCCCGCCCCGCCGC
>NZ_JBIAYZ010000023.1:0-97348 GCF_042898635.1 Micromonospora sp. NPDC000442 | reverse complement strand
ACGGGAAAATCCACTCCTGGCGGGCTACCGAGATCACCTGCACCCCGACATGATCCATCATGGACGGCCGACGGAGTTACGAGACGTCCCTTAGGGCCACTGGACGGCCTCGACGACGAGTTCTGCGGAGCACGAATTATCATCGAACCGCTCGGCTCGGATGGTGAGCGATGATTTGCCCTTGGGCACGCGTAGTTCCTGTTCCTGGCTCCCAGAGCCAGCCATGCCATTGCCGAGAGCTTCGCCATCAGCGAGAAGCTCCCACCGAACCTGCGCGCGGTCCGAACAGCCATCAACGACGATGCTCAGATCCCTCTGGCGTGCCGGACCCGAGAGGGTGGCCTGTGCCTGAATTGTCTGTCCCGACGAGTCAAGGAACCAGCGATTGGTGCATGTAGTATGCATTGCGAAGTTGAGACCCTCGGTCGTGCATTCCTGCTGTGCCGCGTCGCCGATGGAGAACCGCATCTCGGTGCGATTAGGAATCTCAGGGAGAAGTAGGGGCAGCGATGACCGACAATGCTGGGAGGCCAAGTGCCACTCCTGCCACACCGAGCCTGCGGCGCGTCTTCTTGCGCAGGATGTCCCTGGCGGTCGTACACTCGGTTTCGTATGCGGCCAGGATTTCTGGCTTGTCCAGGGAGAGCGCCAACGCGCGGACAAAAGGCCTCGCCATATCCAGCGTCGCCTTCATCCGAGAGGAGGTGTTCGACGCTTGCACGGCCACGATGACAGCGACCAGCGTACCTGTTATCGCCGCAAACCAGGACGCCCGTTCCAGCAAGTCCGTCCAGTCTGACATGGCTCTCCCTCTCCGCCGCTCGGCAGTTGCAGGAAATACGAGCGAGCATAGACGAACGTCCGGGGGCACGCCGGTTCTGTTTCGCTCTGCGGCAGACGCCCATTGCCCCATTTGCGCGTATTCCGGCGGGCTCCCAGTTCCCACACTCGCCATACCACTTCCGGCGCGCCCACCACGACGCCGGGTTGGTCGTCGCCGCGCTGAACATGGCCGCGGTCACCCGCGGCGGCAGCTCGGGTCCTGCTTCGACAACGCCGTCGCCGAGGCCACCTTCTCCACCATCAAGGTCGAGTACGTCCACCGCCACCAGTTCCGCACCCGCACCGAGGCCCCCTGAAAATCGCCACCTGGATCACCGACTTCAACAACCGACGCCGCCGGCACTCCGTCTGCGACTGCGTTCACCCATCGACTACGAACGTTCGGAAACCCACGCCCCTGGAGACCCAGGCCGCATAACGGAGCCCTCCACGATTCCAGGGGATTCGGCACGCGGGGTGCCGTCATCTGCATGTCCGGCAGTTGTGGCGAGTACCGATCGCCGTGATCAGGGCACCGGACGGAAGTCCGGGCCGTCGGCGGTCGTCACCAGCTCCCAACCGGAGGCTTCCAAGGTGATGTCGGTACGGACACCGAAGGCTTGGACCAGGCGGGCTGCCGGCCCTTCCGGAAGAGTGGCGCTGACCGTGGCGAACGCCTCGGCCGGAGATGTTCCGAGCTGCTGTGCCACAATCCACGGCACCGCCAGCGCCACCATGATGTCTCGGTCGTCATTGGACGCCAGGCATCTGGCGAGTCCGGTCGCCAGCACCGAGCGGCGTAGGAGGTCGACCGAGTTCTGCCGCAACGCCAGGGTGGCCAGGCGGGTGCCGTAGCGGCCGAGGGCGAGCGCGGTGGCGGGGTCGAGGGTGCGTACAAAACTCTGCTCGATGCGTCGCGGCACGCTGGCGAGGATCTGCTGGGCGAGCCGGTCCTGCTTTCCTGGGACTCTCTCCAGGTTGGCTTCACCCGGCCAGGATGGCAGAACCGCGCGAGGTCAGCACTCGGCCCTGCCGAGGCGCGCGAACTCGTCGCGGGAGACGTACTTCGGTACCTCCTCGTTGTTCACGATAGCGGTGATCATGACCGAGCCTGGTCGCAGGCCGGCCAGTTCGGGGAGCCGGAAGGTCACCGCGTGGGTGGTGAAGCTGCTGTTGTCGGCGACGCCGTACATGCGGAAGGCGGCGCGCCGATCAGGGGCAGGATCGGGCGGGAATCCCGGCAGTTGGACGGTGGCCGGCGAGGTCGCGTCCCGGGGTACGTCGTAGTCCCGGCCCGGCCAACTCGGCCAATTCGCGGATGGTTCCGAGCGCCGGACGGGGTGGGCGAGACCGCGCGTTCGGTGGCAAGGACAATCACGTCCGGCGGCTTGTCCGCGCACCAGGCCAGCGCGGCGAGCGGTCGGCCGTCAGCATCCACGGTGAGGCCGGTGATGCCCTTGATCTCTGGCGTGCAGGCGGTCAGCGCGGTCAGCACGAGCAGTGTGGCGGCCAGGGTGGCGACGATCCGCCGTGTCCTCGCGCGCGTTCGAGCGACCATGCTCTGACGATTACAGCGCGGCGTCGACCTTCCACCTCGGTTGGGTTTCAGGACGGTGACGAAGACGCGTAGCCAACCGCCGTCGATGACTGAATTCGACAGGTCCGCGCGAGTCGCCGTGTCGCCGACACGGCCCGGCTCGTCCGGCAGCTCCTGCCGCTGCACGTCGGAGCCGGGTACCGTCGATTGTGGCGGCTCGCTGGTGGGAGGCCAGCAGATCGCTGCCCAGTCCTTCACCCGGGAGCTTCGCCATGCCGCCGAGCGCGCGCACCATCGTTGACCCACGGTTCCCCGCTGAGCTTGCCCGACTTCGACGTGTCCGTGGCCTGTCACTGCGCGATCTGGCCCGCCTTGCGTACGTCGGGAAGAGCTACGTGCACGACCTCGAGACGGGCCGTACCCGACCGTCCCGCGAACTCGCCGCGCACCTTGACGACACGTTGCAGGCCGGCGGGCGGCTTGCCGCGATGGTCGTCGATGCCCCGACAGTCACCACCCCCGACGACGATGACCGCCTGGCGTACGTGCTCGCCGAACCGACCCGCCTCGACGCCGCTGCGGTGCGGCTGCTCGCCGAGGTGCTGGCCGCGCAACGCCGCCTCGACGACGTCCTGCCGGCTCCGGTGACACTGCCGGCCATGGTGGCGCAGTGGTCCACCATGCAGCAACTCGCCGAGCGGGCTGCCGGGCCGTACGCCGGCCAACTGCACGAGGTGGTGGCGGAGTGGACGCAGTTCGTCGGCTGGTTGCATGCGGAAGCCCGCAACGACGGTGAGGCGATACAGGTGCTGATCGAGGCCGCCAGGCAGGCCGACGCCGTTGACAGTGGCCCGCTCGCGGCGCAGGTGGAGAACTTCCGAGGCTACCTGGAACGGCAGCGAGGCAACCCACGCGGCATCGTGCGCCATTTCCTCGCCGCGTACCACACACCCGGGGCGACGGCCCTGCAACGTGTCGGCGACGCGGTCCAGGCCGCCCACGGATACGCGCTACTCGGCGATCGGCGCTCAGCGGCAGGGCTCCTCGGGGAGGCCAGCGACCTCACCGAGGCGGCCGAGCGCGAGCAGGCACCGGTCCTGGCCTACTGGCTGACGCCCACGTTCAGCAGGATGGGTCTCGGGCTGGCCTATCTGGCGCTCGGCGACACGTCGGCCGGCATCGACAACCTGCGGGCAGGGTTGGCCGGGTTGCCGCCTGACCAGCGGGACGCCGCATGGACGCAGGAGTATCGGCAGGCACTCGCGGTCGCCACCGGCTGAGCTGTCCGTCAACCGTCCCGGACAGGACGCCGGACGCCTCGCACCTGCCCTGCGTGCCCACCGCCATCGCACGATGCTTGTGGGTGGTGGCGGTGCGCCCCCACGTACCGCCGCCCCCGTCCCCAACTTCGGCGGAGGTGATGGCGTGAGCAGGTGGCACAGGTTGTGGTGGTGGCTGCGGCGGCGGCCGCTGCCGCTGGCGGACGGCGGGCAGTGGCGGGAGACCGTCGAGCAGGAGGCCGCCCGGAAACGCCTGCTCGACCAGGCCCGGCGTGACGGCCGGTGGCCGGCATGACTGGGCGTGCCGTCAGCTATCGGGACGCGATGGCTGCCGAGGCGGTGCGAATCGGCCGGGCCGTCGACGCCCTGCCCGACCGGCTCGCCGACGAGCACCTGCCGCGCCGGCCGGAGTGGACGTGCGCCAGCTGCGAGGGCGAACCGCCGTGGCCGTGCGCCCCGGCGCGGGTGCGGCTCGTCGAGGCGTACGGCCGGGACCGGGTCGGCCTGTCGATGTACGCGGGTGCCTTGTTGACGGCGGCGTTGGACGACCTGCCGCGCGAGGATCCCGGCGAGCTGACGACCCGGTTCCTCGCGTGGCTGCGGTGCACCTGCGAGGCGGTAGCCACCGGGGCGTGACTGACGATCAGCACCCCGTCGCATCCGCCGTCCTTTTCGTACGCCTGCCTGCCTGCGACCGGTCAAGCACGGACCGGCGTAGCCGGATGTGACCTCCGTTGCACGGACACGCCGACACACCATCTGGTGTCTTGCGTTGGTGGGTGGCCCATATATGGTGTCACCCGTAGCTGGTTCGGGCGCCCATCAGGGGCGGCCGAGGCAAGAGGGAACCCGGTGGAAATCCGGGGCTGCCCCGCAGCGGTGAGTGGGAACGACAGCCGTCACACAGCACTGGGCCACGGCCTGGGAAGCGACGGCCAGTAGGAGCGCGCGAGCACGCCCACGAGTCCGAAGACCTGCCAGCACGCCGCCCGCACTCGTGGGCGGCGGCCGCAGGCCGCGTGGGACGGCCGACGCCAGGAACGGGCCGTGCCGCCTGCACGGATTCCGTGGCGTCCTCCCCGCGTGTCCGAGGCCCTGAGCAGACGGCGCGAGGAGAGAGACGTGACGGTCGTGCGGGAGACGCCGGCCTCCGACGCAGGTGTGTCGGAGCAGCGCCGGCAGGTGATGCAGGTCCGCAAACGCGACGGCGCCACGGAACCGGTGGACGTCAACAAGATCGTCCGGGCGGTGGAGCGGTGGGTGGCCGACCTCGACGAGGTCGATCCGCTGCGGGTGGCCACCAAGACCATCAGCGGCCTGTACGACGGTGCCACCACCGCCGAGCTGGACAAGCTGTCCATCCAGACGGCCGCCGAACTCATCGGTACGGAGCCGCAGTACTCGAAGCTGGCGGCTCGGCTGCTGGCCGCGTACGTGGACAAGGAGGTCCGTGGGCAGCAGGTGGCCAGCTTCAGCCAGTCCATTCGCTACGCGCACGGCCTCGGGCTGATCGGGGACGCTACCGCCGCGTTCGTGGCCCGCAACGCCCGCAAGCTGGACGACGCGGTGGACCCCGACGGTGACCTACGGTTCGAGTACTTCGGGCTGCGCACCGTCGCGGACCGGTACCTGCTGCGGCATCCGCAGACCCGCCTGGTGGTGGAGACACCGCAGTACTGGCTGCTGCGGGTGGCCTGCGGGCTGTCGCAGACGCCGGGTGAGGCGATGGGGTTCTACCGGCTGATGTCGAGCCTGGCGTACCTGCCGAGTTCACCGACGCTGTTCAACTCGGGAACCCGGCACACCCAGATGTCGTCGTGCTTCCTTGTCGACTCGCCGCGTGACGAGCTCGACTCGATCTACGAGCGTTACCACCAGGTGGCGAAGCTGTCGAAGTTCTCCGGCGGCATCGGCATCTCCTGGTCGCGGGTCCGGGGCCGGGGCGCGTTGATCCGGGGCACCAACGGCAGGTCCAACGGCATCGTGCCGTTCCTCAAGACCCTCGACGCGGGGGTGGCGGCGGTCAACCAGGGTGGCCGCCGCAAGGGCGCGGCCTGCGTGTACCTGGAACCGTGGCACCCGGACATCGAGGAGTTCCTGGAGCTGCGGGACAACACCGGGGAGGAGTCCCGGCGTACCCACAACCTGAACCTGGCCAACTGGATCCCGGACGAGTTCATGCGCCGGGTGGAGGCGGACGGCGACTGGTCGCTTATCGACCCGTCGGACGCGCCCGAGCTGCCGGACCTGTTCGGCGAGGCGTTCGACGAGGCGTACCGGGCCGCGGAGAAGAAGGCCGTGCGGACGGTGAAGGCCCGCGACCTGTACGGCCGGATGATGCGTACGCTCGCGCAGACCGGCAACGGGTGGATGACGTTCAAGGACGCGGCGAACCGGCTGTCCAACCAGACCGGTGCGCCGGGCAACACGATCCACCTGTCGAACCTGTGCACGGAGATCCTGGAGGTCAACAGCGACACCGAGACGGCCGTGTGCAACCTCGGGTCGGTCAACCTGGGCGCGCACGTCACCGCCGACGGCGTCGACTGGGAGAAGCTGCGCGCCACGGTACGCACGGCCGTGGTGTTTCTCGACCGGGTGATCGACATCAACTACTACCCGGCCGAGCAGACGGCGGTGTCGAACCCGCGCTGGCGTCCGGTCGGGCTCGGGCTGATGGGCCTGCAGGACGCGTTGTTCACCCTGCGTCTGCCGTTCGACTCGGCGCCGGCACGGGAGCTGTCGACCCGGGTACAGGAGGAGATCTTCCTGACCGCGCTGGAGACGTCGGTCGGGCTCGCCGAGCGGCTCGGCCCACACCCGGCGTACGCCGAAACCCGTGCCGCGAAGGGTGAGCTGCATCCCGACCTGTGGGGCGCGGAGGTGACGCAGGCGCAGCGGTGGGCCGCGCTGCGGGAGCGGATCGCCCGTCACGGCCTGCGCAACTCGCTGCTTGTCGCGATCGCGCCGACCGCCACGATCGCCTCGATCGCCGGTTGCTACGAGTGCATCGAGCCGCAGGTGTCAAACCTGTTCAAGCGCGAGACGATGTCCGGTGAGTTCCTCCAGATCAACACCTACCTGGTCCGAGAGCTGAAGGCGCGTGGGCTGTGGACGGCGCCGATCCGGGAGCAGATCAAGCGGGCCGAGGGGTCGGTGCAGGGCATCGCCGAACTGCCGGCGGAGGTGCGGGAGCTGTTCCGTACCGCGTGGGAGCTGCCGCAGCGGGCGCTTGTCGACCTGGCCGCCGCCCGTGCGCCGTTCGTCGACCAGTCGCAGTCGCTGAACCTGTTCCTCAGCGCGCCGACCATCGGCAAGCTCTCCTCGATGTACCTGTACGCCTGGAAGGCCGGGCTGAAGACCACCTACTACCTGCGGTCGCGTCCGGCGACCCGGATCCAGCAGGCCACCGTCGCCGTCACCCCGGCGGTCAAGCCGATCGTCGCGGTCAGCGACGACGAGGCGTTGGCCTGCTCCCTGGAAAACCCCGAGAGCTGCGAGGCGTGCCAGTGACCACCGTTTCCGAACCCGATACCGGCCGGCGGCAGATGCTGCTCGACCCCGGCATGGACCTGACCCTGCGGCCCATGCGCTACCCGCAGTTCTTCGACCGTTTCAAGGACGCCATCAAGAACACCTGGACCGTCGAGGAGGTCGACCTGCACTCCGACCTCGCCGACCTGGCGAAGCTGTCCCCGGCGGAGCAGCACCTGGTGTCCCGGCTGGTCGCGTTCTTCGCCACCGGCGACACCATCGTCGCCAACAACCTCGTGCTCAACCTCTACCAGCACGTCAACTCGCCGGAGGGACGGCTCTACCTGTCCCGGCAACTGTTCGAGGAGGCGGTGCACGTCCAGTTCTACCTGAACCTCCTGGACACCTACGTGCCGGACGAGCGGGAACGGTTCGCGGCGTTCGCGGCGGTGGAGAACATCCCGTCGATCGCCCGCAAGGCCGAGTTCTGCTTCAAGTGGATCGACTCCATCTTCGAGCTGCGGGAGCTGAAGACCCGCGAGGACCGGCGGTCGTTCCTGCTGAACCTGATCTGCTTCGCCGCCTGCATCGAGGGACTGTTCTTCTACGGCGCCTTCGCCTACGTGTACTTCCTGCGCTCCCGGGGCCTGCTGCACGGCCTCGCCTCCGGCACCAACTGGGTGTTCCGGGACGAGTCGATGCACATGGCCTTCGCCTTCGACGTGGTCGACACCGTACGCGCCGAGGAGCCGGACCTGTTCGACGCCGAGATGGAGCAGCAGGTCCGGGACATGCTCGCCGAAGCCGTCGAGTGCGAGGTGCAGTTCGCCGCAGACCTGCTCGAACAGGGCGTGTCCGGGCTGTCCCTGGCCGACATGCGCGAATATCTCCAGCACGTCGCCGACCGCCGGTTGGCGCAGCTGGAGATCGAACCGCGGTACGGGTCGAAGAACCCGTTCGCCTTCATGGAGTTGCAGGACGTGCAGGAGCTGTCCAACTTCTTCGAACGGCGGGTGTCCGCCTACCAGGTCGGGGTCACCGGCACGGTCGCCTTCGACGACGACTTCTGAGGGCGGTCCGGCCTCAACCGCGCGGACCGGGGTCGGCTCGGCGATTCACCGCCGGGTCGGCCCCGGTCCTCGGGCTGCCTCAGACCTGATCGGCGATCAGGTACCGCATCCGGTGCCCGGTTCGGTGCCGCTCATGCGGCACTCCTTTCCACGGCGGGCTGATCGTGAGGGTGGTACAGCAGGTGGATCGCGCCGTCGAGGTCGAGACGCTGAATGCCGATGCCGTAGACGGGTTCGAGAACGGCAGGGTCGAGGACCTCCTCGGTGGTGCCGGCGGCGGCGACGCCGCCCTGGCCGAGCAGGACCAGGTCGTCGCAGTAGCGGGCAGCGAGGTTCAGGTCGTGCAGCACCACCACGGCACAGGTGCCGAGGTCGCGCACCAGCCGCAGGATCTCGTGCTGGTAGCGGATGTCGAGATGGTTGGTGGGCTCGTCGAGCAGCAGGTGGGTGGCCTGCTGGGCCAGCGCCCGGGCGATGAGCACCCGCTGGCGTTCGCCGCCGGAGAGGCGGGCGAAGGCCCGTGACCCCAGGTGGGCGGCACCGACCCGGGTCAGGCACGTCGTCGCGATCTCGTGATCCGCCCGCCCGGTGCGCTGGAAGGTGTTCAGGTGCGGGCCGCGGCCCAGCAGCACCAGCTCGGCCACGGTGAGGGCGGTCTCACCGCCGGTCTCCTGCACCACCACGGCCAGCCGGCGCGCGGCCTCCCGCGACGGCAGCGCGGCCAGGTCGTCACCGTCCACGACGACCCGTCCGGTGCCGCTGCTCAGTGCGCCGTAGAGCAGCCGCAGCAGGGTGGTCTTGCCACTGCCGTTGGGGCCGATCAGGCCGAGCACGCGGCCGGGGCGCGCGGTCACGCTGACCCCGTCGATCACCGGGTTGGCGCCGTAGTGCCAGGACACCTGGGTCGCCTGGATCACGAGTCGGCCCTGAACCGCTGCACGATCCGCTCCAGACCGTCGATCGACAGTGGGCTCGGCGGCTCGGTGAAGTTGAACAGCTGGGTCATCACCGCGCCGTTGCGGACCGCGTTGAGTTGCTCGGCACCGGGCAGGCCGGTCAGGCCCTGCTCGACCGCGGCGGGGTCGCCGTCGCTGTGGAGCAGGATCAGTACGTGGGGGTTACGGCCGAGCAGTTCCTCGACGGTGACCTCGAAGACCCGTTCCGGCGTGTCGCCGAATACGTTGCGGAAGCCGGCGGCCTGCAGTTGCGGGTGGGCCATGCTGACGGAGCCGTACGCGTACGTGGTGCCGCCGCCGACCGTCGGATACAGCACGGCGGCGGTACGACCGGACGCCGTATCAGCGGTGGCCTGGATCGCCGTCATCCGCTGCTTGAGCGCGTCGACCGCGGTGGTCGCCTCGGCCTCGCGGCCGAACACCCGCCCGTAGGTCTCCAGCTGCCGGTGGATGTCGTCGAAGCTGGGGGTGGCGGTGGTGTCCGGGCACATGGCCGGTTCCTCCAGCAGCGGGACGTCCACCGCCGAGAGGGCGTCGCGGGAGAGGTTGTCGACCTCACCGAGCACCAGGTCTGGCTCCTGGCTGATCACCACTTCCTTGGAGATCTGCAGGTGACCGCTGGTGTCGGTCTTGTCGGTCAGGAGGGGAATGCGGTCCAGTTCGGCGAGGGTCGCGGCGTCGTAGTACTCCCTGGGGTACTGCCCGGCCCGGGCGGTGACCCGGCCCAGCACGCCGAGCGCGTGCAGGTACGGCACGGCCGCGCTCTTGAGCAGCACGACGCGCTCCGGCGCGGCGTCGATGGTCACCTCCACGCCGCAGTTGGTGACGGTGACCGGAAAGCCGGGACCGGTCGCCGCCGGCTCCTCGGCGGAACCGCCGCAGGCCGCGACCAGTAGCGCGAGAACGGACGTGGCCGCGGTGACGGCGAGACGGTTTGCCTTCATCGGTGCTCCTCGGCTCATCGGGCGCTCACGCGCCGGTGAAGTGCAGACGACGGATCAGGACCAGCAGGAAGGGTGCGCCGAGCAGGGCGGTGATGATGCCGATCGGGATCTCCTGGGGGGCCAGCAGCAGCCGGGCGAGCACGTCGGCCCAGACCAGCAGGATGGCGCCGAGCAGCGCGGCCACCGGCACCACCCGGACGTGCGGGGCGCCGACGATGCGGCGGGCGAGGTGCGGCACGACGAGGCCGACGAAGCCGATGCTGCCGGCGGCGGAGACCAGCACGCCGACACTCAGTGACACCAGCACGAGCAGTCGGAGGCGGAACCGGTCGGGTGACACACCCAGGGTCTGCGCGGTCTCGTCGCCGATGGCCAGCACGTCGAGGCGTCGCCCGACGATGGTCAGGTAGCCGATCATGCCGCAGAGCACGATCGCGGCAACCAGCAGCAGGGCGTTCCACCGGGCCAGCCCGAGGGAGCCGAGCAGCCAGAACATCACCGAGCGGGCCCCCTCGGCGGACCCCGACGCGAAGATCAGGAAGCTGGTGGTGGCGTAGAGGGCGTAGCCGACGGCGACGCCGGACAGCAGCAGCCGGATCGAGGTCACCCGTCCACCGCTGCGGGCGATCAGGAAGACCAGCAGCGACGCGCCGAGCGCGCCGAGGAAGGCGCTGCTGGACAGGGCGTACTGTCCGAAGCCGGCGCCCGCGCCGAACAGGATCGCGGCGGCGGCTCCGCTGGAGGCGCCGGAGTTGATCCCCAGCAGGTACGGGTCGGCCAGTACGTTGCGCACCATGGCCTGCAACGCCACCCCGCAGGCGGCCAGTCCGGCGCCGACAAGCATGCCGAGCAGCACCCGGGGCAGCCGGACCTGCCAGACGATGGCTTCCTGCGGTGGGGTCCAGGCCACCTCGCCGGGCAGGCCGACGAGGTTGTGCCCGATGATCCGGGCCACCGTGATCGGCGGGATACCGATCGCGCCGGAGCCGACGGCGGCCATCCCGGTGAGGATCAGCCCGACCGTCAGCGCGAGCAGCCAGATCCCGGTACGGCGCCGCTGCGCCGCGACGCCGAGCAGGTCCGGCCGGCTCTCCGATTGGGCCGCGACGGTCACCGGACCCATCTGCACTCCCTTTGCTCTTGCAAAGCCTTGGCAAGAAGCTACCAGCAAGATCAGGGCAGCGGAAAGCGGCTGAGTCGTTGTTCACCACGGCCGGCCGGCTCGTACACCAGGTCTACGGGGCGGAATCCCCGCCCTGGCCGGGGATCGGCACCGCCGGTCGCCCCGGGACGGCTGCAACGTCGTCGTCGGGCGTCGTGTAGCACAACGAGCGGAGCTGATCAAGCGTGGCCGTGCTGATGACGCCGGCCCGGAGGGCCGTGGCGAGGATGCGGTACGCGCGTGTCTGCCGCGTGACGGCCTGCCAGAAGACCACTGCGGCAAAGGGGAGGCCGAGAAGGAAGAACACGTTGACGGTGAACGCGCCGACCAGCGAGAAGGCCAGCGCCGGAAGCCACAGGTTCCACCGGAGCCCGCGACCGCTGCGGTGCAGGTGGCGCTGGGCCAGCTCCATCGCTTGGCCGGACTGCGCGTCGAGCGACAGCGTCGAGCCGACAAGGTATGCCACGAAGCTCAGCGTGATAAGGAGCGTCGGCGCGCCGAGGGCGCCACCGACGATCCACAGATCCCGCCACAGGCCCGTCTCCGGCTGGGCGAGTGGAATGCTGTCGCGAAAGGCGAGCCACAGCGTCGCCAGGCAGAGGTAGCCCGCCGCGAGCGACGACCGGATCTCCCGGAAGCCCGGAACGAGAGCCGTCAGCATGCCGCCTCCGCACCGTCCGCCGCGAGATTCACGCTGTCAGCGTCGAGCACGGCCGTCGGCGTGGCAAGTGGCCGCTCGACGATGGTGGCTTCGAGCACCGTCATGTCGGATGTCGGCGCTGTCGAGCTGAGCGCGCCAGCGGATCACGGTGATCAACGACCCCAGCTGTGGGCGACGGCGAGTGGATCTCCTGCGCGGAACTCGGGCGGGTCGTGCATCAGGAAGTCGCGGTGGCTGATGTTCCACGCGTAGGCGCCGGCCAACGCGAACACCAGCACGTCGCCGACGGCGATCGGGACGCTTTCGGCGTCGCGGGCCAGGACGTCCTTCGGGGTGCAGAGCTGGCCGACGACGGTGACCGGACCGCCGTCGGTCCGCGGCCCGGCGCCGGCCCGGGACACCACGACGAACGGCTGGGCGTGCCCCTTGGCCGCCGGAGTGCGCAGATGGTGGGTGCCCCCGGCCACGATCACGAACCACCGGCCCTGGGACCGCTTCACGTCGATCACCTCGGTCACGTACGACCCGCAGTAGACCGCCACGGCTCGGCCGGGTTCGATCCGGAGCCGGACCGTCGGGTGGGTGTCCGACACCTCGCCGAGCAGTCGGCCGTAGCCGGGCCAGTCGAAGCGGTGCTCCGGGCGGCGGTAGTCGACCGCCATGCCGCCGCCGACGTTGACCTCTTCGGCGCGTAGCTGCCGCACCGCCCAGTCGGTCACCTCGCGCGCCACCACGGCGGCGGTCGCCGCGTCGAGCCCGCTGGCCAGGTGCGCGTGCACCCCACGGACCCGGATCCCGTCCGGCGGGTCGGCGGCGAGCCGGACCGCCTCCTGCGGGTCCATGCCGAACGGGCTCGCCTGTCCGCCCATCACCAGGACCGCGCCCGGTGTCGCGACCGGCAGGTTCACCCGCAGCAGCACATCGGCGGTACGCCCGGTGGCCCGTGCCAGGGCGGCCAGCCGGTGCAGTTCGGCGGCGGACTCGACGTGTATCCGGTGAACGTCGGCGGCCAGCGCCGCCGAGAGATCCACATCGGTCTTGCCCGGTCCGGCGAAGGCGGCCACCCGCCGGCCCGGCAGCACGGCCGCGAGGTGGCGCAGTTCGCCCCGACTGGCGGCCTCGAAACCGTCGACCGTGGCCGCGAGGGTGCGCAGCATCCCCGGGTCGGGATTGGCCTTGACCGCGTAGAGCAGCTCGACCCGTTCCGGCAGGGCGGCCCGGACGGCAGCCGCGTGCCTGGCCAGGGCGGCGAGGTCGTAGACGTACGTCGGTCGGGTCACCCGGCACCGCCCAGCGGGTTGGGCACCGCGACGTAGGGTGCCTGCTGGTCGGCTGCCCGGTGCCAGCGGACCAGCAGGTTCGCCTTCGCGGCGAGCGCAGTGCCGTCGAGCAGCGGGGCGAGTTCGGCCGGCTCACCCAGTTGCGCGTACGTCGCCTCGACAGCCTGCCGGACTGTCCGCCACAGCCGGGGCTCGGTGCCGGGGTGGCCGTCGGCGAGCGCGCCGGCGAGACCGGCGAGATGGTTGACGAACAGGCAGTAGACGACCCGCCGGGCCGCCTGCGCGGGAGTGTAGGCGGCCTGCCGGGGGACCCGTTCGGGCCAGGCCGCCAGCCGGCCGAGATCCAGCTTCAGTCCCTCGAGGTCACGCAGGATCAGGCGGACCGGGCGGCCGTCCGGGTCCAGGACCGGCAGCACGTTCTGCAGGTGCGCCTCGTGGACCACGCCGTGACCGAGCCACAGTCGCAGCACGGTGGGTACCAGCAGCTCGACGTAGGCCCGCCACCAGTCGAACGGGTCCGGCACGGTCAGCGGGGCGGTGGCCAGCGCCGCCGCCAACACCACCCGTTCACCCGGCCGTAGATGTTCGCGCACCCCGGTCCGCAGGATGGTGCCGTACGCCTCGTCCGCCCCCGGCAGGTCGACGGTCCGGTAGCCGGGCTCCCGCAGCAACCCAACCCGCGCGGGAAGCGGCACGCGGGACAGGAACCGGGTCAACGCCACCGCCCCGGTCAACTCGTACCGGGCGTTCTTGCGCAGGCAGTTGGTGATGCGTACGTGCAGGCTGGTCTTGAGGAACAGGTCGACCGAGGGGGCGTAGAGCGTACGGACGCTCGCGGTCGGACGGACCGGTACGCCGGCCGGGCCGAGCCGGCGCAACCTCGGGTCGGTCGGCGGCACCAGGTTCAGCTGCCACGGGTGCACCGGCAGCAGGTGGTACCCGGGTGGCGCGTCCGGCGGATCCAGCGGTGCGATCAGCTCGTCGACCGGCCCGTCGCCCGCCATCAGGTCGGTGGGCACGGCGAGCCAGCTCAGCCGGAAGGTGCTGCGCAGCTCCGGGGCGTAGCGACGCCAGCTCGCCGGATCACCGCTGCGCCACTTCGGACTGGGGTGATGCGGGTGCCCGTGCACGAGGGACTGTTCGGAGTCGACGTAGCTGTCGACCATCGGATCGCCGGTCGGGTTGGGGTCGCGGGACGGGCGTTGCCGCAACAGTGTGGCCAGCGCGTCCCGACTACCGAGCACCTGTTCGACGAATTCGTCGTTGACCAGCCCGGTGCGGGCGGTCAGCTCGGCGGCGAGCAGCCGGGCGAGCTGCGCGCCGTCGACTGGCGCATCGGCGGCCGGCGAACCGTCGTCCAGCGCGTGGGCGGCCGGCGGGTCCGGCGCGGCCGGGTGGCGGCGGGCGACCGGTGTCGCCGCCGGCCGGCAGCGGACCGGGCCGACGTAGCGGTGCGCCAGCACGGGGGAGACCCGGGCCAGTCGGCAGGAGAGTGTCAGCCCGAGGTGCGGCAACCGGATCCGCAGGAGCCCGCCGACGGTCTCGGCGGCACCGTCGGGCGCGGCCACCTCCCGCAGGTAGCAGGAGAGCAGGGTGTGCGCGGCGGCCAGGTCGGCGGCGCGTTCCGCCGGCCCGGCGGTGGCCTCGGCGGCCTGCGGCGTCACGAGGCGCTCCGCAGGTAGTTGGGGCCGGTGCGGTGGTAGAACTTGTTCACGTCGGTGCAGCCGATCCGCTGCTTCGGCAGCAGTGTGCCGGCGGTGAGCATCGCCTTGACCGGCAACCGGTCCGCGGTCAGCACGCGGTCGACCAGCTCTCGCGCGGCGGGTGTCTCACCCCACCGGTCGCGGGCGGCGCGCAGCCGGGGCGCGAGCGCCTCGGCGGGGGAGGGCACGGCGACGCCCTGGTCCGCCAGGGCGAGCAGGGGTGCCGCCGCCGCCAGGTGAAGAGTGATTGTGACGAACATGTCGGCCAGCTCCCCGGGGTGGCGGATCCACATCCGCTGGTCGCGCAGCCGGACCGTGCCCGCCTGCCGGGGGTCCAGCCGGGCACCGTCGTTGTCCTTGTACAACAGCCGGACCGGACCGTCGGACGGTAGGACCAGGTGGATGTTCTGCGGATGTGCTTCCAACGCCACTCCGTACCGTAACCACAGGCACACATGCCAGTCGAGCAGGAGATCCAGATAGGACCCGAGGAGTCGGGTCGGGTCGTCGCCGCCGATCCGTTGGGCGACCGTGCCGGCGGTGGGATCCGCCGCGGCGAGTGCGGCCACCGGCACCACGCTCGCCCGCTCCAGGCCGGCGGGTAGCCGGCGCAGCAGAAAGGACCGCAGCTCGTCGTCTCCGCAGTGACCGAAGACGCTCTCGTCGGCGTGCGTGATCCGGTCGGCGAAGCGCGGCTGTTCCGCGGCGACACGGTCGAGCAGCGCGGCCACCGCCGCGCCGTCGGACAGCGAGTCGGGTGCCAGGGTACGGCGGTTGCGGGCACCCAGACTCGCGGTCGACAGCGGCAGCTTCAGGTGCGTCGTCGGATCGCCATCCAGGGCGACGGTCCGCATCGACAGGGTGGGCCGCACGGTGATGTCCGGTAGTTCGAGCACCGGCAGGTCCGACCGGTCGGCGGTGAGCGGGTGCACCGGCAGCAGCACCTCCCCGGCCTGGCGTGGCCTCGGCCACCAGGCGGGCAGCCGCCCGTTCAGCCGCAGCGTCCGAGCCGGTACGGGCAGCCAACGCAGGGCGAACGCGGGGGCGTGCTCCGGTGCGTACCGGACCAGCTCGGCACCGTCCAGGCCGTGACGGCACCGGTCGGTGGGGTAGACCGCATGGCCGGCGTGTGCGGCGAGCACGTCGTCGAGGAGGGCGCCGCCGAAGCCGGTGGGCGTATCGACCCGGGCGGCGGCGATCCGGGCGTACGTGTCGGGCCGGGTGGTCTCGGCCAGCCGGCGGGCGAGCAGGTCCTGCCGGCATTCGTCGGTGAAGACGCGCCACCCCTGCTCGGCCTCGGCGTCGTCGTCCGGCGCGAGCAGCTCCAACAGGCCCGCCAGCGTGTCCACCCGACGTGGCACCCGATCGGGCGGGTGCACGTGCAACTCGGCGCGGGCGAGGCGCACGGCGTGCTGGAAGCCGTCGGGACGAACCGGCAGGCGTAACCGGCCGGCGCGGTGCGGTGCCTGCCACCAGTCGGGGCCGTCGGGGCCGCCACCACTGCTCAAGCCGAGATGGTCCTCGCGCAGCAGGGCGTTCAACACCCGACGGAAGAGCTGCTGCTCCACGGGATCGGTCACGGGGCGATCACCCAGTCGAGTCCGGCGCGGAACTCGACAATTGCGCGACCGACGGCAGCCGGGTCCGACCCGATGCCGTGCAGGACGGCCAGGTAGTCGCGGTTGGTGCCGGTGTGCTCGGCGGTGGTTCCGATCGCCCGCAGCGGGCGGCAGCCGAGTCGGACCCCGTCGCGTACCGTGTCGACGGGCCCGGGGGCGGCGACGAGGGTGCCGCCGCGGTCGGCGCAGACGTACTCCACCCGGGCGGTCTGGTCGATCGCGGCCGGGTCGGGTAGACCGAGGTCGGCCACCGGCTCGCCGAGGTGCAGCCGGATGACGTACTCGAACAGCGGCACGTCGAGCAGCTCGGCCAGGACGAGATCCATCCGGTCACCGATCAACCGGTCGTTGACCTCGATGAGGCGGGGCCGTCCCCGGTGCATGACGAACTCGGTGTGGCAGGCGCCGAACCGTACGCCGAGCGCGTCAAGTTGAGCCCGCAGCCGGTCGACCGTCGCCGGGGCCGCCGGTGCCCACTCCAGACACAGCTCGGTGAAGGTGGGCGGCGGGCCGAGCGCGGTACGCCAGCCGCCGAGCACGGCCAGCGTACCGGTGTCACCGAGGGTGTCGTGGGTGCGGACGTCGCCGGGCAGGTACTCCTCCACCACCAGTGCCGCGCCCGGCCGGCGCCGGCGGATCTCGGCCACCCGCCGGGCCAGCTCGTCGGCGTCGGTGACCAGGTAGGCGTCCTCACTGGCGACGCCGTCACGGGGCTTGACCACGGCGGGGAAGACGTCGAACGTCGGCGGTTGCCCCGGTTGGAGGCGCCGGGCGTGGACCACGTCGAGACCGGCGTCGGCGACGGCCTGCCGGGTGGCGGCCTTGTCCTTGCAGCGCCGCCCCGCCTCGGGGTCCTTGCCGGGCAGGCCGAGCCGACGGGCGGCGAGCGCCGTGGCGGCCTGCAGGTGATCGCTGTTGGAGAACAGCCCCACCGCGGCTGGTCCTGCCCGGACCACCTCGGTGACGGCCCGCGGGTCCCGCACCGGGCAGCCCTGCGTCGGCACCGTGTCGGGCCAGTCGTCGGGCCGGTCGGTCAGCACGGTGACCGGCACGCCGAGCGCGTCGGCGGCCGGCAGCAGGCCGTCCAGCACGGAGTCGGTCGGGTTGAGGGCGGTCAGGTACAGCATCGCGAGCCGGCTCGGTGGTGAGCCGTCACCGGGCGCGCCAGTAGGCCAGCGCCGCCACCTGCTCCTTGCCGACGCCCAGCCCCCGCCGCAGGTGTTTGACGATGCTGCGGGTGCTGGCCGCCTCGCAGGCCACCCAGTACAGGGCGTCCGCCTGGGCGGCGGTCAGGGCGGTGGTGACGGTGTCCACCAGGTGCTGGCCCTCGTCGCGGCGCGGCACCCACACCACCTCGTCGTGCGGCCGGGTACGCAGCGGCAGATTGCGCTCACCGTCGTGGGCGTACTCGAGCCAGATCCTGGCCGCCACGGGCCCGGCAGCGTCGAGCAGGCTGTTGACCGCAGGCAGGGACGCCGCGTCGCCGACCAGGTAGAGCCGATCGGGGGCCGGTTCGGGAAGAGCGAAGGAACTGCCCTGCACGGTCGCCTCGATGGTGTCTCCGGGCCGGGCTGTCGCTGCCCAGCGCGCGGCACAGCCGTCATGCAGGGCGAACACGAGGTGGAAACGCCCGCTGGCGGTGTCCGGGTCGACAAGCGTGTAGGCCCGCTGGTGGGGTCGGCCCGCGTTGTCGAACCACAGTCGGATCCACATGGTGGGGTGGGTGCCGCAGTCGCGCAGGAGGTCGCCCCCGTCGACGAGCAGCCGTTGGTAGCAGTCCCCGACGGGTTCGTTCTCCAGGACGGTCAGCTGGAAATTCCGACCGCCGAACGCCCTGAGGACGAGTGCTTCCCAGTTCCGTTTCACATGTGCCTCCACTGTGTGTGCGTCCGGGTGACGACGGGCCGGTCTGTCGGTGGCGCCGCGTGCCGGTCGCCGACCGGTCGGGGCCGGTCGGGGCCGATCTCTGTGCTCACGCCGTGGGGCTCAGCGGCAACGACCGCACCAACATCCGGTGCGAGCGCCAGCCCGGGAACGGGACGAGGTCGCCGACATGGTCGAACCGGATCCGTTGCAGCGCGTGCCAGACCCGGGTGTTCGTCTCGGCGACCGCCAGCGCGACCCGCTCCTCGCGGCGCCCGGCCAGCAACTGGGTGGTCATCCGGAGGCCGAGGCGGTGCCGGCGGTGTTCGGGCAGCACGAACGCCTCGCACACGGCGAACGTGCGTCCCGCCCACTCGAGGGCCAGGTCGGGATCGTCCGTCGCCGACAGGTCACGCCACCACAGGGTCTCGGGCGGCAGTGGACAACCCAGCACCGCCCCCGCCAGACGGCCGTCGACGTAGCCGAGCGCCGCCTGGAAGCCGGGGGCCTCGGCGGTCCACCGGAGACGATCCCGCACGCTCGGCACCCGATGGTCGGGCAGGTGCAGATCTGCCGCGTGCACCTGCCGGTACACCTCGGCGAGCTGCTCGACGTCGACCTGGTCGGTGACGACGACAGTGCTGGCCAGGCCGCCGATGGTCACGGCCGTGGCGACAGACGACGCCATCGCGCCCTCCCCGTTAGTTTGGTTAGGCATACCTAACCAGGAGGGCGTCGGTCGGGCAAGTCCCCGGACCCGGCCTCGCGAGGAACCGACCGCCAGGCCCGGAAACGCGTGGTCCGTTCCCGCCTTCGCCGAGGCGAGCACCGCGCCGGCTGCCGTGCCGACCGCCTCCGGCGTTCCGGCGCCGACAGCCGACGGCGGTCAACGACAGGACGCCACGTGAACGCGCCGACGGAACTGCGGCGACCAGGAACGTTCGCGGTGTCGGCCGACACGCCACCTGGCCCGGCGGCGATCGACCGTCACGAGTCAGGTTCGGCGAGCAGCTGATCGCGGCCTACGCTCCGGTGGTGGAATCCCCGCTGACAGTTCGGTTGGCCCGAGTCGAGGACGCCGCCCAGATGGCGTGGGTGCATGTGCGGTGCTGGCAGGAAACGTATCGCGGACTCATGTCGGATGCGGTGCTCGATGATCCGAGTTTGCCGGCTGCTCGGGAACGGTCCTGGACCGCTGCACTCACCGATGAGCGATATCGCCGGAACCGGGCGACTGTGGCCGAGCGGGACGGCAAGTTGATCGGAATCGCGATGTCAGGCCCGCCGCCGGATACCGCCGCGGAGTGGGTGAGGCAGCTCCATCTGCTCTACGTGTGTGCGGCCGACCACGGTACGGGTGCTGGGCCGGCACTGTTGCAGGCCGTCATCGACCCGACGGAGTCGGCGGCGCTGTGGGTCGCCGATCCCAACCCTCGCGCCCAGGCGTTCTACCGTAAGCACGGGTTCATCGCCGACGGAGTGGTCCAGGTCGAGGATGGGGTACGGGAGATCCGCATGGTCCGCCGTGTGCGGACACCAGGCGGATGCTGACCGTAGGTGGGCGGCTGTCACAGTGGCTGGGGCCGACGGAGCCGTCAGGCGGTCACGGGTAGCTCGGTGAGCAGCCGTTCGACCCGGTGGCGGATCTCGTCGCGGATCGGGCGCACCGCCTCGACGCCCTTGCCGGCCGGGTCGGTCAGCTTCCAGTCCTCGTAGCGCTTGCCGGGAAAGACGGGGCAGGCGTCGCCGCAGCCCATGGTGACGATCACGTCGGAGGACTCGGCCGTGGCGAACTCCAGGAGTTTGGGGGTCTGGTCGGTGATGTCGATGCCGACCTCCCGCATGGCCTCGACGGCGGCCGGGTTGATCGCTTCGGCGGGAGCGGAGCCGGCGGAGCGGACCTCGACGGCGTCGCCGGCCAGGTGGCGCAGCCAGCCGGCAGCCATCTGGGAGCGGCCGGCATTGTGTACGCAGACGAACAGGACGCTGGGCTTGTCGGTCATCGGATGCCTTTCTGCGGTGCGGAGGTGGCGACTGGCGGTCGATCGTGCTTGCACGTCATGGTCGGCGGCTCCCGGTCGCCTGATCGTCAGCCGGCACGACCACCTGGTCGGCGGCGGCACCGGCGTCGGGGTAGAGGGCCGCCAGCAAGCCGACACCGACGGCGAGACCGACGACCTGCGCCACCACGAAGCCCGGCACGGAGCCGGGAGCGATGCCGGCGAAGGTGTCGGTGAACGCCCGGCCGACCGTAACCGCCGGGTTGGCGAACGAGGTGGACGAGGTGAACCAGTACGCCGCTCCGATGTAGGCGCCCACGGCTGCCGGCGCCACGGTGGCGCGGCCGGACCGGGCCAGCGCGAAGATCAGTAGGACCAGGCCGGCGGTGGCGACGACCTCACCGAGCCACAGGTTGCCACCGCTGCGGTCCCGGCCGGAGAAGCTGACCGCCCTCAGGTCGAACATCAGGTTGGCCAGCACCGACCCCGCGATGCCCCCCGTCACCTGTGCCGCGACGTAGCCGGCGAGCTCCCGGGGGGAGAGGCCGGTGCCCGAGCGGCGGCCGAGCAGCCAGTCGGCGGCGGAGACGACCGGGTTGAAATGTGCGCCGGAGACCGGTCCGAACATCAGGATCAGTACGCCGAGGGCGAAGGTCGTGGCGATCGAATTCTGCAGCAGTTGCAGGCCGACGTCGTCAGGGGACAGGTCGGTGGCCATGATGCCGGAGCCGACCACGGCGGTGACCAGCAGGGCGGTGCCGGTGAACTCGGCCAGCAGGCGCCGCGGAAGTGCGATGGTCATCGGTTGTGCTTCTCCTCGATGGCTATCGGGTGGGGACGTTCAACTCGTCGAGGAGACGCCGTACCCGCTGTTCGATCTCGTCACGGATCGGCCGGACATCGTCGACGTCGAGGCCGGCCGGGTCGGCAAGGTCCCAGTTCTCGTAGCGGGTGCCGGGGAAGACCGGGCAGGCGTCACCGCAGCCCATGGTGACGACCACGTCGGCGGCGCGGACCACCTCGTCGGTCCAGGGCTTGGGAAACTCGTCGGAGATGTCGATACCGCGTTCGGTCATGGCCGCCACGGCGGCGGGATTGATCTCGGTGCCCGGTTCGCTGCCACCGGACCAGGCCACGGCCCGATCGCCGGCCAGGTGGGTGAGGAACCCGAGTGCCATCTGCGAGCGACCGGCGTTGTGGGTGCACAGAAACAGGACGACGGGCCGGCCGTCACGGTGATGGCCCTCGACGCGGGCCAGTGCCTGTAGCCGCTGACGGGCGAAACGTTCGGCGAGCAGGGGCAGGTAGTGGGGGATCCGGCCCTCGACGGCGAACTGGTCGTAGCTGCTGTGCAGGAAACGCTCGATCGTCTCGGTGCCGTACGTGCCGTGAAACTCGGCGGCGAGGCGGGTTGCGGCCGTACGCAGGGCCAGACGTTGATCGACCGAGAGGTCCGGGCGGGGACTGCGGGCGAGGTGGGTCATCGTGGGTCTCCGGGTAGGACGGCGGGGGCGAGCCGGGCGACCCGGTCGGCGAGGTCGGCGTAGGCGGACTCGAACGCCGCGTCGGTGTCCACCCGGACCGGGTCGGGAACCGACCAGTGCAGCCGGGGGCGTAGCTGGTCGGTCAGTCCCTCGTGGGCGTTGTCGCAGACGGCGATGACAAGGTCGTCGCTTCGCACGACGTCGGCGACGTGGGCGGTGCCGGTGGGATCGAGGTCGAGATGGTGGCGGTGGGCCACGGCGACCGCGCGGGGGTGGACCCGGGCCGCCGGTTGCGTGCCGGCCGAGGCGGCGGCTCCGCGGGTGCGGTGTCGCCACAGCGCGGCGGCCAGCTGCGAGCGGGCCGAGTTGTGGGTGCAGACGAAGACCACCCGACTGACCCCGCTCAGCCGGGGGGTGGCGAGGGCGGCGAGCGTCTCGGGGCGCAACTGGAGGTAGGTGCGCCGCCGGTCGCCCTCGGAGCGGACCTTCACCACCAGGCCGGCCTGGGTGAGGACCTTGACGTGGTGGGCGACCAGGTTGGTCGGCATGCCGAGACGACTGGCGATCTCGCCGGGCGAGGCGTCACCGAGGGTGAGCGCGTCCACGATCGCCAGGCGCGCCGGGTCGCCGAGCGCGGCATGGGTGCGCGCCCGCCCGGCCAACGAAGAAAGCTCAACCTCCATAGACTCAACTATTGCTGACTAAAACTCCGGCGTCAAGGGCGTCGCCCGTCGCGGGGCCGGTTGCTCTGAGCCGGTGACGGACCGAGGTGGTCAGCGCAGCCGACCACGCCCGCCGAACCAGTCCCGCGAGACCCGGGTGTTGAGGGCCAGGACCACCCAGGCCAGCAGGCCCAGACCGACGACCGTGATCGCGCCGAAGAGTCCCAGCGACGCGGCGGCCAGCAGACCCGCCAGGGCGTACGCGGGGTAGGGCGCCCAGCGGCGGCGGGCCGCCAGGCTGACCGCGACCAGCGCGCACGCGGTGGCCATCACGGCGAAGAAGGCGACGGCGCCGAGGGAGCCGGTCGCGGCCAGCGACCGATGCACCGTCGCGAGTGCGAACAGCAGTGACAGCAGTGCGAAGGCGAGCACGGTGACCCGGACCGGGGTCGGCATCGTCGGGGGTCGGAGCATGTCCCCGTAGCCGCCGCCGGATGCGCGTACGACCATAAAGACAACGATGGACGTCGACGTCTGTCGGGTCGTGCCACTGTCGGCAACGCGACAGCGGACCCGGGCGGCCTAAGCTTCGGCCCATGGCGAGGTACTTCGACGTGCACCCGGACAACCCGCAACCGCGCACCATCGGTCAGGTGATCGAGATCATCCGCGGGGACGGGTTGATCGCCTACCCCACGGATTCCTGCTTCGCCCTGGGCTGCCGGCTGGGCAACAAGGACGGCATGGACCGGATCCGGGAGATCCGCCACCTCGACAGCGGCCACCACTTCACGTTGGTGTGTCGCGACTTCGCGCAGCTCGGGCAGTTCGTGCAGCTGGACAACGCGGTGTTCCGAGCGGTGAAGGCGGCCACCCCCGGCCGCTACACCTTCATCCTGCCCGCCACGAAGGAGGTGCCCCGGCGGCTCTGGCACCCCCGTAAGAAGACCGTCGGGGTGCGCATCCCCGCGCATCCGGTCACCCGCGCGCTGCTCGACGCGCTCGGCGAGCCGTTGCTGTCGAGCACCCTGCTGCTGCCCGATGACGAGGAGCCGATGACCCAGGGCTGGGAGATCAAGGAACGCCTCGACCATGCCGTCGACGCGGTGGTCGACGCGGGTGACTGCGGTACCGAACCGACCACGGTGGTCGACTTCTCCGACGGTGAGCCCGAGATCGTCCGGGTCGGTGCCGGTGATCCGACCCGCTTCGCCTGATGTTCCGGCGGGTCCGCCCGGCTGCGTCGACGGTGGCCGGACGATTGCTGGCCGCCACGCCCCCGTACCCCGTGGCGGCCGTCACCCCGCCTGATCCCAACACGCCCGTCTCGGCCGCCGGCGAAGTCCAAACGATTCCGTACGAGGTGGTGTGGGATCGATTGTTATCGTCACAACTCGTGGGTGTCATGAAGGCTGCCGTGTCCAACGGGCCACCCGACCCGGGCACGGCCCACAGCCTTGACGAACTGATCGGTTGCCTGCGCGCACTCAAGCTCTGGGCCGGTGATCCCTCGTACGAGACGATCACCCGGCGGGTCAACGAGCGATGGCGGTCCGACGGTCGTCCCGTCGACGAGATGGCCCGCAGAGGCACCGTCGTGGACTGCTTCAAGACCGGGCGGCGGCGGATCAACGCCGACCTGATGCTCGCCGTGGTGCAGGCGTTGCACGACGAGACGGGTTACCTCGCGCACTGGCGACAGGCACTGCGGGTGAGTCTCGCCGAGACGACCGCGGCCGCTCAGGTGCGGGTACTCGACCGGTTGCCCGACGATGCGGGGGCCTTCACGGGCCGTCAGGCGGAGCTGACCCGGCTCAGGGAGCTGGCCGCGCTGACCGCAGAGCCCGGTCCGGCTGCCCCCGGCCGGGCCGGGCGCGGCGCGGAGATCTGCGTGCTCGCCGGGATGGCCGGGGTCGGCAAGACCCACCTCGCGGTACACGCCGGCCAGTCGCTTGTCGACGAGGGGCACTTCGATACGACGCTCTTCGTCGACCTGCGTGGCTACCATCCGGATCCGGGGCAGCCACCGGCCGAGCCGGGCGCGGTGCTGGACGGCTTCCTGCGCCTGCTGGGCATGTCCGGCCACGAGATCCCGTTCGGTCTGGCGGAGCGCGCGACGGCGTTCGAAGATCGGCTCGCGGGCCGGCGGGTGCTGATCGTGCTCGACAATGCGGCCGGTGCGGAGCAGGTACGTCCGCTCCTGGCACGGTCGGCCGGCACCCTGACGCTGATCACCTCCCGGCGCCGGCTCGCCGACCTCGACGAGGCGGTGCATCTCGACCTCGACCTGTTCACCCCGGAGGAGGCGGAGCGGCTGCTGGTCCGGTCGAACCCGGGCGTGGCGGTGGGCAGCGATCCGTCGGCCCACCGGCGGGTCGCGTTGCGCTGCGGACACCTGCCGTTGGCGCTGAGCGTGGTCGTCGGTCAGATGGGGTCGCGGCCCGGGTGGACGGTGACCGACCACGCCGACCGGCTGGACGAGCCGAGGGGTAGGTCGATCGGCTTTCGTTGTTCCCGGCGAAAGTTCGGTCTGCGGTTCGCAAACTATCGACGTTGCTTGAGGTAAGGGCTACGCTCCCAGGCAACAGCCGTCGATGCGAGGGGTGTCATGTCCCGTCGAACCGGAAGGCCCTCCTACCTTGCTGCCCCGCCCGCGCGGCAGCACCGGAAGAGGACGTGGATCGTCGCCACCGCCGCGGCTGCGGTTCTGGTGGCGGCCCCGGCCGGCGGGCTGGTCGGGCACGCGGTCGGTCGACCGGACCCGACGGAGGCGAGCGTGGCGAAGATGCGCCAGGCCGACGCCGAGCGGGACGCGCAGCAGATCGTCGAACTCACCGAGATGGCGCACCGGACGGGCGAGGAACTCGCGCCGATCATCCGAGCCGTCCGGCAGGACGCCGAGGCGGGGCGCGTGCCCGAGCGGGCCCAGGTCGACAAGTGGCAGCAGACCATGCGGCGGCTGATTGCCCAGTTCGCCGACCCGCCATCGGGCATGACCGCCACCAACGTCGCCCGTGGAGGTCTGCGTAGCGCCGTCGACCAGGCGGCCGTCGCGGTCGACTCCGTCGCTCTCGCGCTGGCCGGTCCGACCACCGGGCGCGCGGAGCGGATGCAGTTGGCCGCGCGGCAGGCGACCCTCGCCGTCACCACGTGGTCGGTCGCCGCGACCCAGCTCGACCAGGTCAACATCGACGCCGGGCAGGGGCACCAGCACGTACACCTCGACGTGGGCGAGGTGGAGGGCGCGCTCGGCCCGGACGGCTCGGCCGAGGGCGCCGGCGGCTGATCGCATCCATCGGCCGGTCGCGTACGTCCGCCGATCTGGCCCGGCGGCTGATCGGGGGCGCCGGCTGATCGCGGTCCACCCCGGCCGCCGGAACGGTTGTGGTCGACAGCGATCAATCATCGTCGGCGACGGCACGATACCGACCCCGTTGATCGAGTCGCGTGAACGTCGACACTTGCGAATCGGTATCGCATCCGATGCATAATGGGCGACGGGCTGCGTGCGTCGGGGCAACGACCACAGTGATCTGCCGACTTCAATGGAGGCATCTCCATGGCATTGATTCCGGCGGCTGGTGCAGGTTGTAGTGGGCCGTCGACCTCGCCGCCACGAGTTGAGTCCCCGGGAACGGTCAATTCCGAGGTCGAGTGGGACGGCTTCGATCCGGGTGCCTACGTCCAGCACAACTACTCGGTCCTGCGGGATGATGATCGCGAAATCCTCTGTCGGATCAGAGACTTTTTCGCGGGCGCGAAGATTGCCGGCGCACACTGTGTCGACGTCGGCTCCGGCGCAAACCTCTACCCGGCACTGTCGCTTCTGCCATTCGCGCGCAGTGTCGAACTCTGTGAATATTCCACGGCGAATGTGCGTTGGTTGCGTAACCAGATCAGCGGCTATGACGACTGCTGGGACGCGTACTGGCAGGTGTGTGCGGAGCACTCGGCGTACGCGGCGCTGACCGACCCCCGCAGCCACCTGGCCCGGGTGGGTCGGGTGTCGCAGCTGAGCGTATTCGATCTGCCCAGACGGGCCTGGGGCGCGGGCACCATGTTCTTCGTGGCCTGCTCGATCTCGGCTGAGCGGGCCGAGGCGGAGCGCGCGATCGGCCGGTTCCTGGGGGCGCTGCATCCCGGTTCGCCGTTCGCCGCGGCGTTCATGCTGGGCTCGAACGGCTACCGCGTCGGACAGCACTGGTTTCCGGCCGTGCGACTGCACCGCGCGGAGGTGGTGGCGAGCTTCGCGGCCGGTGCGTACGACGTGGACATGCACGAGGTGCGCCCCACGCCGTCGCTGCGCGACGGATATCTGGGCATGCTGCTGGTCACCGGACGTAGCCGCGGCTGACCTCGCGCATTGTCCGCCCCGGACATCCGCATCGCTCTCACCTGGACGCTTGGGCCGGCTGATTTCGCCGGCACATCGGTACGCACGGCCGTTCAGGTCACGCTCCGGCAGCGATACGATGATGGGTGCACGTCATCGTGGATCATCGTTGGCCAGGCAACATCAGCAACTCCGTTTCGACGACTACAGCAGACGGTGGTGGACCATGCGGATGCAGCCGCGCCAGGAGATTCTCGACATCTGGCGGGCCACGGTGCGTAGCTGTCTACGCAACGGCGAATGGGACTGGGGCGGTCGGAGCGGGTCCAATTCCATCAGCGACGCGGAGCAACTGCTGACCCTGCTGCTGCCGGCGACCAAGATCCCGGTGCTGTCACTCGACGATCCGGACCGGATCGACGAGGAGGTCATCGAGGCTCTCGGCGCGATCGGCGGCGCGATAGAGATTCCCCGCCGGCTGGTCAAGATCATGTCCGAGTACTTCGTCCGCTACACCGACGACAGCGGTGCGCCGACCTTCGGTGGTGGCAGCTACCTCACCCCGGTCGAAGGTGGTCCGGACCTCACCGACGAGCAACGCTCCATGGACGTGGTCGACTCGTTCGCGGTGTCGGTCACGCTCACCCTGGCGACCATCGGTTTCGTCAAGATCTACCGCCCCGCCACCCAGCGGGCCGACCTGCGCGCCCAGTTGGACAAGCTGGAGGAGATGGCCAGCATCCGGCTCACCGCGGCCATGGTCGGGTTGCTCCGCAGCTTCAGCACCTCGGTCTTCGCCGCGAGCGACGAGTTCGGCATCCGACTCTGCGACATGGTCAACCAGGACGAGGCGCCGCGCCGTGAGGTGGTGGCCGCGTTGCGGGCGCAGTTGCGGGACACCATGGCTAGCCTGCGCAACGTGGTGGTCGGATCCGGTCAGGTCACCGAGGACCTGGACAGCAGCGAGATGCTCTTCGAGTGCGGCTGGTCGTGGGGGACGATCGCCGGTGCCGATGAGGTGACGACGACCGAGCCGATCGGCCCGCAGCGCGAGGGCTCGGCGGAGAACGCCCCCTACCTGTACTTCACCGTCATCGCGGTGGACGCCATCGACGATCTCAACTCCGAGCGTACCCGCCTGCTCGGCCTGCTCAACGAGGAACAGCAGCGACTGTTCCGGATCCTGCAACTGCGCTGGGAGTTGACCCGGAGGTACTGGGCGACGGTGGCGACCTTCGGCAACCGGCGCCGGTGGCCGATCGAGGACATTCCCTGGCGTACCACCGACGGCGACCGGACCGACTACTACACCCTGCAGGCCACGTCGCTGGCGGTGAAAGGGCTGGTCGCCAGTGGTCGCGGCGGTGACGAGGAGTTCGGGCGGATCGGGAACGTGCTGGTGGAACTGGCACAGCGAGGTCGGATCACCCGGCGTGCCTCGCCCAACGAGGCCGCGTTGGTCGTGCATGCCCCGGGCAAGCAGGTGACCCTGAACGACGCCACCTCCAAGCCGATCATGACGTGGAACGTCAACGAGTTCTCCACGGTGCTGCTCCAGCGGGCCACCACCGTCGCCGGCCTGTTGAACAATGCCCGGCACCGCAGCGAGCTGCTCGAACTCGCGGACGAGGTGTGGGAACACCTCCTGTTGCGGCGCATTCCCGAAGGTCGGCACCGAGGGCTGTGGGATCACGCCGGTGGTGCATTCCCCGAGTTGGCTCCGCTGCCCGAGGCGCCCTCCTGGTATCTGACCGAGCGGGTCGTGCAGGCCCTGGTCAACGCCGGTCAACTGCTCTGGGAGCGGCAGTTCCCCCGAGCCGTGAACCTCGCCACGTACGCCCAGGACCTCATCGACGAGGCCGAGTACGTGTTCGACCGGGAGCTGATGAGCGGCACCTTCGCCGGTGAGGCGATGCAGCGCAGCATGCGCAGCATCCGGGCGACGCTGCGCCGCGCGCAGTCGCTCGTGGACGACCAGCCGGGCACGGCCGCCGCGCTGGCCAACACTCTGCTGCTACAGCTGAACGACATCACCACCGGCCAACAGAAGGCCAGCGAGGGGATCTGAATGCTGGTCTTCGTCACGTCGCACAAAGGTGGCACCGGACGCTCGGTGACCGCGGCGAACATCGCCTACCGCAGCGCGCTCTCCGGCCGCTCCACCTGTTACCTGGACTACGACTTCGGCTCGCCGACGGCCGGCATCACGTTCCAGATTCCCCAGGCCACGAACGGCATCGAGGGTGCCGGCCCGAACGGCGGTGGCCTGCACCGGTACCTGCGTGGCGAGATCCCGTCCCCGGAGCAGTTGGACGTGTGGGGCACCTCAGAACGGGTCAGCCTGCGGCAACGACCGACCGGGTCGGGTTCGCTGGTGCTGCTGCCCGGGCAGCGCAACGGCAGCGAGTTCGGCTTCACCGACGACATCGGCCGGCGCTGCGCCGAACTCTTCCTCCGGTTGGAGGAGGAGTTCGACCTGACCCTGGTGGATCTGAGCGCCGGTCGGTCGTACGCCAGCCAGATCGCACTGGCGGCGACCGCCAACCGGACCCTGCGCAAGGTGACCGTGCGATGGCTGGTCTTCCACCGCTGGACGCCGCAGCACGTGATGGCGGCGGCGGATCTCGCCTTCGAGGCCGGCGGGATCCTGGCCATGGGCAAGGAGTACGGCCATGAACCGGACCGGCTACGAGAGTCACTGCGGTTCGTGCGGACCGCGGTGATCGACTCGCGCGGGCCGGAGGTGGGCCATCTCGACCTGGCGCAGCAGGCGTTCCTGCGCAGATGCGACGCGGAGCTGGGGGAACTGGCCCGCCGGCGCGGCACCGGCCGGACCAGCCTGCTCGGCGCGGTACCACTGGACCCGCTCCTGCAATGGCGCGAGCAGCTGATCTCGGACAATGACGTGCAGGCCAAGATCGCCAACGCCAGGACCGTGGACGCCTTCGTGGAGCTGACCGAGAAGCTCTTCGACGAGACCGCATGGGAGACCGTGTGATGAGCGTGGATGTCAGGTTTCAGGAGGCAGCCGCGGTGCGTCGGACGGAGAGCGTGCCGTACTCGCACCTGTCGGTGGAGTTGGGGCACGTCTACGCCGAGGACTTCGGCGACGGATGCCGGGACCTGCGGCGCAAGTTCGCCCGGATCGCGGACTGGGCGCAGGCGATCCCGGCGCTGGCCCGCCGAGGGCTGCGGCCCCACCGGCAGCCGAGGATCAGCACGTGTTTCCTCATCGATGACTACTTCCACCGGTTCGCCACGCCGCGCGAGGTGATCCCGCAGGTGCAGCAGGCCGCGGCGGAGCACGGGCTGGTGCTCGACTACGTGGCCCGCGAGTCCAGCTTCGCCCGCTACGACGACGTCGAACTGGCCCGGCTGGTGGTGGACACACTGGTCGTGGAGCCGCCACGGCACACCACGGGGAGCCGCCCGCCGCTGAGTGAGTCGGGCTGGCTGTCCAACGGCAAGCGTTCGCCGGGGCACGCCGACGCGCCCGCGATGACGCTGCCGTTGCCGTGGTCCCCGCCGCTGCAGTCCGGCGACGCGCCGCACTCCATCTTCGTCGACATCGAACTGTGGTCCGACGAGCCGGACGGTCGGGTGTGGGCCTGCGCGCTGCTCGCCTCGGTGTGGCAGATGACCCGGCTGGGTGTGCTGCGGCACCGGGGGCAGACGATCACCCAGCCGTACCAGCTTCCCCCCGACGAGCCGCTGCCGACCGACTGGGACCGCCTACCCGCGATCGTCCAGCTCAATCCGGACGCCACACCGTTCTGCGGGTACCGCACGGTGACGCTGATGGACACTCGGTACCTTCCGGTCGAGCTGGCCGTGCGGACCATCCTCGGGCAGGTGGCGGTGCCACCGGCGGTCGCGCGGCAGGTCGCCAAGCGGGCCGGCAGTGAGGGTCTGGAGCTGCCCGACGAACTGGTCGACCGGCTGAGCTACGTGTTCATCGGGGAGTGATCAGCCGCGCGGTGCCTGCGCACCGCGACCGATCCTGCGGTCCGACGGGCCACTGCCGGCGGTCGAGAACGGTTCGGTGAGCGTGCCGGGCCCGCACGGCTGGCCGACCGCCGCCCGGGCGGCCAGGTCGCGCAGGATGGCCATGTTGCCGACGGTGATCTGATCCCGGATCCAGTTGACCGAGGACTGCCACTGCCGGCTGAACCCGGGTACCTGCTCCAGGCGGTCCCAGATCGGCCGCAGCCGTGGGTCGACCCGGGCACCGGGCAGCCACAGATGCAACAGGTGCTCCAGCACCGGCCGCAGCCGTTCGATGTGCTCCTGCGTCGAGCCGGCCCGGGTCACCGCGGCTTCCACCAGGGCGGAGAGCATGGTGAGCAGCCAGTCGTGCAGGGCGAGATCCTCGCAGAGGCCGGCGACCGCCGCCGGCACGTCCTGGGCGCTCACCGTGAGACGTACGGTGCGCAGCGTCGGTGAGTCCACCGCGACGTCCGCCGTGGCGTTCTCGCCCGACTGTTGATGCACCCGGGCTGTCCACCGCAGCCGGGTGCGCGCCGCACGCAGTGGTGGACGCCGGTCCAGCAGGTCGGACATCTGCACACTGTCGAGCACTCGGCCGGTGATCGCGTCCAGGTTCAGCACGTCGGCGGCGTTGCCGTGCAGGAAACCGTTCGTCAGATCGTCGGCGTCGAGTTTGCCGACCGTCTCCAACACCCCCGAGTTGGCCAGGTAGTGCGACCACGGCCGGCGGCGCTCCCCGGCGACGACCTGGATGATGGAGGAGGCCTGCACGATCCGGCCGCCGGTGATGACAGCCCGGGTGACCACCGCGCCCACCCCCCGCAGCTGGCGGTTCTTCGCGCTCGGCAGCCAGCAGTCCACACCGGTACGGACGTCGGGTGAGACCGCATACAGCGACGGACGCCGGGAGGTCAGCACCGCCTCGCCCTCCACCAGGCTGAGCACCTCGGCGCTCTGGTCCTGCGCCAGCGCCGTGCTGTGCTGTAGCAGGCTGGTGTGCACCTCGCCCACCGTGAGCATCGTTCCTCCGCATCGGCACCACGGGGGACACCGGCGGGCATGGGCCTGCGGCCGGTGACCGGACCGAATCCGTCCCGCGGCCATCATAGGCCCATCCGTGGCGGGAAAGCCGATATGTGCCCGGGGGTGCGGACTTCACGGGTCCGATGGATGTGACGACGACTGATATTTTGAAGAATGCGGTCGCCAGCCACCCCTGGAGTTTGCCGTCGATGAAGGTCTACATTTCAGCCACCCAAAAGGACCTGCTGGAATACCGCGCGGCCGTGCACGCCGTGGCGCGTCGCCTGGAGATCGAGGACGTCGCCATGGAGGCGTACGGGGCCGACGTCCGCCCACCCCTGGAACGCTGCCTGACCGACGTACGCCGATGTGATCTCTACGTCGGGCTCTTCGCCTGGCGCTACGGTTACCGGCCGGCCGGCCAGGAGTCCTCCATCACGGAGCTGGAATACCGTGAGGCACTCGCGGCCGGCAAGCCGTGCCTGATCTTCCTACTCGCCGAGGACACGCCCTGGCCGGTCGACATGATCGACCGCAACGGCGACTGGCAGCAGATCGTGGCGTTGCGCAACGAATTGAAGGAACGCCACCTGTGCGCGTTCTTCTCCAGCGTGGACGATCTTTCTGCGAAGGTCACCGTGGCGCTGGCCGACGTGCGCAGCGGCCGGTCACCGGCGCGTGAGCCCGGCGACCCCGACACCCACCTGCCGGAGGCGGTCCGCAGCCAGTACCACAAGCAACTGCGGCTGCGGTATCAGGCGGTGCCCCTGGACGCCGTCGCACCCCGGCCCACCATCGGCTACCTCACCGTCGGGCTGTCCAACGTGTTCGTCGAGCCGCGGGTGCACGAGGACGCCCGGCCGGAGATGCCGCTGGCCTGGTGGCGTTGGGCAGGCTCCGGGCCGGACGGTGACGCCGGCGCGCTGCCCGGCGTGGTGGACCCGAGGGACGTGGAACGACTCTGGGAGGAGTACGCGGCCAAGGAGGCGTCGGCGCTGTTCGACGTGGTCTGCGACCCGGCCCGACGGGCCATGGTGCTGCTCGGCGATCCCGGTTCCGGCAAATCGGCGGCGGCACGCTACCTCGTCCTCGCGCTGGCCGGGGTCTGTGAGGAACCCCGGCTGGCGACGCTGGACCGGTATCTTCCCGTCCTGATCGAGCTGCGATCGTACGCGGCGCATCGTGGGGACGGGCGGTGTGACGGCCTGTTGGACTACGTCGGTCACCGGCACCAGCAGGGGCTGGCCGGGATCGACCGGGACGTGCTGGAGGCGTACCTGCGGCAGGGCGGGCAGGCGTTGTTCCTCTTCGACGGGCTGGACGAGGTGTTCGACCCGGCGCAACGGGAGGAGATGGCCGCGCAGATCGCCACCTTCGCCAACGAGTACCCCGGGGTGCGCACGGTGGTCACCTCCCGGGCGGCCGGCTACCTCCGGCACACCTTCGCCAACGCCGGATTCGACCACTTCACCCTGGAGGATCTCGACGACGAGCGGATCGCGCGGTTCCTCGGCAACTGGTATCAGTACGTGGTGCCGACCCCGTCGGTCGAGGCGGACCGGCAGCGGCGGCAGATCCTCGACGTGGTGCGGCGGTCCCGGGCGATGCACGAGATCGCCGGTAACCCGTTACTGCTGATGCTCATGGCCATCGTCGGTCGGGACCGCCCACTGCCCCGAAACCGTCGCCGGCTCTACGCGCACGTCACGGATGTGCTGATCTCCGAATGGGATGTGACCAAGCAACTGCGGGAAAGCCACGGCGACGTACCGCCGTTGGATCCGCAGGCGAAGCTGCGGTTGCTGCGCCACCTGGCCTTCTGGATGCAGTGCCGGGAGTCGGGACCGGCCGGTAATTACATCGAGGCAGACGAACTGTCCCGCATCTTCCGGGACCACCTGGTGGAGTTCTACGGTTTCGAGAACGAACGCGCGCACGCCATGGCGTACTCGATGATCGACAAACTGCGCCAGCGCAGTTTCATCCTGGAACGGTACGGGCTGCGCCTGTTCGGGTTCGTGCACCGTACGTTCCTGGAGTTCTTCTGTGCCGAGGAGATCGTGGACAGGTTCGATCATGACCCGGACACCTGGGGGATCGACCAGTTGCGTGCGCTGTTCCGCGAGAACTGGGCAGATCCGTCCTGGCGGGAGGTGCTGCGGCTGGTCGCCAGCGCGTTGCCCGCCGAGGTTGCCAACGACCTGGTGACCCTGCTGGCCACCGAGGTCAACCGACCGTGGCCGCCGCTCAACCTGCCCAGCCCACCGTGGAACCTGGTGCTGGCCGCGCAGTGCGTGGCGGAGGCACCGCGGCCGGCCGGGCTGGCCGGTGCCGGCGAGGCGGTGCTACGCCAGGTCGTGCTGCTGGTCGAGCACGGCATCTCCGCCGACGATCCGAACCTCGTCGAGGTCACCGAGCAGGAACTGCTCTCCTCGATCCGGGCGCTCGGGCCGCACTGGCCCGGCCGGGCCGCCTTCCTGCACTGGTACCGGCGTCGCGGGGTGCGTACCAGTTGGCGCTCCGGTTCCACCTTCGCCACCCGGTGCGCGGCGGTGCTGTCCACCGCCGATGAGCAGCTGGAGGAGTTACTGGTCCGGGAGCTCGGGCAGGGCCGCGAGCGGCAGGCGCGGATCGCGCTGGTCGCCGGCCTGGCGGAGGCCGCCGGGAGGTTTGACGCCACCGGCCGCAGCCGCCGCCACTACCAGGACCTGCTGCTCGCACAGGCAGGGGCGGAAGGCTCGACCGCGGTGCGCCAGGCCGCGGTACGTGCGTTGGTCGCCAACTTCGGTGCCGGCGGTGACCTGGTCGAGGTGTTGCGCGACCTCGCCGGTTCCCCCGACGCGGCGGTCCGCGCCCTCGCCGTGCAGTCCCTCGGCGGCCGGGCCGAGCTGGCCGAGGAGGTTCGACGGTTGCTGCTGGCGCGGGCGACCGAGGATCGGGACACCGGCGTGCGGCGGGCCGCCGTGACGGTGCTCGCCGCACGCTGTCTCGACCTGCCCGACGTCACCGAGACGCTGCATCGGCTGCTGGCCACCGACACCGACCCCGGCGTGGTGCAGTCCGCGCTGCGTTGCCTGCTCACCGTTCCCGAGCAGAGCGAGACGGCCCATGGGCGGGCCCTGTCCCGGATCACCGGTGACTCCCACGACGAGGTGCGGCGCTGCCTGGTGTGCGAGCTGCTGCCGGGGCAGGGCGGCACGGAGGGCACCGAGCTGCTGCTCAAACTGGCCGGCTCGGACGCCTCGGCGCGGGTTCGTGCGGTCGCCGTACAGCGACTGGTGCTGGTCAACGACCCGGACGGGCGGTGCCGGGACCGGCTGGTGGATCGGATCGAGCAGGACGAGGACGCGTCGGTGCGGGCGGCGGCGGTGACGGCGTTGACCGACCGGTACCGGGTGGACGCCAGCGGATGGGTGGTTGCCGCGCAGGCGGCGCGGACGGACGACGACGCGACGGTGCGGCTCGCCGCGGTTCGTGCGCTGGCCGAGGCGTACCCGGATCACCGCACCGGCGAGCTGCTGCTGGAACGGGCCCGCCAGGACCCCACCGCCGGTGTCCGGCTCGCCGCAGTCGACCTGCTCACCGGCCGGCCGCTGCTCGGGCCCGCCACTCGGGAGTTGCTCATCAGCCGGGCCGCCCGGGAACGGGATCCGATCGTCCGACTCCGCGTCACCCGCAGCCTGGCCCGCCTCGGTGAGCCGCTCGACGCGGCAGTGGTGGAGTGCCTCGCCGAGCAGGTCCGCCGGGATCCTGATCCGAACGTGCTGCGGGCGGCCGCGCAGGCGCTGGCCGGCGACGGTGGCACCGACGGGTTGGTGGAGACACTGTCGCGGCGGGCACGCCGGGACAGCTACGCCGGCATCCGACTCGCCGCCGTGGAGACCCTCAGCGCGTACGGCGGTCCGGACGTGGTGACCGACGTGCTGCTGGAGTGCATCGAGTCCGACACCGACCCGGCGGCCTTCGACGCGGCGGTGTGCTGCCTGATCGCACAAGGTGAGACCGCCATGGCGGTGACGCTGCGGCTGATGCGCCGGCTGGCCGATCGGGATCCGGCGATCCGGGCCCGCATCGCGGCCGCGCTCGGCGAGCATTTCGGCAACGACCCGGAGGTCCGGGTGCTGCTGGTGGGGCTGGTGCGCGACGATCCGGCGCTGGAGGTGCGGCGCCGCGCCGCGAAGCAACTCGCGGCCAACCTGGCCGACCGGACGGGGGTGCGGGAACTGCTGATGCGGCTGGTCGACGACGAGGACTGGGAGATCCGCCGCACCGCGCTGCTCGCGCTCGCCCAACACTACGGCGAGGACACCCGGACCAGGCCGCTGCTCGTCCGGCTGGCCGGCCAGCCGAACCCCACGGTCCGGGGTCTCGCCGGCCAACTGCTGGCGACGCTACCCGGCACCAGCCCGGACGATTTCCCGTGACCGCCGGTCCGGTTGGCCGTGGTCGACGACGCTTGTCGACGACGCGGACGGTGTCCCGCGACCGGTCAGGCTACGACTCGGCGTCGGCGGGTGCCGCCGCGGCCGGATAGACCCGGGTTTCGGCGGCCTTGACGGCGGCCCACAGCGTCCGCCCGGGTGCCAGTTGCAGCTGGGCGGCGGCGGCCGGGGTGATGTCGGCAGCCACGGTGACCGGGCCGTCGAGTTGCACCCGCAGGTTGTCGCCGTGGCGCTGTATCCCGGTGATGGTGGCCGGCCAGGTGTTGCGGGGGCTGCCGTCGGGACGACCGGGATGCAACGCCACAGCCGAAGGTGCGAAGGCGACGAAGACGCCACCGTTCTGCTGGTCGCCGGTGACGAGTTGAAACCCGTCAGCGAGCAGGACGCGGTGCCCGTCCGCGTGTCCCCGGTAGAGGTTGAGACCGACCAGGCGGGCGACGTAGTCGGTGCGTGGCTGGGCGGTGACGGTGGCGACGTCACCCTCCTGCACCACCTGCCCGTGTTCGATGATGACCAGACGGTCGGCGAGGACGACGGCGTCGATCGGGTCGTGGGTGACCAGCAGTGTGGCGCCGGAATGGCCGGTGAGGTGGTGTTGGAGCTGGGCGCGGGTGTCGAGCCGGGTGCGGGCGTCGAGGGCGGCGAGCGGCTCGTCGAGCAGCAGCAGTGCTGGTTCGACGGCGAGGGCGCGAGCCAGGGCCACCCGTTGGGCCTGGCCGCCGGACAGGTGTCGGGGCTTGCGCCGGGCATGCTCGGCGAGCCCGACCCGGCTCAGCCAGTCCGCTGCCCGCTGCCGGGCCCGCTGCCGGTTGAGCCCTTGTCGACGTGGCCCGAACGCGATGTTGTCCAGCGCGGTCAGGTGCGGGAAGAGCAGGTAGTCCTGGAAGACGACACCTATCGGGCGCTGCTCGGTCGGGGTCCAGATCCGCCGGCCGGGATGGTCCAGGTGGCGGCCGGCGAGGCTGAGGTGCCCGCCGGTGAGGGGGAGCAGGCCGGCGAGGGCACGCAGCGCGGTTGTCTTGCCGGCGCCGTTGGGTCCGAGCAGAGCGACGACCTCGCCGGGGCGGATGGTCAACGGCAGGTCGAGTAGGAAGGTGCCACGGTCCACGACGAGGTGGGCGTCGAGCACCGCACGACCGGGCGACGGATCGTCCGGCGGGCCCGGATCGACGCCGGGGGAGTTCGGATCGGCGGTCATGAGCTGCCGAGCCAGCGGTCGCGGAGGCTGGCCAGAATCACCACGGAGACGGTGAGCAGGACGAGACTGAGCACGATCGCCGCCTCCAGGTCGGTTTCGAGGGCGAGGTACACCGCGAGTGGCATGGTCTGCGTACGGCCGGGGAAGTTGCCGGCGAAGGTGATGGTGGCGCCGAACTCGCCGAGGGCCCGAGCCCAGCACAGCACCGCTCCGGCCGCGATGCCCGGCGCGACCAACGGGAGCGTGACGTGGGTGAAGGTGGTCCACCTGCCGGCGCCGAGGGTGGCCGCCGCCTCCTCGTACCGGACGTCCGCGCCGCGCAGCGCTCCCTCGACGGCGATCACCAGGAACGGCATCGCGACGAAGGCCTCGGCGAGCACCACACCGGCCGTGGTGAACGGCAGAGTGAACCCGAAGGTGCTGTCGAGCCAGCCGCCGAGGATGCCCCGCCGGCCGAAGACGAGCAGCAGAGCCACGCCGCCGACCACCGGCGGCAGCACCAGCGGCACGGTGACCAGGGCCCGCACGAGGCGGCGGCCCGGGAAGTCGACGCGGGCGAGCAGCCAGGCCAGCGGCACCCCGAGGACGAGGCAGAGCAGCGTGGCGAGGGTGGCGGCCTGCACGGACAGCCGCAGCGCGGTGAGCACCCCCGGCTCGGCGAGTCGCTGCGGGAGGGTGCTCCACGGCGTACGGATCAGCAGACCGGCCAGCGGAAGTACCAGGAAGAGCAGGCCGAGGGCGGCGGGCAGCAGCAACGCCACGGGTACCCGACCGGTGCGCCTGGTTCGTGGTGGTGGTGGCGCGGACCGGACAGGCGCGGCGGTCGGGTTGTCATGCCGGGACATCGACTACGGGGCCTGAAATCCGGCGGCGGTGAGGACGGCCTGACCCGGGTTGGAGAGCACATGGTCGACGAACGCCTGGGCGGCCGGCCTGTTCGGGGCGTTCTTCAGCACGACGATCGGATAGTCGTTGATCGCCCCGGCCGATTCGGGAAATTCGATGCCGTCCACGTCGTCGTCGGCGGCCCGCACGTCGGTGCGGTACACCAGTGCCGCGTCGATCTCGCCCAGCCGCACCTTGGACAGGGCCGCCTTGACGTCCTGTTCCAGCGTGACCGGGGTGAGTTCCACCCCGGCGCTGTCCAGGGCCTTCGCCGCCGCCGCGCCACAGGGGACCTGTTCGGCGCAGAGCGCGACCTTGACGTCCGGTTGGGTCAGGTCGGCCAGTCCGTTCACCCCGCCCGGGTTGCCGTCGGGTACCGCGATCACGAGCTGGTTGCGTACGAAGACGCTCGGGCTGCCGTCGCTGTTGCCGGCGCCGGTGACGGTCGTCATGTTCGCGGGGGAGGCGGAGGCGAACACGTCGGCCGGCGCGCCCTGGTTGATCTGGTTCGCGAGGGCGGAACTGCCGGCGAAGCTGAAGGTGACTCGTACGCCGGGATTCGCCGCCTCGAAGTCCGCGCGGACCCGGGTGAACGACTCGGTGAGCGACGCGGCGGCGAAGACCGTGACGTCACCGGTCACGGTGCCGGCACCGCCCTGCGGTCGCGGATCGGCGGTGTCGCCACCACCACAGCCGACCAGCCCCACCATCGCCATGGTGGCGTACAGGGCAAGCCGTCGCGCTGTCATGAGGCGCTCCTCCTGCTGTCCGGGTGGGCCGGAGGTTTCTCCACGACGACAGTGGTCGATTTGATCACCGCGATCGCCACCGAGCCGACCGTCAGTCCCAGGTCGTCGACGGCCTCGCGGCTCATCAGCGACACCACCCGGAACGGGCCGGCCTGGATGTCCACCTGGGCCATCACGGCGTCCTTGAGCACGGCGGTGACGATGCCCCGCAGCCGGTTACGTGCCGAGGACTCGTCCGCCCGGTCGTCCGGGTCATCGGCCTGCGCTCGGACGAAAGCGGCCAGGTCGACGCCGTCGATGACGCGATGTCCCTGCTCGTCGCGGGCGGCGCCGAGGCGGCCGGCATCCACCCAGCGCCGCACCGTGTCCGCGCTGACGCCGAGCAGTTCCGCCGCCTCGCCCATGCGAAACATCGTCACGGTGCTCACCCTACGCCACGCATCCACGAGCCTGAAGTGAAGAAGTGTCTCGAATCTGCGACCTGAGTATGAGTCTTAGAGCCGCAGTTGCGATTTTGGCCCCGCGCGCTTGGTGCGGAGGCTCGTCAGTGGTGGTCGCAGCGCTTGTGAAACAGCGCCGGATGCTGAGCCCGGCACGGTGCTGTTTCACGAATATTTCAGATCGATCTCGGCCAAGGTCTTGACGATCTATGTTAACGCTAACAGCATGGAGGCTCCCCGTAACGCTCGCGTCTGGAGCCCCGCCATGCAGGTGTCTGCCGGCCCTCCGGCCCCACGCTCACCACGACGGATCCCGCTCGTGACGGCCGGCGTGCTCCTCTGCGCCGCCGCGGTCTCGCCAGGTGGCGTGGCCCACGCCGCCGACGAGTGGTCACCCGCGTCGTCGTACACCTCGACCGACCGAGGGGACGGCACGTACAGCGTGCCGCTGCTGCGCTCCGACGTGCCGGACATCAGCGTGGAGCGGGTGCCGGCCGCCGAGAACGACGAGGGCCGCGACGTCTACTACATGATCAGCACGACCATGCACCTCAGCCCGGGCGCGCCGATCATGAAGTCTCACGACCTCGTGAACTGGGAGATCGTCAACTACGTGTTCAATCGGGCGAGCGTCGGCGACTCGTTCTCGTTGCGCAACGGGCAGAACTCGTACGGGCAGGGCCAGTGGGCCTCGTCGCTGCGCTACCACGACGGCGTCTTCTACGTCGTGTTCAACACCAACAACCTCGGCGGCGCGTACATCTACCGCACGGACGACATCGAGAACGGGGCGTGGCAGCGCACGGCACTGGGCCGGGGCCTGCACGACCCCTCGCTCTTCTTCGACGTCGACGGCACGCCGTACATCTTCCACGGCTCCGGCGGGACCAGCGCGGTACGGCTCAACGCCGACCTGACCGCGATCACCGCCGACTACCCGAACATCTTCACCGCGGGTGACTACGCCGGTCAGCCGTTCATCGGCGGGTTGTTCGAGGGCGCGCAGTTCTACCACATCGACGGCTGGTACTACGCGGTCATCATCACCTGGCCCTCCGGCCAGGGCCGGCAGGTCGTCATGTTCCGCTCCCGGGAACTGCTCGGTCGCTACACCGCGACCGGCGGCGTGAACACCTACGAGGCGCGCGGCGTGCTCAACTCCAACGGATTCGCGCAGGGCAGCCTGGTCCCGATCGCGCGCGACGGCGGGACGACGGACTGGTACGGCATGTTCTTCCGGGACACCTTCCCGATCGGTCGTATCCCGGCGCTCATCCCCGCCACCTGGTCCGACGGCTGGCCGACCTTCGGCACCAACGGGGTCGTGGCGGTGGACGGCAGCTTCGCCAAACCGATCCGGCTCAGCCCCGCCGAGGAACTGTTCGCACGCCAGCAGAGCATCGTGGTCTCCGACGACTTCGCCAACGACGCGCCGCACCGGCCCTACCTGGACGAACAGTGGACCGCACCGCCGGGAGGCGAGGCGGAGATCGCGCCGAACGGATCACGGCTGGACCTGGCGTGGCAGTGGAACCACGCCCCGGACGACCGGTACTGGTCGCTCACCGACCGCGCCGGCTGGCTGCGGCTCACCGCCGGCAAGGTGGTCACCGGCGACTACGTCTACACCAAGCTCGCCAACCGTGCCGAACTCGCCTGGTTCGAGGAGGCCCGCAACACCCTGTCGCAGCGCACGTTCGGGCCACGGCAGTCGGTCGAGACCAGGATGGACATCTCCGGGATGAAGGACGGCGACGTCGCCGGTCTGGCCGCCTACAACCGTGGTTTCTCGTACGTCGCGGTCAAGCGGTCCGGTGGCGTCAACACCATCGGCGTGGTGCACCGGGGCCAACCGTTCGCGGTCGATCTGGACCAGGCGACGCTTGAGAACTTCCTGCCGGGCAGCACAACGCCGCTGGGCGAGGCCACCGAGGTGCACCTGAAGGCGGACCTCGACTTCGCCTCACCGACCGGCCAGCTCTGGACGACCTTCCACTACAGCCTCGACGGTCGTCAGTGGTCCCAACTGGGCAGCCGGGTCGGTCCGCAGACGCTGGACGGCAGTCTCGCCCACTTCATGGGGCACCGGGTCGGCCTGTTCAACTACGCGACGCAGCAGACCGGCGGGCAGGTCGACTTCGACCACTTCCTGCTCAGCGACACGCTGACGGCTCAGGGCCGGCCGCTGGACACCAGCCGGCTGGACGCCGCCATCGCCCACGCCGGGTCGCTGGACGAGGCCGACCATCCGGCCGACGCCTGGGCCGTGATGCTCGCCCGGCTGGGCGAGGCACGGACGGCGCGGGAAGGCGGTTTCGGCACTCAGAACCAGATCGACGCACCGGAGCGGGCGCTGAGCTACCAACTCGCCCGGCTCGGCGTACTCCGGGCCGACCAGGTCGAGCTGCCGGTGACCGTGAGCGCGCAGGCCCGCTGCGTCGGTGGCAGCGCGTACGTGGCCGTGCAGGCCCGTAACGACCATGACGCGCCGGTCGACATCGTGCTGGAGACCGCGTACGGCCAGCGCCCGGTGCCGGACGTCGCGCCCGGTGCCCACGCCTACCAGCAGTTCAACACCCGCGCCTCGGCGGTGCCCGCCGGCACCGTGACTGTCCGGGTCACCGGGGCGGTCGACGGCCGGACGGTGACCACCGCGCGTACCGCGAACCACCCGGCCACGGACTGCTGACCCGATCTTCCCGACGACCACGACGGTTGGCCGGCACGGGCCGGCCGTCGGCACCGAACCCCCGGATCCACCGCAGTGATCAAGGAGGATGTCAGTGACACATCGCGTGCGAAGGGCGGCGTTACGTAGGGCCGCCGCTGTCGTCACGGTCGGGCTCATGCTGGCCAGTGGGCTCGTCGCCGGGTCGCCGGCCCAGGCCGACGACACCGATCTCGTCGTCAACGGCGGGTTCGAGGACGGTCTCACCGGTTGGTTCGTCAACAACGGCAACGCGACCGACAGCGCCACGCTGTCGCTCACGGCGGACGCCCACTCGGGGTCGAGCGCCGTGCTCGTCACCAACCGGGCGACCACCGGGTCCGGCCCGATGCAGGATCTCAGCGGCCGGGTGCAGGCCGGGCAGACCTACGCCCTGACAGCCCGGATCAAGTACGAGAACCCGAACGGGCCGGCGACCAAGCAGTTCTTCGCCACGATGCACTACGGCGCGGCGACCTACACCAACCTGGTCAGCGTCGTCGCCACCAAGGGCCAGTGGGCGCAGTTCAACGGGACATTCACCATCCCGGCCGGACAGAGCGTGTCGACGGCCCGGCTGTTCTTCGAGACGCCGTGGACGAGCACCCCGTCAGAGGACCCGGAGCTGCACCTGATGGACTTCAAGCTGGACGGCGTGTCGGTGGTCGGTGCCGCACCGCCGCCCGCTCCGTCGAAGACGATCGAGGTGGTCGGCAAGCTGCCCGGCGAGCACAACCCGTTGATCGGGCACAAGTTCGGCGCCGACGGCTTCGGCTTCGTGCACGACGGCCGGGTGTACCTGTACCTGACCAATGACACCCAGGGTTACGCGCCCGACCCGGTCACCGGTGTCTCGCCGGGCATCAACTACGGCGACATCAACCAGATCACGGTGATCTCCTCGGCGGACCTGGTCAACTGGACCGACCACGGCGAGATCCAGGTCGCGGGCCCGAACGGCGTGGCACCCTTCACCGCCAACTCGTGGGCGCCCGGCATGGCCAAGAAGGTGGTCGACGGCCAGGAGAAGTTCTTCCTCTACTACGCCAACAACGGCAGTTCGAGCAACGTGATCACGGGTGCGTCGCCGGTCGGTCCGTGGACCAGCGAGCGGACGAGCACGCTTATCGACGGCCGTACGCCCGGCGCGGAGGACGTGGCCTGGAAGTTCGATCCGGCGCCGTTCGTGGATGCGGACGGGGAGCCGTACCTCTACTTCGGTGGTGGCCCGGCGTCGACAAGCATGCCGCCGGCCGAGCGCTTCAACAACCCGAAGAACCTGCGGGCCATCAAGCTCGGCGACGACATGGTGTCGACCGAGGGCACGGCGGCGGTGGTGGACGCCCCGGTTGCCTTCGAGGCGGCCCAGGTGTTCGAGCGCGACGGCAGGTACTACCTGTCGTACTCGTCGCACTTCGGCGGCAACGACTTCGGTGGTAACCAGACCCCGCTGCCCGGCTATCCCGGCGGCGGCCAGATCGGCTACCTGATCTCCGACGACCCGATGGAGTGGCCGAAGGAGACCTACGCGGGCGTGCTGTTCCCGAACCAGTCGCAGTTCTTCGGCGCCGGCACCGGCGGCAACAACCACCAGTCGGTCTTCGAGTTCGAAGGCAGGTACTACTTCACGTACCACGCCCCGACGCTGAACAAGCGCATCAACGGAAACACCACCCAGGGGTACCGCAGCCCGCACATCCAGGAGCTGACCTTCAATGCGGATGGCACGATCCAGCAGGTGGTGGGCACCTACGCCGGGGTCGACCAGGTCCGCGACTTCGACCCGTACCGGGTGTTCGAGGCGGAGACCTTCGGCTGGAGCAAGGGCGTCGCGACCGCCAAGGTCGACGGCGGGTCCGCGCAGTTCGGCGACGCGGCACCGAACCTGGTCGTGCGCGACATCGACAACGGCGACTGGACGGCGTTGTCGTCGGTGGACTTCGGCGAGGGTGCCCGCAGCGTGACGGCGAAGGTACGGCCACTGGCCAGCGGCGGGTCGATCCAGATCCGACTGGGTGAGGTCACCGCGCCGGTGGTCGCGACCATCCCGGTCGACGCGCCCCCCGGTGAGTGGACCGAACTGACCGCCGAACTCGACGGTGTCGCGGGCGTGCACGACGTGTACTTCACCTACGCCGGGCCGGAGGGTGTCGACCTTTTCGAGCTGGACACCTGGGCCTTCGAGGCCGGAGCCGAGGTGCCGGTGACGGTCGGCGCCCAGGCGCGGTGCGTGGGTGGTAACGCGTACGTGGCGGTGCAGGCGCGCAACGACCACGACACGCCGGTGGACGTGGTGCTGGAGACGGCGTACGGGCAGCGGTCGGTGAGCGCCGTGTCGCCCGGTGCCAACGCGTACCAGCAGTTCAATGCGCGGATGCCGGCAGTCCCGGCCGGGGTGGCGACCGTCCGGGTCACCGCCGACGGTGTCGAGGGAACAACCGTACGTACCGCCGAGTACCCCGCCGCCGACTGCGGCGCCTGACTTGCCGTCCATCCACAAACGACAACGGAGCAACGGATGAGCACATGGAATCGCAAGCGGTTGGTCACCGCGGGGGCTGCGAGCGTCCTCCTGGTCGGGGCGGCGGTGGCGCCGTCGCCGGCCCAGGCCGAGCCGGGTGACAGCGGCGAGGTGGAGGTCACCGTCGACATCGAGGAGATTCAAGAGCCGGGAGTGCTGGCGATGTCGATCGCCGGTGACTCGGTGGCGTTGACCGAGGACGGCTCGACGTTGCTGGTACGCCAGTTCGTGGGCGGGCTGCCGACGGTCACCGTCACCGACACCCGCACGGCCGACGAGCTACCCGAGGGTGCGGCGTGGGCGGTGCTGGGCAGCGCGACCGATTTCGTCGGTAGCGCCGGTCAGGCGCCGATCGGGGCCGGGCATCTGGGCTGGCAGCCGCGGTTGCTCGACGGCGGTGAGACCGGCCTGGTCAGTGCGGGCGAAGAGGTCGTCACGGTGTTGGACGAGCCGACGCAGCCGGGGAACAACGTTGGTCTGGTCGACCAGGAACTGCTGGTCTCGACGTTCGACTCGGGGGCGGTCGCCGGGGATGCGTACTCGGTCGACGCCGATTTGTTCCTGCGCACCCCGGCCGATGTCGCAGCCGGTTCGTACACCTCGACGTTGACCCTGTCCCTGTTCGAGTGATGGCCGGCGCGGTGGGCGGCCACCGCGCTCCCGGGGGTCGCCGCTCGGCGGCCCCCGGGTCCGTACCTCTCCGACCTCGAAGGACTGTGATGATCCGATTCCTGCCGCGGTGGGGAGCGGTGCTGGTCGCGGTGTCGGCCATCGTGCCGACCACACCGGTTGCCGCGTCGGCGGAGCCGACCGGGGCGACGGTGACCTGGGCGGTGCAGCCGGCGGACGCGCGGGGCCCGGACGGCCGCCGGTGGATCGAGCACACGCTGGATCCGGGTGTGGTGCTGACCGAGCATCTGGCGGTGCGGAACTTCGGCGACGCGCCGGTGGTGTTCGCGTTGCAGGCCGCCGACGGCTACCTGACCGACAAGGGGCGGTTCAACATGCTGACCTCCGGCCAGGAGTCGGTCGACGGTGGTACCTGGATCACGCTGCCCGAGACGGTGACCGTCGGGGCGAAGCAGACGACTGTGGTGCCGTTCACCATCTCCGTCCCGCAGGACGCGACGCCGGGGGATCATCCGGCCGGTGTCGCGGCCACCGTGACGAGCACCGGGGGCACGGTGGCGGTGCAGAGCAGGGTCGGGTTTCGGGTGATGCTGCGGGCCAGTGGCACGGTCACCGCCGCGGTCGCGGTCGAGGATCTGACCGTCAGGTACGAGAGGTCGTGGAATCCCTTCGCCTCCGGCGGTGTCCACCTGACGTACACCGCGCGGAACAACGGCAACGCCGCGGTGACCGGCGACGGCACTGTGCGGGTGGGCGAACTGTTCGGCCTGGCGGGCCGGAACGCGTCCACCGACGTGCCGGAACTGTTGCCGGGCGACGGCCGGCAGGTCGAGGCCCACGTCGGTGGGATCTGGGGGCTGGGACGGCTCACCACCACTGTCGAGGTGACCCCGGCGGTCGTGTCCGGTGAACCGGCCGGTGCCGAGGTCCGGCCGACCACCACCACCGTGACCGTGTGGACGGTGCCCTGGCCGCAACTGGCCCTCGGCGTACTGTTCGGCGTGCTGTTGCTGGGCTGGCGGACCATCACCCGCCGGCGTCGCCGGCAGCTCGCCCGGCTGCTCGACCAGGCCCGTGCCGAGGGCCGCGAGTCCGTGCTCACCGCCGACTGATCCGGCGGATGGCAATGGACCTCCACCCCGGAATCGGTCGCGACGGCCAGAACTTTTCCCATCTGAACAAAAAGATGGCGACCTATTGCCAGAAGAGACGTCATCGCGAGGATGATTCGATGCGTCATCTCCCTCGGGCTCATGGCCGCGCGGCCGCCGGTCTGCTCGCTCTGGCCCTCGCCGCCAGCGTCGTCCTCCTCGGGCCTGCCGCGCCCGCCTCGGCGCACGGCACACTGGCGACGTCCACACCGGCCGAGGGCGCCACCGTCGACGAGGCCGTGACGGCCGTGCAGCTCTACTTCACCGAGCGGGTCCGCGAGAACGCGTACTTCACCGTCACCGCGCCCGGAGGTGGGCGGGTCGACAACGGCTGGACGCACGGCGAACCCCGCACGCTGGATCGTCCGGTGCGCGAGTACTTCCTGGTCGACGGCGTGTTCGAACCACGCGAGTACACCACCGGTTTTCCCGCGGTGGTGAGCCTCGCGCACCTGCCCGCGGCCGGCGAGTATTCGGTGAGCTACCTGTCGGTGGCCTCGGACGGTGACCCGGTGCGCGGCACGGTCACCTTCCGGTACACCGGGAAGCCGACGGCCGCGCCGCCGAACTGGCAACCGCCCACCGGCCAGCCGGATCCGTCGCTACTCGCCGGCGCCGAGCAGCACGGGAACACCGGGTCGCAGCCGGTCCCCGGCGTGACGGGCGACGTCGGACCAACACCCGTAGCCGCGGCGGCACCGGTGCCGTCGGTGGCGGCCGCGCCACCCACCGAGGACGACTCCGGCGGGATCGGCCCGCTGGGCTGGGCCGCCGTGGCCGTTGCCGTCGTCGCGGTCGCCGGTTTCTTCGCCTGGCAGCGCCGTCCGGCCCGCGTCGAGCGGAGTCGCAAGGCGGTACGTCGGCCCGGTGCCACCCGACCTCGCGCCAGGCGCACCACACCCACCAAGGGGCGTCGCGTCACGGCCGCCGCCACGGGTCGCGGCGGCACCGTGGCAGGCCCGACCGCCCGGCGAGGCGCGAAGGCTGCCACGGTGTCGGCTGCCGCCCCGCCCCAGCGGGCGGTGACCACCACCCCGGTCGCCACCGCCGAACCTGCGGAAGCCGCCGCAGCCGAGACACCAGCGGACGGCTCCGCGTCGACGGGCCGGTGGCACCGCACGGGCGACACCCGGCTCGCGTTGCTTGTCGGTGGACTCGTGCTGACGCTGTTTGCCGGTTTCACGCTCGGCCGGATCGGCACCTCCGACGAACCCACCCCCGTGGCGCAACCGTCCGGCGCGGCAGCGGGCGTTGGCAGCCGGGACGCGGCCCAGACGGTGGCGGCAGGTGACGGCCATCAGCACCCGGCGGGTACCGGCCCACACGCGCATCCGGGCGACGGCCAGGATCAGGCCACCGGTACGACGGTAAGCGTCGCCGGGTACACGCTGAAGCCGGTGCTGCGCTCCCAGGCGGCCGGCGCTACCGGGGACTACCGGTTCCGGGTGGTGGGGGTCGACGGGCAGCCGGTGACCCGCTTCGCGGTGGTGCACGACAAGCCGCTGCACATGATCGTGGTTGGCCGTGACCTCGGCGGATACCAGCACCTGCACCCGACGATGGCGGCCGACGGCACCTGGAGCGTGCCGCTGAAACTCACCCGGCCCGGTGGCTACCGCATCTACGCCGACTTCACCCTCACCACGGGTGACGGCAGGCAGTTGCCGCTGGTGCTCGGCGTCGACCACGAGGTGCCGGGGAAGTACCAACCGGCCGGGCTGCCCCCGCCGCAGCCGCAGGCGACCACCGGTCCGTACGCGGTGTCCATGGCCGGCACGCCCACCATCGGCATGACCGTTCCGCTGACCTTCCGGGTCGACCGCGACGGCACGACCGGGCCGGTGCAGTTGGAGCGCTACCTCGGCGCGTACGGGCATCTGGTGGTGGTCCGCGAGGGAGACCTGGGTTTCCTGCACGTCCACCCGGAACCGGAGCTGGTCGACAGTGCGGTCAAGTTCTGGTTGACCGCGCCCAGCACCGGCCGCTACCGGGCGTTCTTCGACTTCCAGGTCGACGGGAAGGTGCACACCGCGGCGTTCACGATCAATCTGGCCTGACGTCCTCGTCCACCGGGGAGTCCGCCGTCACCGGATCACCGGCCGCCAGGGCGGCACCGCGGGGGGTGTGCCAGTAGAGCACCTCCCGCCCCGAGCGCCGTTTGGTCACCATGCCCGCGTCGAGCAGTACCCGCAGGTGGTCACCGACCGCCCCCAGGGACAGCCCGGTGAGCGCGGCCAGGTGCGAGGTGCTCAGCGGTGTGCCCAGCCGGACCAGGATGGCGGCGCGGTTCGAGCCGATCAGCCGGTCCAACCCGTCCGGCGTGGGCGAGGACACCTCGGCGAGGATGCCGCTGGCCGGGTAGACCATGCCGAACCGGTCCTGGTCCCACACCACCCAGCCCTTGCCGCAGTGGGCCGGGACGAACACCAGTTGTTCGGCCCGGTCGAGCGGCAGCGGCGCGGCGGGGTGGTCGTTGACCTGAAGCCAGCCGTCGCCCAGCCACCGCATCCCGGGGTTGAGGTCCGCGAGGAGCCCCGCCCACCCCTGGGCGCTCAACCGCGAGGTACGGGCCACCACGTCGGCCCGCAGCCGGCGTTCCCGCTCCGGCCACTCCGGGCGCACCGTGTGGTTCCAGACCCAGTCGAGCAGGTACACCACCTGCTCGATCAGACCGTCGTGGCACAGCACCTCGGCCAGCGGTCCCGGCCGGGTCACCCGCAGGTCAGCGCGGATCCGCTCGTCGGAGCGGGCGGCGACGACGGCCAGTTCCTCGGCGAAGGTCGGCGTCGCCGTCGCCGGCGGCAGGGTGAGGAAGTCAGCGATCCACCGTGGTGCGAAGGCCGCCGCCAGCAGCGCCGGAAGCACCGGCCGCCGCGCCAGCATCCGCTGGTACGCCCCGAGGTGCGGCCGCTGCCAGGAGTGTTGCCACGGGTGGCGGGGGCTGTGCAGTGCCTTCAGCGCCGCCACCGTGTCCGTCATCGGTGAGATGACGAAGCGACTACCCGCCAGCAGATCCACCGGCACCCGCCACCGCGACATGTTTCGCCCCCAGCCGTAACTCTACGCCGCCGGCGTCGACGCCTCGACGATCGTCGGCGTGAGGACGTACTCGGAACTGTTCGCCGTGACCGAATTCCGCAACCTTTTCGTGGCCAACTGCGTAGGCATCGCGGCGCACACCACGTCGGCGCTGGCCCTCGGTTCGCTTACCTACGCCGTGACCGGTTCGGCGCTGCTCACCGCACTGAGCATGTTCGGCGCGCCGCTGGCCAGCGTACTCGGCAGCCTGACGCTGCTCTCCGCGGCCGACAGCCTGCCGCCGCGCCGGGCGTTGACCCTCGCCGCGCTGGTCGGCCTCGCCGGTGCGGTGCTACAGGCCGTACCCGGTCTGCCGCTGCCGGTGCGCTTCGCGGTGATCCTGCTCGTGGCGTACGTCGGCTCGGTTACCGGCGGTGCCCGGTGGGCGTTGATCAACGACATTCTGCCGGCCGACGCGTACGTGCTGGGCCGGTCCACGATGAACGTGAGCGTCGGCGTCATGCAGATCGCCGGCTTCGGGGCGGGCGGTTTGCTGCTCGTCTGGTTGAGCCCGTACCAGGTGTTCCTGGTCGCCGCCGCGCTGCGCGCCCTGGCCATGGCGGTGACCTGGCTCGGGTTACGGGAACGGCCGGCGCGGGCCGGTGAGCGGACCTCGACCGCCCGCACCATGCGGATCAACCGGGAGCTGTGGGCGGACCCGGGTCGCCGGTCGCTGTACCTGAACCTGTGGCTGCCCAACGGACTGGTCGTCGGCTGCGAGGCGCTGTTCCTGCCGTACGCGGGCGACCGGGCCGGTTTCCTCTTCGCCGCCGGTGCCCTCGGCATGCTCGCCGGCGACGTGCTGGTGGGGCGGTTCCTGCCGGCCGCGGCGCGGCAGCGGTACGTGCTGCCGCTGCGGCTGCTGCTTCCCGTGCCCTACCTGGTCTTCCTGATCCGTCCGGAGCTGCCGCTGGCGATGCTGCTCGCCCTGATCGCCTCGGTCGGGTTCGCGGTCTCGTTGCCGTTGCAGGAGCGGCTGATCGCCTGCTCCCCGCCGCAGACCCGAGGCCAGGTGCTGGGCCTGCAACAGAACGGGATGCTGGCCGGACAGGCGGTGTTCGCGGCCCTGGCCGGTACGGTCGCCGACCTGCTGCCGACCCACCGGGCGGTGGCCGTGATGGCCGGGCTGTCGCTGGTCACGACGCTGCTGCTGACCCGGGGCCTGCGGCGGACCGCGCCGGTACCGGTCGGATGCAACCGATCGGCACCCGCCGACGTCCGATCGGCATGAGCATTCGTCGAAGCGGGCGACTCGCGGTCGTCCCTCTGCTGTTGCTGACGTCCGCGGCCTGCGGCCAGCAGGCCGGTGGCGCCGGGTCCGGAGAGGCGGACTCACCCGAGCGGTCCTACTCCGCCGACGCGGTGGTGTTCCGGATGGATCACACCGGGGGTTTCGTCACGCCGGCCATGCTGGCCACCCGCCTGCCCACGGTCAGCGTGTACGGTGACGGCCGCGTGATCACCCAGGGGCCGGTGCCATTGATCTATCCCGGTCCGGCGTTGCCCAACCTCCAGGTCGGCACGATCAGCGCCACGGAGGTGGACGAACTGCTCAAGGCGGCCCGCACCGCAGGGGTGGGCGACGCGGTGGATCTGGGCCGGCCACCGGTCTCCGACGCCCCCTCGACCCGGTTCACGGTGCTCGGGGACAACGGGACCGAGGAACTCGAGGTGTACGCCCTCGCCGAGTCCGGCGGCGCGGACGCCGGCCTCACCGCCGAACAGCGGGCGGGTCGGGACAAGCTACGCGAGTTCGCCGACTCGCTGACCGCCGAGTCCGGTCCGCTCGCCGCCGCGCAGGCGGACCCGCAGCCGTACGCGCCGACCGCCGTCGCGGCCGTCGCGGAGCCCTGGGTCGCCAACGCCGACGCCGGCCAGCAGCCCGAGGTGGCCTGGCCCGGGCCGGCGCTGCCCGGCCCCGAACTCGGCCAGGGCGTGGGGCTGGGCTGTGTCACGGTGACCGGTGACGAGGCGCAGCGGTTGCTCACCGCCGCGGCGGCGGCGAACGCGGCCACCCCCTGGGTGTCGGACGGCAAACGGTGGACGGTTACCCTGCGGCCGCTGCTGCCCGACGAGACCGACTGCGGCGACCTGGCCAGCAACCGCTGATCAAGGTTCCGGGCGGTCGGCCACCGGCCGCCCGGACGCCTCCGGCGGGCTGGTGACGTCGGCCGGTTAGGCTGCGGCGCGATGAGCAAGAGCCTGTCTCGCATCCTGGTCTACGGGGTCCACGGCTCCGGCAAGTCCACCCTTGCGCAGCGCCTGTCCGAGCGGCTCGGGCTGCCCTGGTACCCGGTCGACGACCTGCTCTGGGAACCCAACTGGGTCGAGGTGCCGGTGGCGCGGCAACGCAGCCAGATCGAGGCGATCTGCCGTCGGGACCGCTGGATCCTCGACGGGGCGTACCACGGCTGGCGGGACGTGCCGTTGGCCCGCGCGGACCTGGTCATCGGCCTGGACTACCCGCGCGGGTTGTCCTTCCGGTGGTTGCTGCGGCGCACGCTGCGCCGGCTGTCGACGGGCGAGCAGATCTGCAACGGCAACCGGGAGTCACTGGGCAGCGTGCTGTCTACCGAGTCGGTCCTGATGTGGCACGTGACCGAGTTCGGCCGGGAACGGCGGCGGCTGCGGGCCTGGCACGCCGACCCGACCGGCCCCCCGGTGCTGCTTCTCGACTCTCCGGAGGCCCTCGAACGCTGGCTGGCCGGCCTACCGCCCCGGTGAGAGGTCGGTCAGCGGCCGGCGGGCCGACGCTACGGTGGGCGGATGGACGAACTCGTGGCGCTCTACCGGCAAGGTGACACCTCGGGAACCGTCACCGGCACCGCGCCACGCAGTGCCGTACGGGCCGGCAACCTGCCGCACGCCGCGACGGCGGTGTTGCTACGTGACGAGCGGGACCGGGTCTACGTCCATCGCCGTACCGACACGAAGGACGTCTACCCGGGCATGCACGACGCCTTCGCCGGAGGTGTCGTCCTGGCCGGCGAGGATCCGTCCGAGGCGGCGGCCCGGGAACTCACCGAGGAACTGGGCGTCACCAACTGCGAGATCCGGCCCTGCCTGCGCTACTGGTACGCCGACGCGCGCACCAACTACCTCGCGTACGTCTTCGAGGCGCGCTACGAGCGGCACCGTTGCGGCCCGGTGGTGCATCAACCCAGCGAGGTCGCCGACGGCTGGTGGCTCGATCTGGCCGAGTTGGTCACCCGGCTCGCCGATCCGTCCTGGCCCTTCGTCCCCGACGGGCGGGTCACCCTCGATCACTACCTGCGGCAGGTAAAACCCTAGGTCGAGCTTGGCCAATCGTCGCGACCGCGGTGGTCGCAGCGATGAAGATGGGCACATGGGGCAGTTCCTCCGAGGGCGGGTAGAGACGACCACGGAGGCGCACCGGACGACGCGGTACGAGATCTTCTTCGATCTGGTGTTCGTCTTCGCCCTGACCCGGATCACCGCCTACATGACGGGTCACGCCTGGCCGTTGACCCTGCTCAAGGGCCTGGTCGTCCTGCTGCTGCTGTGGATCTCCTGGCTGATCTACGCCTGGCTGGGTAACCAGGCCCGCGCCGACATCGGGCTGATCCGGGCCGGCACCACCGCCGTCATGGGCCCCATCTTCCTCATCGCCGTGGTCATCCCGAACGTCTGGGGATCGAGCCCGGGCCCGCGCCTGATCCTGGTGCTGTCGTACCTCGTGGTGCGGGTGGTCCACCTGGCGCTCTACCGCCGGGCGGCTGAGGGCGACCGGCGGCTGCACCGCACGCTGCGCATCTACACCGCTACCACCGCGCTGTCCTGGATCCCGCTCGTCCTCGGCGCCGTCCTCGGCGGTGACGCACAGTTGCCGCTCTGGGCGGCGGCGGTCGCGGTCGATTTCGCCGGCGGACTGATCGCCTCCATGTTGAGCGGGTGGCCGTTGCGCAGTTCGGAGCACTTCACCGAACGGCACGCCCTCGTGGTGATCATCGCGCTCGGCGAGACGCTGATCTCCGTCGGCGCCGGCATCGGCTCCCAGTTGATCAACGGACCGGCCCTGCTGGCCGCGCTGCTCACCCTCGTCGTCACGGTCTGCCTGTTCCGGCTGTACATGCTGAACTCGATGGCGGCCGGCGAGGCGCTGATGACCGAGCGCGGGCCGCGGCGGGACCGGCTCGCCGCCAACGCCTACAGCGGCGGCCACTTCGCGTTGGTCGCCGGGACGATCTACCTGGCGCTCGGGGTCCACGCGGTGATCGCTCCGTTGGCGCATCACGAGCCCTGGCATGCCGCCGGCTCGGGCCTGGCCTGGACCTCGGCCGCCGCGCTGTTCGGCGGGGTAGCCCTCTTCCTCGCGGGCGAGGCGCTGTTCCGGGGGCTCAGCGTCCGATCGGTTACCCCGGCGCAGCTGCTCACGCCCGCGGTGGCGCTGGCGCTGCTGCCGGCCGGACGGTACCTGCCCGGCCTGGTTGCCCTCGGCCTGCTCGCCGCCTTCCTCGTCGTGCTCGTCGGCTACGAACGTGCCTTCGGGGCCGGCCGCGCCTCCCGCGCTCCCGCAGCCACCAGCAGGCACGACACGGGGTCGCGCTGAGCCACCCCTCGACGTGGCGCTCGACGGACCGCGGGCCGGCAGCCGCAGCCGGGACCGGCCCGCACGTCAAGGTCAGAAGCCGAGGGCGGTCCTTCCGCCGACCACTGGCAGACGCAGCTCGCTGTGGTGCGGTGCGACCCGTAGCCGCGTGCCACCCGGCGGGAGCAGGGTGTATTCCTGGTCGCTGGAGAAGATCACCAGACCGATCCGGTGACCCGCCGGGACGACGTGGTCCTTGGGCTCCAGGGTCCACCGCAGGTCGTACAGCCTGCCCTGGCGCAGCGGGTCGGTGCGCGAGACGCTCCGGCGGTTCTGTGGGTCCATCCAGCCCCGGGTCACCACCGTCGGTGCGACGGTGGAACCGGCCGGTCCGTAGTCGACCAGGTACGCGGTGAGGTTCGCGTCCGGTTTGTTGTCGATCGCCAGCCGGAGCCGCAGCTCCGGACGGCCGGAGACGCGGACGTCCCGGGGCAGCGCGGGGGAGAGGTAGGCCAGCCGGTACGGGCTGGCCGTCTCCGGGTCGGCAATCAGGGTGTCGGGGTGGATGGTGCGACCCTCGTCGACGAAGCGTTGCTCGACGGCGCGCTTCGGCGCCCGGGCAGAGGTGAGCGTGCCGACCGTGGTGGCGTCGGTGGCGGCCAGCCGCAGCGCGGCCTTCCGGCTGCCCGGGTCGGGCCAGTTCGCGTACGTCGTGTAGACGCGGTCCTCGCGCTGCACCACGGCGGTCGGCTCGTCCATGATCCCGTTGGGCACCTGCCACAGCCAGTGGTCGAACCAGCGGTTCTCGGTCTGCTTCCAGGTCCAGGTGCGGCCGTCGGGCAGGGTCACCGACGCGGTGTTGCCCGGGCCGCCGTGCCCGCCCTGGTGCAGCCAGATCTTGCGCGGTACGCGGTGCCGGGCCAACTCGTCCCACCAGCCGGCGAAGTGCTCGGTCTTGACGTTCCAGTCGTTGAGGCCGTGCACGACGAGCACGCTGGCCCGTACCCTCCGCGCGTCGCGGTGGTCCCGGTCGCGCCAGAACGCCGAGTAGTCGCCGGTGACCCGGTCCTGCCGGGCGGTCAGCGCCGCGATCTCGTCGGCGCAGCGACCTTCGGCGCGGGCCCGGCCGGCGGTGAACCCGGCCAGCACGTCGGTGTCCTCACCCTGGTACGTGCCCGGGGCCACCACCAGGCCGTTGGCGCGGTAGTAGTCGTACCAGCTGCTGATGGCGGCCACCGGCACGATGGTCCGCAGCCCCGGGACGCCGGTGGTGGCCACCTGGTTGGGCAGTGTGCCGTTGTAGGAGACGCCGGTCATGCCGACGGCCCCGGTGGTCCAGTCGGCGGTGACCGGTGCACCGGCCGCGTCGTACCCCTTCGCCCGCCCGTTCAGCCAGTCGATCACCGCCCTGGTGCCGAGCGTCTCGGCGTGGTCGCCGCTGGTCGGGCAGCCGTCGGAATCGCCGGTGCCGACGCTCTGGCCGAGCACGACCGCGTATCCCCGGGGCACGTAGTAGTCGTCAAGCGAACCGGGCAGGTTGGCCTTTGCCGCCGCCCGCTGCACCGCCAGGTCGGACGTCCGGTGGCCGGACCGACGGTTGATGCCGTTCTGCGGCAGCTCGTCCACCAGCACACTCGGGTACGGCACGTCGTACCAGACATCCTTGCGGTACGGGCTGTGTTCGAAGATGACCGGCACCTTGAACCCGTCGGTGGCGGTTTCCCGGGGCCGGGAGATGTCGATCGCCACCCGGTCGAGACGGCCGTCCCGGTCGGTGTCCACGATGGTCTGCACGTACACCCGTTCCTCGATCGCGTCGGCGAGCGCGAACACCGGTTGGGTCATGCCGTCGACGACCACGATGGACGGTGCGCCGGTGGACGAGGGCCGCGCCGCCGCCGGTGCCGCGTGCAGCGCCAGCGTGCCGGACAGGCCGATCCCGAGTAGTGCCAGCAGGTGGGGGTGGCGACGCACGGGCGTCTCCCTTCGATGGCCCGGAGACATTTACACCTTGCGATGTTATCGCTCACTGACTACGTTTCGGAGGCAGGAGCGAAGGGCACGCTCCGACGTCCCCCGCCCGGTCGGCGACCAGGCGAGCCGAGGCGCTGTGCGCCGGCTGACGGGCACTGCGGGCCCCGTGCGGGACGGGTCACGCCGCCGGTCCAGGACGGCTGACAGCACGTCGCGGGAGCCGTGGCACACGTCGAAGGTCGCCGCCCGGGTCCCCACCTGACCTGACATCCCGGGCCGGCGTCGCACCGTATCCAGGCGCATCCCAGCGGTACGCCGGCCGTTCCCGGCATGACCTCGACCGCGATGCGCCGCACCGCCGCGCGTCCACAGCGGGCGCGGAATGGAGTACACGATGTCCAGGCGTAAATCGATTTTCGGGCCGGTCGCGCTCGCCGCGCTGATGGTGCTGGCCGTCGCCGGCACGGCGCTGAGCGCGAATCCCGGCAGCGTCTCGGCCGCCCAGTCGGGCATCTTCGCCGCGACCGCCGGTTGCGGCAAGGCACCCACGCTGCGCAGCGGTACGCACACCATCCAGAGCAGCGGTAAGAACCGCAGCTACATCCTGCGGGTACCGGACAACTACAACAACAACCACCCGTACCGACTGGTGTTCGGGTTCCACTGGCTCAACGGCTCGGCGACCGACGTCGCCACCGGCCAGACCGTGCAGCGCGACACTTGGGCCTACTACGGGCTGTTGCCGCTGTCGAACAACAGCACCATCTTCGTCGCGCCGCAGGGACTCAACAGCGGCTGGGCCAACTCCGGTGGCGAGGACGTCACGTTCGTCGACGACATGCTCCGGCAGATCGAGGGCGATCTCTGTGTCGAGACCACGCAGCGCTTCGCCCTCGGGTTCAGCTACGGCGGCGCCATGAGCTACGCCGTCGCCTGTGCTCGGCCCAACATCTTCCGCGCGGTCGCCGTCTACGGCGGCGCACAGCTGAGTGGATGCAGCGGCGGCAGCCAGTCGGTCGCCTACTTCGGGGCACACGGCATCCGCGACAGCGTTCTCAACATCTCCAACGGGCGGTCGCTGCGGGACCGGTTCGTCCGCAACAACGGCTGCACCGCGCAGAACCCGCCGGAACCGTCGCAGGGCAGCCTCACCCACCGCAGCACCACCTACTCCGGCTGCGCGTCCGGCTACCCGGTGGTCTGGGCGGCGTTCGACGAGGGACACATCGCCGCACCGCAGGACGGCGCCCCCGGCGACAGCGGCTCCCGGACCTGGCTGCCGGGCGAGACCTGGCGCTTCTTCACCCAGTTCGGCGGCACCACCCCGCCCCCGAGCCCGACCACCCCGCCGCCGAGCCCGACCACCCCGCCGCCGAGCCCGACCACCCCGCCCCCGAGCCCGACCACCCCGCCGCCCGGTAGCGGGGCGTGCCGGGTCACCGCCGAGGTCAACGCCTGGAACACCGGGCTGACCGAGCAGATCACCATCACCAACACCGGCAGTTCCACCATCAACGGCTGGTCGCTGGTCTTCACGCTGCCCGGCGGACAGACCATCACCGGCGGCTGGAACGCCAGCTACTCACCGACCTCCGGGCAGGTGACCGCCCGGAACGTCTCGTACAACGGCACCATCGCCCCGAACGCGTCGGTCGGTATCGGCTTCCAGGCCACCCACACCGGCAACACCGCCAGACCGAGTTCGTTCACCCTCAACGGTGCGGCCTGCACCGTCAGCTGACCCGTACGCTCGTCCGGGCGCGGATCCCACTCGGGGTCCGCGCCCGGCCCGGCCCGGCCGTCAGCCGGCACCGGAACGAGCGTTGTGTCCCTGCCTCCGGTCAGCGAATCGGCTGGATCGGGAAGCGGCCGCGGCGCCAGTGCCAGTGTCGGCCGGCCGTGAGGTGGTCGATGACCGCGCGCTGGAGCACGGTGTCGCGTGGGAGTTGCCCCAGGGGTGTGGTCAGGGTGCGGAACACGAACCGCAGCACTTCGACGTCGGCGTCGAGCCCTTCCGGCTCCTGATAGGGCTCCAGCTCGAACCGCCGCTGGAAGCGGACGATGTTGGAGTGCTCGGGCAGATATTCCCGCAGCTGCGGGTCGAGCAGCCAGGAGCCGCAGGCGAATGACGTGTAGTGCTCGTCGGGGAAGTGGCGCGGGAAGAACGCGCGGGCCTCGTCGAGTGACGCCTCGACCGCCTCCGGGCTCATCGGCCCCGAGTCGGGGATGTGCAGTTCGATGGCGGTGCCACCGCGATGGTGCTGGAGCCGGCCGAGCTCGTAGACGCTGCCGCGCGCGTGCAGCGTCAGCCAGCTCTGCATGACCGACCAGCCCTCGCGATGCATCCGCCGGTCGATGGCGAGGTTGCGACCCAGGTCCGCGAGAGTCACCCAGGAGACGGCGTCGGGGACACCATGGTCACGGTGATATTCCCTGACCACGTCGACCAGGGCGAGGTACGCGTAGACGTAGAGATGCTGCCAGGCGGGGCCCCGCTCGCGCGGCAGCGCCGGACCGGGCGGCAGCCACTCGTGGCCCCCGAGATCCGCGCGGACCAGGGCGATCGAGCGGTCGAGCAGCCAGCGCAGCTCCGGGGTCCACTCCGTGGAGTCGGGGTCGGGCCAGCCCGCCATGATCTCGGCGGCGTCGTCCGGCCGCACCGCGAGCCGGTCGAGCAGCGCGGGCGCGTCGGCTCTGGCGGGCACCGGAGCCGACGGGTGCTCGCCGGCTAGCCGGTGCACGCGCTTGATGTCCTCGACGGGTACGCCGAGCCGGGTGGCGATGTCGTCCAGATCCACGCGGAAGACAGTAGCGACCGGTGCCGTCGTCGCAACAGGCCCGAACCTGCGATGATTCGTAACCCGCTCAGGGGTTGGGCGGCGTGACCGCGATGATCACATGGGCCGGCTGGTCGCTGGCGTTGCGGTAGAGGTGGGCCAGGCGTGAGTCGAAGGTGACGGCCTCACCGGCGGTGAGGGTGTACGCCTCGCCGCCGATGTCGGCGACCACCTCGCCGCTGATGACGATGGCGCACTCGGTCGAGGGGTGTGCCCACGGCTCGGCCGAGCTGGCGTCGCCGGGGGCGAGGTGGGCCTGGAGCACCTCCAGGTCGCCGCGCCCGGGGGTGAGGCGCTCGTAGGTGATCTGACCCGGGGGAGCGGTGAGCAGGCTGCGGCTGCCGGCCCGGCTGATGTGCACCGCCGGTGCCTCCGGTTCGGAGAACAACTCGGCGATCGAGGTGTCGAACACCTGCGCGAGTTTGCGCAGGGTGGCCAAGCTCGGGTCGGTCGCCCCGTTCTCGATCTGACTCAGCAGGGCGGGTGACACGTCGGCGGCTGTGGCGAGCTGCCGCAGCGTGAGGGAGTGCTGCTGACGCAGGACGCGGAGCCGGTCACCGAGCATGGGAACCTCGATCCGATAACAGTGTGGCTAAAAATGTTTGACCAAGCTACACGGCCGTGTTTAGGGTGGTCAAACGCGAGGGCGGCGTTGTTTGGTACTGGTAGACACGCCGCGCCCAGACACGAACCGGACGAACGCGAGTCCGGCTACATCCAACCCTGCGACGACGCACCCCGAGAACCCGACGCACCCCCGAGAACCCGGAACACCGTCATTGGCCGTCTGGGCCCGGCCGGTGGTGGTGCCGCCGGACGTCGATGCCCCGCGGATCCCGCGCAGCGGGCCGCGCCATACGAAGGTAGGAACAGCATGTCGGTGTCCCCCCGCCGGCTCCGCGCCGGAGCGCTCGCTCTGGCGACGCTGGCCATCATCTCCACCACCGCCTGCACGGCCGGCGGCAGCGGTGGCAACGCGAACGGTGGCGAGGCCAAGACCCTCACCGTCAACACCTCGTTCGTGCTCAAGACCCTCGACCCCGGCCGCGTCTACGAAGCCACCGGCCTGACCGCCGTGCACGCCCTCTACGACACCCTGCTCACCTTCGAGGGCTCCGACGTCGGTACCCCCGTCCCGGCGCTTGCCGAGTCGTACGAGGCGTCCCCGGACGCGAAGACCTTCACCTTCAAGCTGCGCTCCGGGGTGACCTTCTCCGACGGCAGCCCGCTCACCGCCGACGACGTGGTGTTCTCCCTCAACCGGCTGAAGAACATCAAGGGCAGCCCGGCGGTTACCGTGAGCGAGCTGAGCGTCAGCAAGACCGACGACAGCACCGTCGTGGTCACCTCGGCCACGCCCAACCCGAACGTGCCGGTGGTGCTGGCGATGCCGTCCACCGGCGTGCTCAACGCCGAGGTCGCCCAGGACAACGGCGCCAAGGACGGCGCGGACGCCGCGCAGGGCGACACCGCCCAGCAGTACCTCGACACCAACTCGATCGGCAGCGGGCCGTACGTGCTCAAGTCGTATGAGCCGGAGTCGCAGGTGGTGCTGGAGGCCAACCCGAACTACTGGGGCGACAAGCCACAGTTCGAGCGGGTGGTACTGCGCAACATGGACGTACAGACCCAGAAGCTGACCATGCAGCGCGCCGAGAGCGCCGAGATCTCGCTGGACATCTCCGGCAAGCTGCTCGACGGTCTGCCGGAGAGCCTGCAGACCTCCGGCGTGCAGGACACCGTCTACTTCCTCTTCCTCAACGCCGATCCGGCGGTCTCGGCGGTGACCGCGAATCCGAAGTTCAACCAGGCGCTGCGCGCTGCCATCGACTACCAGGGCATCGCCGCCCTGTACGGCGAGGGCGCCGCTCCCGGCGCCGGCCTGGTGGCACCGGCCTTCCCCGGCACCCTGCCCGCGAGCGAGGCGTCCACCCGGGACGTGGCGAAGGCCAAGGCGCTGCTCGCCGAGGCCGGACTGAGCGACCCGACGGTCACGTTCAACTACCCGGCCATCACCTACAAGGGCGTGGACCTGGGCACCGTGGCCACCAAGGTGCAGGGCGACGCCGCCGAGGCCGGCATCACGCTGGAGTTGAACCCGCAGCCGCTGACCACCTTCCTCGACGAGATGCGCGGCGGCAAGTCGCCGCTGGGCTTCACCCCGCAGAGCCTGAACTACCCGGTCGCCGACTCGCTGATCAACAACATGGCACCCGGCCAGGCAACCGCGCTGCGGTCGGGCTGGACCGTCGAGCGGGCCGACCCGGCGGTCGTCGCCGCCGGTGAGAAGGTCACCGAGACCCTCGATCTCGCGGCCCGGGCCACCGCCATGCAGGAGTGGCAGCGGCTGATGAACCAGTCGTCCCCGTACATCGTGCTGGCCAGCAACTCCTCCACGGTGGTGGCGACCGCCGACCTGACCGGCGCGGACTACTCCGCCGCCGGCTGGCAGGTCGACGTCGCCGCGGTCGGCCGCAGGTAGTCGGAGCACCATGACGACGGTCCACAACGGCGAGCCGGGCGCGGTCACCACGACCGCGCCCCGGCCCCGCCGCGCCCACCCGCTGCTCGCCTTCCTGGCCAAACGGCTGGCGATCACCGCCGGACTGCTGCTGGGCGTCACCGTGGTGACGTTCGGGCTGGTAAACGTGGTGCCCGGCGACCCGGTCACCGCCAACCTGTCCGACCAGGCGCTCAACGACCCGGCCACGGTGGCCGCCTTCCGCGAGAAGTGGGGGCTGGACCAGCCACTCTGGCAGCAGTACCTGCACTACCTGGGCAACCTCTTCCGCGGCGACCTGGGTATCTCCCAGCAGACCGGTCGGGCGGTCCTGGACGACCTGGTGCGGTACGTGCCGGCGACCCTGGAACTGGCCATCCCCACCATGGTGCTGGCGCTGTTGATCGGCACCGGGATCGGCATGCTGGCGGCGGTCCGCAACGGCCGGTTCACCGACCAGCTCGTCCGGGTGGGCGCCCTGCTCGGGCTCTCCACTCCGCCGTTCTGGCTGTCGCTCGTGGTGCTCTACGTCTTCTTCTACCAACTCGGGCTGGCTCCCAGCGGTGGACGGCTCTCCACCGGCTTCAGCCCGCCGCCGACCGTCACCGGCATGTACACCGTCGACGCGGCACTGGCCGGTCAGTGGGATGTGGCCTGGGACGCGGCGCAGCACCTGACCCTGCCGGTGCTGGTGCTGACCTCGCTGACCGTGGCGCTGCTGGTCCGCTTCGTCCGCTCCGCCATGCTGGAGGTGCTCCAGCAGGACTACATTCGGGCCGCGTACGCCAAGGGCCTGCCGACCCGGGTGGTGCTGCGCCGGCACCTGCTGCGCGCCGGCCTGGTCCCGGTGGTCACCGTGTCCGGCCTGGCCTTCGCCTCGCTGCTGTCCGGGACGGTGCTGGTGGAGAGCATCTTCGGCTGGCCCGGCGTCGGTCAGTACGCCTACCGCAGCGCCACCGCCCTCGACCTGCCCGCGATCCTCGGCGTCAGCCTGTTCGTGGCGCTTGTCTACACGCTTGTCAACCTGACCGTCGACCTGCTGTACGGGCTCATCGACCCGAGGATCCGCCTGTCATGACGATGATCGCACCCGATCCGGTGACCCCAGACCCGAAGGTGGACCGGGCACTGACCCGCCGTCGCTGGCTCGGTCGGCTGCGCGGCGGCTCGGCCGGCCGACCGGTCTGGCGACAGCCGATCGCCGTGGTGGCGCTGACCATTCTCGGTGGCTGGCTGCTGGTGGCGATCCTCGCCCCGTTCGTCGCCCCCTACGACCCGCTCGCCCAGAGCGCCGACACCTACGCGGCACCGTCGGCGGCGCACTGGTTCGGCACCGACTCCCTCGGCCGGGACATCTTCAGCCGGGTCGTGCACGGCGCGCGGTTGTCGATCCCGCTGGCCCTGGCCATCGTCTCGCTGGCCCTGCTGATCGGCGGCCTGCTCGGGCTGATCGCCGGATACCTGGGCCGGTTCGCCGACGAGGCGCTGATGCGGCTGACCGACCTGGTCTTCGCCTTCCCGCAGATCATCCTGGCCATGGCGGTCACCGCCGCCTTCGGCCCGAACACCCGCAACGCGGTGCTGGCGCTGGTCATCGTCTCCTGGCCGGTGTACGCCCGGGTCATCCGCAGCGCCGTGCTCAGCATGCGCGGCGACGACTACCTCAACGCCGCCCGACTACTCGGTGTCGGACCGGTCCGGGCGCTGCGCCGCGATGTGCTGCCCAACAGCATCGGTCCGGCGATCGTGCTGGCCACCCTGGAACTCGGCAACGCGGTGCTGCTGCTCGCCGCGCTCTCCTTCCTGGGGCTGGGCCCGCGCCCACCGGCCGCCGAGTGGGGCTCGATGGTCGCGCTCGGCTCCCAGGACCTGTCGATGTGGTGGGTCAGCGTCTTCCCGGGCCTGGCCATCCTCACCGTCGTGATGGCCTTCAACGTGCTCGGCGACGCGTTGCGCGACCGGCTCGACCCCCGCTACGCGAAGGGACGCTGAGATGGCGCCGCTGCTCGACGTCGACTCCCTCGCCGTGACCCTGCCCGGCCCGCGCGGGCCGTTGCCGATCCTGCACGACGTGTCCCTCACCGTCGACGAGGGCGAACTCGTCGGCATCGCCGGCGAGAGCGGCTGCGGCAAGAGCCTGACCGCGCAGACCCTGCTCGGTCTGCTCCCGGCCGGCGCCAAGGTCACCGGAACGGCGCGGTTCGCCGGCACCGACCTGCTCGGCCTGGACAACCGGGGCTGGCAGCGGATCCGGGGCGCGGGCATCGCCATGGTCTTCCAGGACCCGACCGCCGCCCTGCACCCGATGCTCACCGTCGGCCGTCAGCTCACCGAACACATGCGGGTGCACCTGCGGATGGACCGGCGGTCCGCGACCCGTCGGGCGGTGGAGCTGCTCGACCAGGTCCGGATCCCCGACCCGGAGCGTGCCCTGCGCGCCTATCCGCACCAGTTCTCCGGCGGCATGCGGCAACGGGCGGCCATCGCGATCGCCCTGGCCGCCCGGCCCCGACTGTTGATCGCCGACGAACCGACCACCGCTCTCGACGTCACCGTGCAGGCCGGCATCCTCGCCCTGCTCGACCGGCTGCGCGCCGAGACCGGGCTGGCGGTCGCCTTCATCACCCACGACCTGGGGGTGCTCAGCGCGTTGACCACCCGTGGCTACGTCTTCTACGCCGGCCGCGTGGTGGAGACCGGTCCCACCGGCTCGCTGCTCACCGCACCCACCCATCCGTACACGGCGGCGCTGCTCGGTGCCCGGCCGCACGGCACCCAGGCGGTCGGCACGCTGCGGCCCATCCCCGGCGCACCGCCGGCACCGGGCGAGGCACCGCCCGGCTGCCCGTTCCAACCCCGCTGCCAGTACGCCGAGCCGGCCTGCGGCACCGTGCCCCCGCCCCTGGCTCCGGTGGGTGCCGACCGGTCGGTGGCCTGCGTGGTCCGCCCGCACCTGGAGGTGACAGCCCGATGACCGGCCTGCTGGACATCAGCGACGTCGAGGTCGAGTACCGCTCGCGGGGACGCGGCCGGGTGCTCGCGGTCGCCGGGGTCAGTCTGGGGGTGGCGTCCGGGCAGATCGTCGGCCTGGTCGGTGAGTCCGGCTGCGGCAAGTCCTCGCTGGCCCGGGCCGTCGTGGGGCTGACCCCGCCGAGCGCCGGGGTGGTCCGCTTCGCCGGACGGCCGGTCACCCCGCTGGGCTGGCGACGCCGGCCGGACGCCGAGATCGGCCTGCAGATGGTCTTCCAGAACCCGTACGCCTCGCTGAATCCCCGGCGCACCATCGGCGCGCAACTTCTCGACGGCGTTCCGGCGACGCTTACCGGCGTGGCCCGCCGGGACCGGGTACGCGAGTTGCTGGACCGGGTCGGCATGCCGACCACGGCCGCCGAGCGGTACCCGCACCAGTTCTCCGGCGGCCAGCGGCAACGGCTCGCCATCGCCCGGGGCCTCGCCCCGCAACCCCGCATGATCATCGCCGACGAACCGGTCACCGCGCTGGACGCCTCATCCCAGGCACAGGTGGTCAACCTGCTCGTCGGGCTGGTCCGCGATCTCGACATGGGCATGCTGTTCATCTCCCACGACCTCGCCCTGGTGCACGAGATCGCCGACGTCACCGCCGTGATGTACCTGGGCCGCATCGTGGAGAGCGCACCCACCCGCGAGCTGTGGCGGAATCCGCGACACCCCTACACCCGGGCGCTCATCGACGCGGTGCCCCGCATCGGCCCCACCCCACGGTTGCCCGCCACCCTGGCCGGTGAGGTACCCGATCCCGCCAACGCCCCCACCGGCTGCCGGTTCCGGCCACGCTGCCCGCACGCCTTCGCCCCCTGCGGCGACCAGCCACCCACCCTCGACCTCGGCGGACGCAGCGCCGCCTGCTGGCTCAACGATCCCACGATGGCCCCGGCCACCGTGCCCGCGAACTGAGGACGTCGTCATGCACACCGCCACCGAACAGGTCCTGGTCAACCTCGCGCTCTACGACGGCGTCGCCGACCACCTCCAGCCCGACCAGGGCGTCCGGGTCGGCGCCGACGGATTGATCAAGGCTGTGGGCGCCGTCGACGACGTGCTCGCCGAGGCCGGCGACGCCCGGGTGGTCGACCTCGGCGGCGACGTGGTGATGCCCGGCCTGACCAACATGCACGTGCACCTCTCCCTCGGGCTGCCCGGTCACCTCGCCGACACGGTGCACCGCTCCAACCTGGCCGAACTGGTGCTGCTGATGGCCGACTCGGCCCGACGCACCCTGCACGCCGGGGTCACCACCGCCCGGCTGGTCGGCGAGGGACGCTACGCCGACTTCGCGCTGCGCCGGGGCATCGAGGCCGGCGCGGTGGACGGTCCCCGGATCTTCACCGCCGGACACGCGCTGTGCTGCACCGGCGGCCACGGCTGGGAGGCCGACGCCCTGGAGGCCGACGGTGCCGACGGCTTCCGCCGGCTCACCCGGGCCCAGATCCGGGCCGGCGCCGACCTGATCAAAGTCTGTATCTCCGGCGGGATCGCCGGTCAGTTCGAGGCGATCGACACCCCGCAGCTGCTCGACGACGAGATGGCCGCCGTCATCCGGGTCGCCCACGACTGGGGGCGCAAGGTCACCGCGCACGCCGGCCCGGCCGACACCGTACGCCGGGCGGTCGAACTCGGTCTCGACTGCGTCGAACACGGCTACGAGCTGACCGACGAGGTCACCCGACTGATGGCCGACCGGGGCGTCTGGTACGTGCCCACCATCGTGGTGAGCCGCTGTGAACAGTTCTTCCGTGACTCCGGGGTGCCCGGCTGGCTGATGGACCGGGCCCTGGCCGCCGGCCCCCGACACTGGGAGAGCCTCCAGCACGCCATCCGCAACGGGGTACCGATCGCACTGGGCAGCGACATGCCGCCGCACGCGGGCTACGACGAGACCACCGCGACCGTGCGTGAGCTGGAGTTCATGGTGGACGCCGGGATGCCGGTGGCCGACGCGCTGAAGGCCGCCACCATCCGGCCCGCCGAATGGCTCCGCCAGGCCGACATGCTCGGCAGCGTCGAGGCCGGCAAGCACGCCGACCTGCTGGTGCTGCGCGACGACCCGACCCGTTCCGTCTCCGCGCTGCGCACCCTGCACGCGGTCATGAAGGGCGGCGTGGTGTACCGCGACGACCACCAGCGGCTCCGGACGCCCCGATGACCGGCGCCGGGACGGCCGACACGACCGGACCGAGCATCTCCACCGTGGCCGACGGGTACCTGCACGCCCTCGCCGCGCTCGATCCGGAGGCCGCCGAGACGGCCGGGCGTACGCCCGAACGGCGGCTGGCGGACCTGTCGCCGGACGCTTTCGACGCCCGGGCCGAGCTGACCCGCGCGACCGCCACCGCGGTGGCCACCGCCACGGTGACCGGCCCGACCGAGCGTGCCCTCGCCGGTGCCCTGGCCGACCGGCTGGCCAGCGAGGTGGCGCTGCACGACGCCGGCTTCACCACCCGGCTGCTCGCTCCGCTGGCCACCCCGGTGCACCTGGCCCGGCAGGTCTTCGACAACCTGCCTCGGATCACCGCCGACGACTGGGCCGTGGTCGCCGACCACCTGCACCGGCTGCCCACCACCCTCGACCAGTACACCGCCACGCTGCGTCGCTCCGCCCAGCGCGGCCAACTGGTCGCCCGCCGGCAGGTGCTGACCGTCGCCGCGCAGTGCACCGCCTGGGTCACCGCCGACTTCTTCGGCGGTCTCGTCGCCGGTCACCCGGCCGGGCCGCTCGCCGAGCGCCTCGCCGAGGGGGCCCGGCTGGCCACCGCCGCCACGGCGGGATTCGCCACGTTCCTGCGCACCGAACTGGCTCCCGCCGCTACCGAGGTGGACGGCGTGGGGCGCGACCTTTACCAGGTCACCGCCCGCGCCTTCCTCGGTGCCACCGTGGACCTGGACGAGCTGTACGCGTACGGCTGGGCGGAACTGGCCCGGACCGCCGCCGAGCTGCGGACGGCGGCGCTCGACTGCGGCCATCCGGACCCAACCGCCGCCCGGACCGCCCTGGACGCGGACCCGGCCGGTCGGGTGCCGGTCGGTCCGGCCCTTGAGGACTGGCTGACCCGGCGGACGGCGCTGGTGACCGAACTGCTCGACGGGACGCACTTCGACATCCCACCCGCCACCCGGCAGGTGGTCTGCCGGATCAGCCCCGCCGCCTCCGGGGTCATGTACTACACGCCACCCGACGCGAATCTGACCCGCCCCGGTGGCATCTGGTGGTCGGTACCGCCGGGCGAGTCGACGGTGCCGGTGTGGCGGCATGTCGGCACGCTCTGCCACGAAGGGTTGCCCGGCCACCACCTCCAGCACGCCATCACGCTCACCACCGCCGACCTGCATCCGTGGCAGCGCACGCTGTGCCACGTGCACGGGTACGCCGAGGGCTGGGCGCACTACGCCGAACGGCTCGCCGACGAACTCGGCCTCTACGCCAGCCCGGCGGAACGGCTCGGCATGCTGGACGGGCAGATGTGGCGGGCCGCCCGCGTGGTCATCGATCTCGGCCTGCACCTCGACCTGCCGATTCCGGCCGGCAACGGGTTCACCGACGCGCCCCGCTGGAGCCACCCGGTGGCCGTGGACCTGCTCACCCGGGTCGCCGGGCTGGACGCCGCGACGGCCCGGTTCGAGGTCGACCGCTATCTCGGCTGGCCCGCCCAGGCGCTCGCCTTCAAGGTCGGCGCGCGGCTGTGGCAGCAGACCCGCCAGGACGCCGAGCGTCGCGCCGGCCCCGCCTTCGACCGGAAACGGTTCCACCACACCGCGCTGGCGCTCGGGCCGATGGGTCTGGATCCGCTGCGTGAGCGCCTCGCCGAGACGTTCCGACCCGCTGCCGCCTCCCTCGACCGGAAGTGACCCCGATGAGTATCGACGAACTCACCAACACGATCACCGAGATGTACCGATCACTGGGGGATCGGTCTGCCTTCGACGCCCACCTGCACCCCGACCTGACCATCTGGGAATCCGACGCCGATCGGCTGATCACCGGGCTGGCCGCGCTGGACGCGCTGCGTGACCGCCGGGCCGCCGGGGCCACCGGACCGGCACCGGTCACGGTCGCTCCGGAAGCGTTGCACGCCGAGTCGTGGGACGACACCGGTCTGGTCCGGTACGTGCTCCGGGCCCGGCACGCCGACGACCGACCGGACGTCTGCTTCCGGGTAACCGACGTGCTGCGGCGCGACGACGCGGGCTGGCGGATTGTCCACCACCACGCGGAGGCCGTGCGATGAGCGACGACCAGCCCACCACCGACGTCTACGACCTGCGGGTCGTGGTGGAGCGCATCGAGGGACGCTCGGTGTGCGGCATGAAGCCGGGCGACCACGTCGACCTGACCGAGTCGTGCCGGTTGCGCATCCCCGAGGGCCAGCACTTCTGCCTGTACGCGCTGGCTGCGTGCCTGCCGCTGCTGCCGGCCAAGCAGCGGGCCCTGGACGACGGGGACTGGATGGCCCGGGACAGCCACGTCGCCTGCCCCGACCCGGAGGAGCGGCTCATCATGCGCATCGAGCGCACTGCCCGGCGGCAGATCCCCACCGAGGAGCTGACGTGAGTTCTCCCGATCGCCTGGTCGGCATCGGCCTACAGTCGGACAAGTCCGCCGACGAGTACGCCGTGCTGGCGGAGATGGCCGAACGGCACGGCTTCGACGTGCTGTCGGTCTTCGGCGACCTGATGTACCAGCCGCCGCTGTTCCCGTTGCTGGTGGCCGCCCGGCACACCCGCCGGATCCGGCTCGGCGCGGCCTGTCTCAACCCGTTCACCCTGCACCCGGTGGAGGTGGCCGGTCAGGTGGCCGCCCTCGACCTGGCCTCGCACGGCCGCGCGTACCTCGGCCTGGCCCGGGGCACCTGGTTGCAGCAGGTCGGGGTGGCACAGTCCCGGCCGCTGCGGCGCATCGCCGAGACGGTGCAGATCGTCCGGCGGCTGCTCGCCGGTGACGACGGCGGTTTCGTCGGCGGCGAGTTCACCGTGGCCCCGGGTACCGCGCTGCGGTACACCCCGGCCCGGTCGGACGTGCCGGTGCTGGTGGGCACCTGGGGCCAGCAGACCGCCCGGTCCGCCGCCGGGTTCGCCGACGAGGTGAAGGTCGGCGGGTCGGCGAACCCGGCGATGGCCAAGACCATGCGGGCGTGGCTGGACGAGGCGGCCTCGGGCCGGGACACCGGGGTGGTGCTCGGCGCGGTCACCGTCGTCGACACCGACGGCGCGCTGGCCCGACGGATGGCCCGTACCGAGGTCGCCATGTACCTCGCGGTGGTCGCCGCCCTCGATCCCACCGTCGAGGTCGACCCGGAGCTGCTGGCCCGCATCCAGCAACATGTCACCCGCCGCGAGGACGACCTGGCCGGCGCGCTGATCGGTGACGACCTGCTCGACCTGTTCGCGTTCTCCGGTACGCCCGAGCAGGTCGCCGCGCAGGCCGCCGCGGTCTTCGACGCCGGGGCCAGCCGGGTGGAGTTCGGTACTCCGCACGGGCTGACCCCGCAACGCGGGATCGACCTGATCGGCCGACGGGTGCTGCCGCTGCTGCGCACCTGACGGCCCGCCCGGGCAGCCCGGGTCACGCCCGCCTGGTCGGCCTGCCGCCGCCAGGTCAGCGCCGCCAGGCCGACCAGAGTTCGGCGTACCGGCCGCCGGCCGCCACCAGTTCGTCCGGCGTGCCGAGCTCGACGATCCGGCCGTGCGCCATCACGGCGATCCGGTCGCAGGTGTGCGCCTGGCTGAGCCGGTGGGCGACCACGACGGCCGTGCGGCCCCGGATCAGGGCGGCGCTGGCCCGTTCCAGCTGCCGGGCCCCCGCGCTGCCGGCCTCGGCGCTGGCCTCGTCGAGCACGACGATCGGTGGGTCGAGCAGGGCGATCCGGGCCAGCGCCACCTGCTGCGCCTGACCGGCCGTGAGCGGGTGTTCGCCGTCGCCGACCCGGGTCGACAGCCCTTCGGGCAGGGCGGCGACCCAACCGTCGGCTTCGACCAGCCGCAACGCGGCGTGCAGGTCCTCGTCCGAGGCGCCCGGAGCGGCCAGTCGCAGGTCGTCGGCGAGGGTGCCGGCGAAGACGTGGACCTCCTGGGTGACCACGCCGACGGTGCGGCGCAGCTCGGCCGGATGCAGCTCGCCGACCGGCCGGTCGCCCAGCCACACCTCGCCCTCGGCGGCGGGGAAGACGCCACCGAGGATGGCCGCGAGGGTCGTCTTACCGGCTCCGCTCTCGCCGACGATCGCCAACGACTCGCCCTCGACGATCTCGATCGAGACGTCCTGCACGACGGCGGGGCCGCCGGGGTAGCGGTGCCACACCGACTTGGCGGTGATGCTGGTCGGCAGCCACCCGGAGACCGGTCCGGCCGGCTGCGTCGCGGGTACGTCGAGCCCGGAGATACCGACGAGCCGCGCGAGCGCCGCGCCGGCCGACTGGATGTCGTTGAACGACATCAACAACAGGCCGAGCGGACCGAAGAGTCGATGGAACAGCAGCGCCGCGGCGGTGACGTCGCCGACCGTGCTGTCGCCCGCGCGAACCAGCAGGAAGCCGGTGAGCAGCACGGCGGTCAGTCCGAGCGCCTCCGCGTAGTTCATCGTGTTCGCGAACCAGAGGAAACCGCGCACCGCTCGCAGGCGCGCCCCGACGGCGTCCCGGGAGGCCTGCTCGACCCGTCGGCTCTGACGGGCCTGCATGCCGTACGCGTGCACCGTACGGGCACCGGTGAAGGTGTTCAGCAGGCTCTGCGTACGCACCGCCGCGGCTTCCCGCTCGGCGGTGTAAAGCCGTTTCGCCTGCGGCACGAAACGGCGCAGGCTCACCACGTACACCGGGAAGACGACCAGGAACGCGGCGGCGATGCGCCAGTCGAGGGTCGCGAAACCGGCGAAGGTGATGACGACGGTGACCAGTGCGGTGAAGATTCCGGCCGCGAGCCGTACCGAGTCGGTCACCCGCTCCACGTCCTCGGTGACCCGGGACGCCACGTCGCCGGACCCGGCGCTCTCCAGCCGGGTCGCGTCCATCCGCAGGGCCCGGTCGAGCACCTCCTCGCGGAGATCGGCGCAGGCACGCATGCCCCACTCGGTGACCAGCCAGTTGGCGGTGCCGGTGAGGACGGCGGCGGCCAGGCCCGCACCGAGGATCAACGCCGAGGTCAGCAGCAGTGCGCCGACGGTGCCACCGGCCACCACCAGGTCGACCAGCCGGCCGAGCAGGATCGGCACGACGACGGCCGCGACGCTCGCCGCCGTGGCCGCGGCCACCGACGTCCAGGCGAGCACCGGATAGCGTCGGAGGGCACGCCAGAAGGCGGTGAACGTCACCCGGCCGGTCGCGACCGGCAGGATCGTGGGGTCGGGGGTCATCGCAGCACCACCTCCGCGTACGACGAGTCGGCGAGCAGGTCGCGGTGCCGCCCGACGGCCGCCACCCGGCCGGCGCGGAGGAACACGACCCGGTCGCACCGGTCGAGCAGCGGTGCGCTGGTGGTGACCAGTACGGTCGCCCGGCCGTCGCCGGTCCGGTAGGCGCGGATGCCGTCGGCGATGGCGTGCTCGGTGACCGCGTCGATCGCCGTGGTCGGGTCACGGAAGACGGTGACCGGCCGGTCGGCCAGCAGCGCGCGGGTCAGGGCGAGCCGTTGCCGCTGGCCGCCGGAGAGGTTCAGGCCGTGGTCGACGAGTTCCCGGTCGAACCCGCCGTCGTCGGTGAGCAGGTCACCGACGGCGGCCGAGGCCATGGCGGTGCGCAGCGCGGCGTCGTCCCGGTCGTCGCCGCTCTGGAGCACCTCCCGCAGGGTGCTGCCGAACAGGTCGACGCCGTGCGGTTCGACAAGCACGGTTCGGCGCAACGAGTCGAGGTCCAGCTCCGGCATCGGCATGCCGGCCAGCCGCACCTCGCCCCGGTCCGGCGACCGCGCCCCCGCGAGCAGCTCGGTGACGCTGTCGGCGGTGCCGGTCTCTGCGGTGACGATGCCGAGCAGCTCGCCGGGGGCCACGGCGAGGTGGACACCGTCCAGGCCCGGGGCGTGCACCGCCTCGAGGGCCAGCGTTCCCGGCTGGGCCGTGAGCGTCCCGGACGGCACCCGCTCCGGGGCGGCGAGCACCTCGGCCACGCGGGCCGCGCTGGCCCGTGCCGTCGCCAGCCGGAAGACGCAGTCGGCGAGGTTGAGCACCGGATCGGTGAGGAAGGTGGCCAGCCCGACGATCGTGATGAGCTGCCCGACCGTGATCCGCCCCTCCAGGGCGAACCAGCCCGCCAGCGCGGCCACTACGGTGATCAGCAGGCCGGTGGTGAAGGTGGACGCACCGATGAACGTGGCACCGGCCTTGACCGTGCCGATGCCGGCGCGCAGCGACGTACGGCTGGCCGTGCGGTAACGGTCGACGGCCTCGTCGACCCCACCGAACCCTCGCAGTGGCCGGAGCCCACGCAGCAGGTCCGACGCCGTGGCGGCGGCCCGGCCGACCGCCTGCTGCTGCGCGGCCGTGCGGCGGCCCACGACCGGCCCCAGCGCGTTGAGCCCGAGCACCAGGATCGGCACGCCCACCACCAGTCCGAGCCCGAGCGACCAGTCGATCCGCAGCAGCACGACCGTCGACACCGTCAGCCCGACGAGCGCGCTCACTCCCCGGGTGCCCAGTTCGAGCAGCTCGGCGGCGGACTGGGTGTCGGACGTCGCGATCGAGAGCAGCTCCCCGCTCTGGCGGTTGGTCCGGACCCCCTGACCACCGACCACGCGCCGGACCACCCGCATCCGCAACTCGTGGGACTCCTCGGTTACCGCCCGGGACAGGAACCAGAAGCCCGACCGCCAGCCCATGGTGAGGGCGGTGAACAGCGCGAAGATGCCCAGCACGGACCAGGCCATCGCCGAGGTCGACCCGGTTCCGACGGCCTGGTCGATGACCAGGCCGATGGCCACCGGGACGAGAGCCTCACACAGCTGGTGCAGTGACCAGAACGCGGCGCACAGGGCAGCGTCGCGACGCTGCCGCCAGAACATCCGGCGGATCAGTCGCCCCGTGGTCTGTGTCATGCCCCCGCCTCACGTTCGAAGAGTTAGGGCAGGCTAACCTGCTGTCCTCGCGGTACGCCATTCGCGGGTGCACCGTGCTGCCCAGGTCTCAGACCTCGGCTTGCTGAAGCGGCGGCCGGTCGAGCCCGGCCCAGGAGCGCAGCAGCCGACCGCCGATGGAGTCGGCCGGTCCCGAGCCCGGACCGTTGCGGACGCGTTCGACGATCTCGGCTCGGGTGAACCACCGGGCCTCCAGCAGTTCGCGTCCGTCCACGGCGATCGTCTCGTCCACGGCCCGGGCGACGAAGCCGACCATGAGGCCGGCGGGGAACGGCCATCCCTGGGAACCCTGGTAGGTGACCGCACCGACCGTCACGCCGGCCTCCTCGCCGACCTCGCGGCGGACGGTGCCCTCCAGGCTCTCGCCGATCTCGACGAAGCCGGCGAGCAGCGAGAAGTTGTTCGGGCCGGCACCGTGATGGCGGGCGAGCAGGCAGCGTGGCTGCGGACCAGGGCCTTCCACAAGCACGATGACGGCGGGTTCGATCCGGGGAAACAACTGCCTGCCGCAGTCGGGGCCCTGGCAGACCCGCAGGTGACCGGCGTCGGCGCTGGCCGTGGTCGCGCCGCAGGTGCCGCAGTATCTGGCGTGCCGGTTCCAGTAGAGCAGGCCGCGCGCGTACGCCAGGGTCGCGGCGAGTGGGCCGGGCAGGGTGGCGGCCAGTCCGCGCAGGTCGGCGCTGGTGTGGGCGGCACCCAGGCGCAGCGCCTCGGTCTCCTCGACCCCGCTGAGGTCGGCGGCGAAGCTCGCCGTGGTGCCGTCGAGGCCGAGCAGGGCGGTCTGACCGGCCACCGCCATCAGGGTGCGGGCGGGCGAACCGGTGAGCCGCACCGGCCTGCCGTCGGCGGTGAGCAGTGGCCGGTCGCGCCACATCGGCAGCACCTGGCTGTCGTCGCGGTCGAGCAGGTCGGCGACCCGGGCCGGGTCGGCGCGCAGGCTCGCGGCCCGGTCGTGCGGTGTCGCGGTGTACGCGAGCCCGTGGAAGACCATGCCGCTGATCGTGCCGCACGCCTCCGGTGGTGCGGTCACCGGCTCGGGAGGAAAGCGATCACCCAACACGGTGCTCAAGGCGTACCGGTAGTTGGAGATCGAAGGACTGGCCGAGGGGTGGCCGGGCGTCGGCACGTTCATCACCGCGTCGCTGCATCGCGAGGCCCTGGTCAACCAGGCCGAGCTGCGCGCCGAGCTGGTCGACTGGGTGCGTCGGGCGCAGGCGGTGGGGCTCACGGCCGAGGAGGTCACCGCCCGACCTCCGGTCCGGCACCGGTCCGTCAGACGGACCGGTGCCGGACGACCGCTTCGATCAGCTCGCCGTGCAGGTGGGTGTGGGTGTGCTGGGCGTGCCGGTGGTGGAGCCGAGGAAACCGAACGTGGTGCTGGCGCCCGCGGCGAGGTTGCCGTTGTAGCTGACGTTGCGGGCGGTCACCGCCGATCCCTGGCTGGTGACGGTCGCGTTCCATGCCTGGGTGACCGTCTGCCCGGCCGGGTACGTCCAGGTCACGGTCCAGCCACGGATCGCCGAACCGCCCGCGGTGACCCGCACCTCGCCCTGGAAGCCGCCGGACCACTGGTTGGTCACCGTGTAGGTCGCGGTGCAGCCGCCTCCGCCGGGCGGCGGGGTGGTCGGCGGCGGCGGCGCGGTGGTGGTGGGCGGTGGAGTGGTGGGCGGCGGGGTGGTGGGCGGTGGAGTGGTGGGCGGCGGGGTGGTGGAACCGCCCCAGCCGGCCGTCGAGTCCAACCAGGCCGCGCGGCGCAACATCCAGTCCCGCATGAACTGGACCTGCCCCTGCCAGGTCGGCGCGGTCGGCGTGATGAAAGGCCCGACGTTTCGGTTGCTCAGGTTCGGCCAGCGCTGGAAGTTGCGCTGCGCGGCGGCGGTCAGCGGGGCGCTGAGGCTGTCGATGCGGGACTGCAACGACGCATCGGAGAGCGGGCCGCGGCGTAGCGTCTGCCAGCGCAGCCGCACCTCGTTGACGAACGCCGGATCGCGCATCAACTGCGTGTACCAGTCATTGGCCACCGGTTGGCGGACCTGCTGATACTGCCAGCCGGAGGTCTGGTCGTTCTGGAAGTAGCCGCCCACCCCGAAGCTCAGGTCGTAGTCCCAGAGCGGCCCGGCGAAGATCTTGGTGTCGCGGTCCTTGTAGAAGTACGCGCTGCGGATGTACGAGTCCATCTCCCGGCTCAGTTCGTTGACGATGAGCTGGTCGATGAAGGAGCCGACGTCGATGTACGCCCGGTAGCCGCTGACCGGATCGGCGAAGTTCGGTGCCCGTAGCACGTTGTGGAACTCCTGGATGTGGTTGCGCAGCCAGTCGCGTTGCTCGGGTTGCAGCGGCGACGGATCGGCGACCTCAAGGTAGTTCCAGCAGCTCGCTGCCGGCCCGGTGCAGGGCAGGGTCGGCTCCTCGGCGGCCATCCACTCGAACTTCCAGATGTAGCCGCCGGTGATCTTCGGCAGGGTCCGGTCGTCCTCACGGAGCTGTTTGAGGTCGAGACGGTTCTTGGAGTTTTTGATCGTCTCGACGAGCATGTAGACGCCCATGTAGTCGTCGGCACCGACCGGGGCGGCGTCGGTGTTCAGGTAGAACTCCGCGAAGGCGTACCGGGGCGCCGGCAGGCCCATCTGCCGTCCGAGGTCGTAGACGAACGCCTCACGGATGAGGGCCTTGTCGCTGAACGGCCCGCGCAGTACCCAGTCGGAGTCGGCCGGCATGCCGAGCACCGGGTAGTCGGCGTCGTCGTCCTCGTTGTCCCAGAATTCGAGCCGGAACGGCGTCTTCTCGAACATCGCCGACGACTGCCCGCGCAGCCGGAACCCGGCTCGGGTGGCCACGGTGGGTGCGGCGGCCAGGGAGGTGCTGCCGCCGCCCGGTTCGAAGATCATCGTAGTGGCGTCGAAGTACTCCCGCTCGGGCCGGCCGGCACCGTAGGAGTCGATCAGTACGACCGGCAGGTCGTGCGCCGTGCTGGTGTTCTGCGCGACGTACATGGCGGTGCCGGGTGCGCCCGAAGCGGTCTGCCCGACGAACGCCTGGGCCCGCAGTTGCGTCGTACGCGTGAATCGCAGCGCCGATCCGGAGTAGAGCGGCGACTGCGCGTTCGGCAGGCGCCCGTCGGTGGTGTAGCGGATCTGGGCACCGCTCACGGTGGTGCTCAGCGACACCGAGACCGCCCCGGTGAAGGTGCCACTGGGTACGGAGAAGCCGATGTCGCCGACCAGGTCCTCGGCGGCCGCCGCAGCCGCGACGGCGTCTGCGGCGGCCCGGTCGACCGGGGCGGTGGAACTGGACGTGCCGGCGAGGGGCTCGGCACCGGCCGGTGCCGGCGACGGGACGAGGAACCCGGTGACCAGCACGGCGACGGCCGCGATCCCCGCGATGCGCAGGGGTGCCGCCGGGGTGCCGCCGCTGGGGTCGGTCAGACGCACGATGCCTCCTGAACGGGACGGTGGGTGGTGGCGGTCGGTGCCGTGCCCACCGACGGGGTGGTGCGGAAATGACGGCGCAGGGTCCGGCGCCAGGGCGAGTCCGGCAGGTCCGGACGCAGCGCCGCCAAACCTGTGGCGTACTTGGAGATGCGGGCAGGCCGCAGCCCCCGCTGCCAGAGCAGCCGATCGGCCGGCGATGCGGCGGCGCTGGTCTTGGTCTCGACCACGGCCAGTTCCGGCAGGTGCAGTGAGGTGTCGCCGGCCTGCCAAGCGAGCCCGGTGTCGATGGTGACCCGGCTGGCGGTCGCCGGCAGCAGCAGCGTCGCCCGCCGGTAGCTGGTGACCAGCACCGGGTCGAGGGCACTGCCGGCGGGTGGGCAGATCGCCTCCCGCGCCAGCGCTTCGTCGACGAAGTCCCGCCCGGGGCGTACGGTCGTACGGTCGCGCGGATCGTATGGCAACCGGTGTTTGGTGATGCTGTCGCGCGCTCCGCTGATCTTCACCTCGAGCCAGCACTGGGCCGAGTCGAGGTAGGTGCGGGTGCGCACCTTGAAGCGGCGTCGCCGCCGGTAGGCCGCGCAGTGATAACTGGCCAGCCTCGGGGTGTCGAAGTAGACCGACTCGTAGCGGAAGCTCCGGGCGCTGTCGATCTCCAGCACTCGTGCGTGCGGGGTGAGCTGGTCCAGCAGGTGCGGCAACTGGTCGAGGGGGACGACGTACTTGCGGTCCACCCTGGTCTGCAACGCGGCCCGGTCGATGAGCTCGGCCAGCCCGATGGTGTCCATGGCCGCCAGGGACGCGGTGATGGGTTGGTTGTTCATCGGTGGACTCCCGCCTGTGCCGGGGTGGCGGCGGCCCTGGCGGCGCGGCCCTTGACCGAGTACCGGACGTCGACCACGGTGGTCTCGTTCACCAGGTCGAGTCGCTGCACGGTGGCGACGTGCACGCGGGCGCCGAGCAGTTGCTCCAACTGGGCGATGAGGGTCACGTGGTCGGTCACGGCCGAGTCGAGCACCATGATCTGGTGCCGGTAGTGGCGGAGCAGCCGGGGATGGTCGCCCAGGAACATCACCACGAGGATGAGGCCCATCAGCCCGCCGCTGAGCCAGACCGAGGTGGTGCTCAACGCGCCGAGGATGCCCAGGGCCAGCGCTGAGAAGTAGTAGGCGACCTCGTGCTGGTCGAGCTCCGTCGACCGCAGGCGGATGATCGACAGTACGCCGAACAGCGCCAGCCCGAGCCCCAGCCCCGCGCCGACGTTGCTGGCGCTGAGCGCGCTGGCCACCGCGAGGACACCGACGTTGACGCCGAGGTAGGCGACGACGAGATCGCGGCGGCGGTGCCTCGGGAAGTAGAGCCCGAAGACGAGCAGCACCACCGCGCCGATGTCGATCGCGAACAGGATGAGCTGCGACATCTGGTGTCTTCCTCCTGGGTCGCTGTCGCGCCGGCCCCGTCCCATCTCGTCGGCACGAGCTGCGGCCAGGCGGACCGAACGCAACCGAAAGTCTCGGTAAACTTGCGGGAACTATTCCGAGAATAGTAGTAGAAAGCATCGAAGTAGGTCAATGGCAATGTAGTGCCAACCTGGACTTTTGGCGCGTGCCAGGCGCTGCCCCGGCTCTCCGACTCGGCCCGATTCGCTGGTCAGGGCGCAATCACGCGCGGGTGGACCGAGCGTGGACCGATGGTAAACCCAGGGTAAACAACCCCAAGCGGCTGCCGCTCGCCGGGAACGCGGCCAGCCGGAGCGGCGTGGTTGGGGACTGCCGGCGGGCCGAGGCCGCTCCGGCTGCCCCGAGGGTGGTCGCGGGTCGTGACGGGCGGGTCGACGGGCGGCGGGCGCCGATAATCACCGAAACTGTATTGACACGTTTCGTTTCCCGGCTCGAAACTTACCTTCGACTGGAAATCGATGTCCCTCGATCAATCTCGCTCTACTCGGCGTCTGCCCGGAAGGGGTCTGGAGTGACTGCGAAGCTCGGCCGCCCTCGGACCCGTTCGGTGGTCGTCGTACTGGCGGTGACGGCGCTCGCCCTCGCCGCAACGACACTGGCGGTGGCGGAGATGGGCGTTGCCCGGGCCGCCGCCGGGCTCGCGGTCGTCTCCTCGGTGGAGGACGACGGCGTCGACTGTCCGACGCCGAATCCGGGAACGCCGTCGGCCACCCCCAGGCTGCCCGACCCCTTCCGAAGGCTCGACGGGAGCCGGATCTCGGCCAAGTCGGACTGGCGCTGTCAGCGTGTGGAGACCAAGCAGCTCGCGCAGCGGTACGTCTACGGCGACAAGCCGGCGAAACCGCAGACCGTCAGCGGTACGGTCTCGAACACCAGCATCACGGTGAACGTGGCACACAACGGCCGTACCGCCAGTTTCTCCGCGAGCGTGCAACTGCCCAGCGGCGGCAGCGGACCGTTTCCGGCCGTCGTGGTGCTGGGCGGGTTCGGCGCGGACACCGCCACCATCCGGTCCGCCGGTGCCGCCGTGATCAGCTATGACCCGCTCGCGGTGGGGCGGGAGGGCACGCCCCGCAACAACAAACAGGGCGCCTTCTACAGCATCTACGGCTCATCCAGCAGCAGCGGACTGCTGGTCGCCTGGGCCTGGGGCGTCAGCCGGATCATCGACGTCATCGAGCAGTCGGGCGGCAACATCCTGCGTGCGGACGCGACCGGCGTGACGGGGTGCTCCCGCTACGGCAAGGGAGCCTTCGTGACGGGCGCGTTCGACCAGCGCATCGCCCTGACCATGCCCATCGAGTCGGGCAGCGCCGGTTCACCGATCTTCCGCGGTATCCCCGGCGAGTCCGGCGCCCAACCGCTGAGCAGCGCGTACGGCGAGCAGCCGTGGCTGGGCGACGCCTTCGGTTCGTACACCGGCAACCCCGCGAACCTGCCGATCGACACCCATCAGACGGTGGCCATGGTGGCTCCGCGTGGACTGCTCATCATGGACAACCCGCACATCGACTGGCTGGCCGCCCGGTCCTCCAGCGTCGCCGCGTTGGCCGGAGCGGAGGTCTACCGGGCACTCGGTGCGGGCGACAACATCAGCTACTGGTCCGACGTCCAGGACGGCACGCACTGCGCCTCCCGGTCGGAGTGGCGTGCCCCGTTGCAGCAGAGCATCCAGAAGTTCCTGCTCAACACCGGCAACTCGGCGGGCGTCTTCCGGATCTCCAGCCGCAAGGCCGGCAACCTGTCCGAGTGGCGGGACTGGCAGACGCCGACCCTCGCCGACGGCCCGACCACCCCGCCGACCACGCCTCCAACGACCCCGCCGACCACGCCGCCGACCACGCCTCCGACGACCCCGCCCACGACGCCACCCACCACGCCACCGGCGAGCGGCGCCTGCTCGGCGTCGGTGTCGGTCAATCAGTGGACCGGCGGCTTCGTCGCCACCGTACGGGTCACCGCCGGCTCCGCCGCGCTCAACGGCTGGGCGGTCACCATGACGCTGCCCTCCGGCGCCAGCGTCACCAACTCCTGGAACGCCCAGCGCAGCGGCTCCAGCGGAGCAGTCACCTTCAGTAATGTCAGCTACAACGGGTCCGTCGCCGCCGGGCAGTCGACCGAGTTCGGTTTCCAGGGCACCGGCACCGGCAGCGGGATGACTCCCACCTGCGCCGCCCGGTAGTTTCCGACGCCGCGAGCGGAGGTCTGGGCGTGGCGGCGAGCGCCGCCACGCCCCGTGGACACTCCGAAACTTCCGGTAGAACTTCCGGAAACCATTGACGTCTGTGAAATCTCGCTGCAATACTTCCGCCCAGTAAGGCCGATGCCGTCCCTTTGGCCGAGGTACGCACGGTCCACCCTTTCCGCACCTACACGTCCGGATTCATGCTGCCCAAATCGGGCCACCGGACCCGGAAGGAGCGTCATGGCCAACTCTTCCCGAGCACCCGGACGGTCGAGGCGACTGCGCGCCGCGCTCGTCGTCTCAGCCGCCGTCGGCCTGCTCGCCACCGCGGGTGCCCTGGTCCTGCCCGGCAGCGCCAGCGCCGCGAGCACCCTTGGCGCCTCCGCGGCTGAGCGCGGTCGTTACTTCGGCACCGCCGTGGCGGTGAGCCGGCTCAACGACTCGGCCTACACGACCATCCTGAACCGCGAGTTCAACCAGGTCACCGCCGAGAACGAAATGAAGATCGACGCGCTCCAGCCGAACCAGGGGCAGTTCAACTACGGCAACGCCGACCGGCTCGTCCAGCACGCCCGCAGCCAGGGCATGCTGGTTCGGGGACACACCCTGGCGTGGCACTCCCAGCAGCCCGGCTGGATGCAGAACATGTCGGGCACCACGCTGCGCAACGCCATGCTCAACCACGTGACCCAGGTCGCCACCCACTTCCGGGGCCAGATCGAGTGGTGGGACGTGGTCAACGAGGCGTTCCAGGACGGGTCGAGCGGCGCTCGCCGTGACTCGAACCTCCAGCGCACCGGCAACGACTGGATCGAGGCGGCCTTCCGCGCCGCACGGCAGGCCGACCCGAACGCCGACCTGTGCTACAACGACTACAACATCGACAACTGGAACGACGCCAAGACCCAGGCCGTCTACCGGATGGTCCAGGACTTCAAGAGCCGTGGCGTGCCGATCGACTGCGTCGGTCTGCAGTCGCACTTCACCGGCGGCTCGAACTACCCGAGCAACTACCGCACCACGCTGTCCAGCTTCGCCGCCCTCGGAGTCGACGTGCACATCACCGAGCTGGACATCCGCAACGCCCCGTCCGACGCGTACCGGAACGTGGTGAACGACTGCCTCGCCGTCGCCCGCTGCAAGGGCATCACCGTCTGGGGCATCCGCGACTCCGACTCGTGGCGCTCCAGCGAGAACCCGCTGCTGTTCAACGGCAGTGGCCAGAAGAAGCCGGCGTACGACGCCGTGCTCACCGCGCTGAACAACGGCACTCCGCCCACCGGCAACCCCACGACCCCGCCGCCCACCGGCAACCCGACCACGCCGCCGCCCGGTGGTGGATGCACCGCGACGGTGACGCCCGGCCAGGTCTGGGGCGACCGCTACAACACCTCTGTGACGGTCAGCGGGGCCAGCACCTGGTCGGTGGTCGTCGCCATCACCGCGCCGCAGAAGATCTCCGCCACCTGGAGCGGCAGCCCCACCTGGGACAGCAGTGGCAACGTGATGACGATGCGCTCCAACGGCAGCGGCAACACGTTCGGCTTCACCACGATGATGAACGGCAACTCCAGCGCCCGCCCGCAGATCACGTCCTGCACCGCAGGCTGACCTAGCCGAGGCACACCGGCCGTGCGGGCTTGTCCAGCACGGCCGGTGTTCGTTCGTCACGGCGGGCGTCGTCGCCGCCGTCGCGGTGCCCGCCCGGGTCGGCGGGAGAGGGTCAGCCGTAGCCGATCGATTCGGTGATCGCCGAGTAGGCCGGCTGGCTGATCCCGGTGGCGCTGGTCGCGATGACCCGTACCCGCAACCGACTTCCTGCGTCGGTCTCGGCGACCCGGTACGTCCTGCTGGTGGCGTCCGGAATCGACACGCAGACCGGTTGGGAGTGGTGGCAGCGTTGCCACTGGAAGGCGTACACCAGGTTTCGTTGGAACGGCCAGACCCCCGGCGTCGCGCTCCCCACTGATCCGTATGGGTCGATCGGGCTGTCGAGTCCGCTCAGTTGCGGCGGGATCGCGTTGAATGGCACCGGCGGCGACTGGTACGCGCCCGGATCACAGCCCCCGGCCAGCGAAGGGCGGCGGTTCTGGCCGTGCTGGTCGGTGCCGTCGCAGAGCGGGTCGCCAGCCGGGATGCTGCCGCGGATCGTGCTCGCCACGCCGAGAGCGTGGGTCGGGGTCGTGCCGGTGTCCGCCTCCGCCTCGGGGTGCAGGTCGATGTCGGCCGCTGCCACCTGCCGGCCACAACTGCCGTCGGCGCTGACGTTGTGATCGGCCGGGTCGATGACGGGCGAATGGGTGAATGCGCAGTCTCCGCCGGCGTTGCCGGTGAACAGCGACGCGGTGATGTCGTGGGACCGGTTCGGATCCCCGGAGGTCAGCAGAGCGGCCGGCCCCTGGTTGCCGGCGACCGTGGCGTGCCGCAGCCGCAGATCCCCGTGCGCGACGAGGATTCCGCTCGCGCTGGTACCGGCCGTGTTGCCGGTGATCGTGGAGTCCGTGATCCGCGTCGACGCGAAGACCGCGTAGACGCCGCCACCCGCGACGGCGGCGCGGTTGCCGCTGACCGTGGACTTCTCCAGGGTCAGCCCGTGCAACCGCGAGAAGATTCCGCCACCGCCGGAACGAGCGGTGTTGCCGCTGATGATGCTTCCGCTGACCCTGGTCGTGGCGTGGGCCGCGATCCCGCCGCCGAACTCGGCCGCGTTGTGCCACAACCGAACCTGCCGCACGGTCAGCGGTGCCGCGCTGGTGATCCCACCGCCGTCGAGGGCACCCTCGCCGACGCCGTTGACGATGCTCAGGTCGGCCACCTCGAGCGCGCCGCCGTCCCACGAGCCGACCACCGTGGCGCGCTTGTGTCCGTTGAGGACGGTGACGTCCATCCCGGCACCGATCAGGCTGACCGCGAGGCCGTCCGGGATGATGACGTTCTCGTCGTACCAGCCGGGCCCGATCCGGACCGTGCCGCCGGAGGCGACCCGGCCCACGGCATGGTTGATGGTGCGGCAGGGGACGGCTGGGGCGCCGCAGGCGGCAGAATCCGTGCCGGTGAGGGCGACGGCCACCTCGGTGAGCGGCTCGTCGGCGGACGCCGGTGCCGGCGCGGCGGTCAGCCCGGCGGCGACCGCCACGACGAGGGCAACCGTGATTCGTGTGACGGACAAGCCAGCCATGCTGGACCTTTCGACAGGGCCACCACCGAAGCCCGGGTGGCATCAGCGTACTGACGCGGCGGCCCGACGGGCTGACCACATGTCGACAGTGGACCCCGACCGGCCCTGCGGAGCGGAGCGGTTCGTTGACTGCCGTCCGGCTGCCGTCGTACCGTCGCAGCGTCAGCCATCGATGATGGGCATGGCGACCGAGCCGGCGTCGTGTCCGCCGGGCGACTTTCTCGGGCAGGGTCGCCGGGCGAGATGGGCCGCGATGGCCAGGATCGGCGCCGCCGGCGCGACCCGGGCCACGCACACGCCGCTGCCGGCTGCCGCCTCCGTACGCGATCACGAACCGCACGTCGATCCGTCGCTGTCGTGAACGCGAACAGTCCCGGCCGCTCATGTGGCGGCCAGGACTGAAGGAGGACCAATGGCGAAACGTACCCGCCTCGCCCTGCTCGCCGCCGCGGTGGCCAGCACGGTCGTCACCGCCGCCGTCGGGGTCGCGGTCGCGCACGCCGCGACCGTCGGTTGTGCTGTCCGGTACACGGTTTCCGCGCAGTGGCAGGGCGGCTTCAACGCCGACGTGACCATCACCAACCTCGGCGACCCGGTGTCGTCGTGGCGGCTGACCTGGGCCTACGCCTCGGGACAGCGGGTGACGCAGGCGTGGAACGCCACCGTGACCCAGGACCTCGCGCAGGTGACCGCGGCGAACGTGTCGTACAACGGGGCGATCGGCGTCGACGGCACCGTGAACTTCGGCTTCAACGGCTCGTGGAGCGGCAGCAACCCGGTGCCGACCGCGTTCGCGCTCAACGGGGTGACCTGCACCGGCTCCAGCAACCCCGGTCCGACCCCGACGCCGACCCGCACCACTCCGCCGCCGGTGCCCGACTATCCCCCCACCGGCCGGCTGTGTGACAGCGACGATCTGATCGACATTGGCAAGTACTGGATCCCCAACAACCAGTGGGGCGCCACCGGCGCCACCGGCAGCCAGTGCATCTGGTCCAACGGAGGCCCGGGTGACCCCATCTACTGGGGGACCAGCTACACCTGGAGCGGCGATGCCAGCAGCGTCAAGTCGTACGCGGCGGCGATCCTGGGTTGGCACTGGGGCTGGCGGCGGCCGAACACCGGGTTGCCGGTGCAGCTCTCCGCGAACCGTGACGTCAACACCAATTGGCGCTTCAACGTCACCTCCAATGGTGCCTCGAACATGAACGTCGCGTACGACATGTGGTTCCACCCGATGGCCAACCCGGGTTCGGCGGACCAGCCCACCGACGAGCTGATGATCTGGCTCTACCGTTCCAACGCGTCGCCGGCCGGCAGCCGCCAGGGCACGGTCACCATCGCGGGTACCACCTGGGAGGTCTGGCGTGGCTACGTGGGCACCTGGAACGTCTACTCCTACGTGCGGACCAGCAACACCACAAGCGCGACGCTCAACATCCGCGACTTCACCGACGACGTGGTGTCCCGGGGCTGGATGAGCCGCTCGAAGTACCTGACAAGCGTTCAGGCGGGACCGGAGATCTTCACCGGCAGCGGCGAGGTCAACACGACGTTGTACCAGGTCACCGTCGGCTGAGCCGGCAGCGAATTCGATCGAAGGACGTCATCGACCATTACCGTTACCACTCTTTAAGACTTGGCTGCCTCGAGGAACCAAGCATCTGACCTCGTCCGGCCGCAACGCCATGGCGGCCCCGTCCCGGTGGGGGCGGGGCCGCCTCGGCCGGCGGGCTCCTCATCGGCCGGGATCGGCGGTCACCGGCCCCACAGCCGCCAGGTCTGGTTGAGTGGGCTGCCCTGGCCCACCGGGTTGCAGGTCCACTGGTGAACGACGGCGCGGGGTGCGGTGGAGATGGTGCTGACGTCGACGCACTTGTTGCTGTGCCGAGCCACCAACTGGTAGTCGTGTGAATCGTTGCCCGAGTAGGTCACCTTGCGCAGGGTGAACTGCTGGTTGAGACCGCCGTGGCAGCCCCACTGGTGCACCGCCGCGCCGTCGGCGGTGGACACCCCGCTGACATCCAGGCATTTGCCGGTCTGCTGGTTGACCACGGTGTAGGTGTTCGCCACCCCGGAGACCGGCTGGAAGTTCCACAGCTGCTGGTCGCCGCCCGCACAGTGGAACTGCTGCTGCACGTTGCCCTCGGCGGTGTTGCGGTCGGTGTTGTCGAGACACTGCTGGGAGTGCTGCGCCACAGCCACCGACTGGAAGCCGCCGTCGGAGGGCGGCAGCAGGGTCAGGGTGTACGTGTCGGTCTGGTTGAAGTAGGGCACCGTCACGGTGGCGTTGTTGCCGCTCACGCTCACCACGCTGTTCGAGACGGTGATCGGGCCCTGCACCGCGCCGCCGCCGTTGTTGGGGGTCCGTTGTGTGAGCACCCGGACCTGGTTGTTCTGCACGATGCCGCTGGTGGCGTCGAGCCGTTGCAGGTTGACGGTCAGGTTGCCGGTGGTTCGACCTCCGCCGAGCAGCACCTTCGCCGAACCGGTCGTCTTCGTGGCGAAGGCGTCGTACGACGGGCTGGCCGAGACCGGAACGATCTGCCCGGTCTGCGAGCCGTAGAAGCGGTAGACCCACCACTCGCCCTTTGGCTGGTGCTGCCCGGCGGAGTTGCGCACCAGCAGGTTGCCGAGGTCGTTGTGCAGGTTGCCGCCGCCGGCCCAGTTCGCCCGGAGGCCGTCGGCGCGGGCCCGCTCCAGGCGGGCGATGTACCAGGCGCCGTCGGCGGGGTTCTGCTCGTCGGGGGCGGCGTACTCGTTGATCTGATACGGGCGGGGGTGCGGGATGCCGCGGGGGTCGAGGGTCGCGTTGGCGGCGGCGACGTTGGCCACCGGATCGCCGGGGAGGGCGTGCCAGCTCACGATGTCCGGCACCGTGCTGGTCGAGCGGACGAAGTCCAGGTACTGGTTCCAGAAGGCGTGGTTGGTCGAGGGTACGCAGGCGCAGCTCGGTCCGACGATGAGCTGGTTGGGGAACTCGGCCCGGATGCGTTGGTAGGTGCGGCGCCACAGCTCGAAGTACTGGGAGATCGGGCGGTTCCAGAACAGCGTGATGTTGGGCTCGTTCCAGATGTCCCACTGCACCGTCAGCCCGGCGGCGCGTACGTCGCTGATGACCCGGTTGAGGAAGTTGTCGTAGTCGGTCCAGTTGCCGTTGTCGCCGGGGAAACGGGAGATCGCGGCGCCGTCCGCGCCCCACAGGTCGTGCGGCAGGAGGATGAACTCGCCGCCGAGAGCGTTGGTCCGGCGAGCCTGGGCGAGGGTGGAGTTCCACCGGCGCTCGTAGTTTCCGCCGACCCAGCCGCTGCCGGGTAGCTGTGCGCCACCGGCACGCATGTACCGGAACTTCACGTCCCGATAGAAGTGGTCGGCCGGGCCGGAGGCGTTCTCGGTCATGCCGTAGATCCAGCCGGCCGCGCGGTACGTCGGTGCGCCGCCGGTGCCCGAGAAGTTCACGCTTATCGCCTCGTCTGCCGCCTGGGCCGGCGTGGATACCGCGACGACGGCGGTAGCCGCGAGGATACCGACCGCGAGTCGGGCGGTGAGGCGGCGGAGAGGTCCTGGTCTGCTCGTGCGGGGGAGTGGCACTGGGACTCCTTTGCGACGGGAGCACGTCCGAGGGGCGGAGGGCTGGAGGGCTGGAGGGCTGGAGGGCTGGAGCGAATCGATTCGCTGCGGAGCGTAGGATTTTACGGTGGTAAATGTCAACGCCGTGACGTCAGCGTGAAGCGGAAGTTTCTCCCCGTGGCTGGACCTCGTCTCACACGCTCTTGACCGGGTCGCTCGGCCGGGCCTATGGTCGGCCGAACCGGTTCGGCGAATCGGTTCGACAGTGGGTTGATGTTGCGCACCTTCCGCCACAGAAATCGAAGCGAGGCGTCAGATGACCCGATCCATCCCGCGCGGGCGTGCCGTCGGTGCCGCCCTGGTGGCAGTCGCCGTCGCCGCCACAGCCGTTGCCTGCTCCACTGGATCCCCGTCGAACGAGGCCGGCGGGACATACACCATCTGGGATCCGTACCCGCAGTTCACCGACGATTCCGACTGGGTCCGACTGCTCGAGGACTGCGGCACGTCGGTCGGCGTGACCGTCGAACGGACCGGCTACGACACCACCGACCTGACCAACAAGGCGTTGCTCGCCGCGCAGCAGGGCAACTCCGCGGATGTGCTGATCATCGACAACCCGGTGATCTCCACCCTGGCCGAGGCCGGTGCCCTGACCACGACCGACGAGACGAACCTCGACGTGTCGACGATGGAACCCAACCTGCTCGGCGCCGGGCAGAGCGGCGGCAAGACGTACGGCGTACCCATCGGCGCGAACACCCTCGCCCTTTACTACAACAGGGACCTGCTGACCGAGGCGGGCGTGGACGTCGCCACGGTGACAGACTGGCCCTCACTCGGCGCGGCGCTGGTCAAGGTCAAGGCCGCCGGCAAGAAGGGCATCACCTTCTCCGCGATCGGCACCGAGGAGGGCAGCTTCCAGTTCCTGCCCTGGTTCTGGGGCGCCGGTGCCCAGTTGACCGCGCTCGACGCGCCACCGGCGGTGGCGGCGTTGACCCTGTGGACCGACTGGCTGGCCGCCGGCCACGCGCCCAACTCCGTCATCAACAACACGCAGACCACCAGTTGGCAGGAGTTCGCCAGCGGCGACTACGCGTTCGGCGAGAACGGCACCTGGCAGCTGGCCAACGCGGCGAAGCTGGACTTCGAGTACGGCATCATTCCCATCCCGGCCCGAACCGGTGGCACCGCACCGGCACCTACCGGCGGCGAGTTCATCTCCATCCCGGTGCAGGGCGACACCGGGCGGTACGCCACCTCGCAGCAGCTGGTCACCTGCCTGACCAACGGCGACAACCTGCTCACCACGGACACCACCCTGTCCTACGTCGCCCCGGTCGCCGCGGTGCAGGAGCAACAGGTGGCGGCCAACGCCGAGCTGAAGGTCTGGGTCGAGGCGGTGAAGGCGGCGAAGGGGCGTACCGGCGACGACCTCGGGACCCGGTATCCGAGGATCTCCGAGTCGTTGTGGACGGCGGTGCAGTCCGCGCTCAGCGGCGCGCAGCCGCCGCAGGAGGCGCTGTCGGCCGCGCAGCGGGCCGCCGCGAGCGCAACGAGCTGAGCAAGGCCAGCGCCATGGGAATCGACGTCACCCGTACCCCGCCAACCGCGACGGTGGGCGAGACCGGTGGGGCGGCGACCAGGCCCCCACCGGCACACCGACGCCGTAGCCGCCCCGGCGGTTCCCAGTGGGCGGCGTGGGCCTTCCTCGCCCCGGTGGTCGGCTACCTGATCGCCTTCTACGCCTATCCGCTGTACCGCAACGTCGAGCTGAGTCTGCGCGAGTACACGGTCCGCTCCTTCGTCCAGGGCGGTGCGCCGTTCGCCGGGCTGGACAACTACCGTGCGGTGCTGTCCGCGCCGACGTTCCCGCCCGCGCTGCTCAACACGTTGGTCTTCACCGTCACGTCACTGGTCTTCCAGTTCGCCATCGGGCTGCTGCTGGCGCTCTTCTTCCATCGGCACTTTCCGCTCTCGCGTACGCTGCGCGCGCTGTTCCTCGTACCCTGGTTGCTGCCGTTGATCGTGTCGGCGTCCACCTGGTCCTGGCTGCTCAACAGCGAGGCCGGCGTGGTCAACGCGGCGCTCGCGCTGGTCGGCGTGGATGCGGTGAACTGGCTGACCTCGCCGCAGTGGTCGCTGGTGTCGGTGATCATCGCCAACATCTGGATCGGCATCCCGTTCAACCTGGTCGTGCTCTACAGCGGCCTGCAGGCGATCCCGCGCCAGCTCTACGAGGCGGCGGAGCTGGACGGAGCGGGCAGTTGGCAGCGCTTCCGGTGGATCACGTGGCCGTTGCTGCGCCCGGTCTCGGCGATCACGCTGCTGCTCGGGCTGGTCTACACGCTCAAGGTCTTCGACCTGATCTGGATCATGACCAGGGGCGGCCCGACCGATTCGTCGACCACCCTGGCCACCTGGTCGTACCGGCTCGGGTTCGGCAACCTGCTGCCCGAGTTCGGCTCCGGGGCGGCCGTCGGCAACCTGCTGATCCTGTTGGCGGTAGCCGCCGGCGGCTTCTACGTCGGCTTCGAGCGTCGGCGGCGGCTGTCATGAGCCGACCGACTCGTGGCTGGTGGCGAACCGGGCTCGGGGTGATGCTCACCGGGCTGATGCTCTTCCCGGTCTACTGGATGATCAACGTCTCCTTCACCCGGGACCAGGACATGCGCAAGAGCCCGCCGCACCTGTTCCCGATCGACGGCACCCTCGACGGCTACCGAGCCGTGCTCGGCCAGCAGTTGCCGTACGTCGGCACCAGTCTGGTCGTCGGGCTCGGCACCGTGCTGCTCACCCTGGCCCTGGCCGCGCCCGCCGGGTACGCGCTGGCCAAGCTCCGGCCGCCCGGCGGCGGGGCGATCCGGTTCGTCCTGCTGATCGCGCAGATGATCCCCGGCATCATCATGGCGATGGGCTTCTACGCCATCTATCTCAACCTCGGTGTGCTCAACACCGTGCCCGGGTTGATCCTGGCCGACTCGACGATCGCGGTGCCCTTCGCGGTGCTCATCTTCACCGCGTTCATGTCGGGGATACCGGACGACCTGATCCAGGCCGCGCTTGTCGACGGCGCGAACCGGCTACGCACGTTCTGGTCGGTGGTGCTGCCGGTCAGCCGCAACGCGATCGTCACCGTCTCGCTGTTCGCGTTCCTCTGGGCCTGGTCCGACTTCGTCTTCGCCTCCACCTTGGCCGGCGGTGGCGGCCATCGGCCGATCACGCTCGGCATCTACCAGTACATCGGCAACAACAACCAGCAGTGGAACGCAATCATGGCCACCGCCGTGGTGGCGTCCATCCCCACCACCCTGCTGCTGGTCCTGGCCCAACGCTACGTCGCCGCCGGGGTGACCGCTGGCGCCGTCAAGGACTGATCCGGCCGGCCCTTGGAGCAGTCGCACCAACCGCACCCCGAAAGGCAGTCGTCGATCATGACCGCCGTCCGTACCGGCCCGACCTTCTCCATCCAGGAGATTCCGTTCAGCTACCACGGGTCCTGGTTCAGCATCTCGCCGGTAGTGGCAGCGCACACGCAGGCACCAGAGCTGCATCTGGTCTCACACCAGACCGGGATGCATCCGGTGCTGCGGCTGACGCCCTCGGCCGACACCACGGTGACGGCCAGCGCCGCGCTGCTGACCTGGCGCAACCGCACCGGCCTCATCGAGCTGACCTACGACGGTCGGGACGCCGTGCGGTTGCGCGGTCGCGGAATCGGCCTGCGGATCGCCGCCGCCCAGGACACCCTCACCCCGTTCAGCGGCACCTACCTCTTCCACGACCCGGTCGACGACTCGTACGTCTTCACCTCGTACGAGACCGGCCGCCGCTACCGGGTCACATCCCTCTCCGGCCACCTGCGTGCCGTGGGTGCCGAGGCGCTCGGCACCGCCGAGCGGGCCGTGGAGCTGCCGGCCGAGCATCCGTGGGAGATCGCCGTCGAGGAGTACGAGTCGGCCCGCCGCCGTTACCCGGGCGACCGGCACTTCGACCAGCTCGTCGGGTCGGTGGCGGCCGAGTTCGCCAGCTTCGTCGACCGGTTGGCACCTTGGCGCAGTTCCGAGACTCCCGCCGCCGAGTTGGCCACGTACGTGCTGTGGTCGGCGACGGTCGCGCCGGCCGGCTTCCTCACCCGACCGGCGGTACTGATGTCCAAGCACTGGATGAACAAGGTGTGGAGCTGGGACCACTGCTTCAACGCCCTGGCCCTCGCCGAGGCGGACGCCGACCTGGCCTGGCACCAGTTCCACATACCGTTCGACCATCAGGACCCGACGGGTGCGTTGCCGGACTCGGTCGCCCACTCGGAGGTGCTGCACAACTACGTCAAGCCGCCCGTGCATGGCTGGGCGCTGCGGCAGCTGCGGCAGCGGCTGTCCCGGCCGCTGCCGCGCGACGAACTGTCCGACATATACCACCGGCTCACCCGCTGGACGACCTTCTGGCTTGACCACCGCCGGGTACCCGGACACCAGTTGCCGCACTACCAGCACGGCAACGACAGTGGATGGGACAACGCGACCACCTTCGACGGTGCCCGGACCATCGAGGCCCCGGACCTCGCCGCCCTGCTGCTGTTGCAGCTGTACCAGCTCGCGGACCTGGCCGCGGAGCTTCAGTTGCCCGAGGAGGTGGCACAGTGGAGCCGCACCGCGCGCCACGTCCGAGGTGAGCTGCTGAGCGAGCTCTGGGACGGTCAGCGGTTCGTCGCCCGCAGCGCCCGGACCGGTCAGCCCAGGTCGAGCGCCAGCCTGCTCGACCTGATGCCCATCGTGCTCGGTACCGACCTGCCCGCCGAGGTGAGCGCCGGGCTCGCTGGTGGTCTCAAACGTCACCTGACCGCACACGGCCTCGCCACCGAACCTGTCGACTCGCCGCACTACGTGGCCGACGGCTACTGGCGTGGGCCGATCTGGGCACCGGCCACCGTACTGATCGAGGACGGCCTGCGCCGGGCCGGACACGTCGGGCTCGCCGACGAGATCAGCCACCGGTTCCGTGCCCTGTGCGAGAAGTCCGGCTTCGCGGAGAACTTCGACGCCGAGACCGGCGCGGGCCTGCGCGACCGCGCCTACACCTGGACCGCCAGCAGCTACCTTCTCCTCGCCGCTGCCCACGAGCGCCGTCGCCCCCACCACCCACCCAGTTGATCAACGCCGTGGTCGGCGGGCGGGGGTGGTCGGGGCCGGTGGTCAGGTGGGTGGGGTCGGGCCGGCGCTGGCTCTCAGTGAGATGGGGGGCTGGTAGAGGTGGTGGCGGGGGGCGGCGGTGGGGGCGGCGATCCGTTCCAGCAGCAGCGCCACGGCTTCGGCGCCCATCTCCAGGGTGGGCACGTCCGCCGCCGTCAGCGGCGGGCGGAAATCCTCGGCCCAATGCGCGGCGGCGACCCCGACGACGGAGAAGTCGCGGGGCACCAGCCGGCCCGCCGCCTCCAGCGCCCGCTGTACGCCGGGCAGGGCAGCCTCGTTGATCGTGGCAACGGCGGTGACCTCCGGACGGGTGGTCAACAGCCGGGTCATGGCGGCCTCGCCAGCGGGTGCGTCGTCACCGCAGCACAGGTCGACGCCGGTCAGTCTGCGTTCGGCCACCGCCCGGGAGAACCCGGCCAGAGCGCGGTGCCCGGGACCGTAACCGGCGGCGACCAACTCGGCCGAGCGATTCACCAGGGCGACGTGCCGATGCCCCAGGTCGGCCAGATGGTGCACACATCGCGCGATCAGTCCCTCGTAGTCGACGTCGACCCAGCTGGTGCCGGTCGGTTCGGCCGTGCGGCCGATGGTGACGAAGGGCAGTTGACTCTGCCGCAGCCGGGTCACCCGGTCGTCCTCCAGCCGGATCTCCATGAGGATCACCCCGTCCACCCGGCGTCCGGTCACGATCCGCTCGAACGACCGGTCGTGGTCGCCGCCGGACGGGGAGAGCAGCACGTCCAGGTCGGCGCGGGCGGCGGCTTCGACCACGCTGGCGACGAAGCCGAGCTGCATGTCGGTCAGGCGCTGGCTGGCCGGGGGAATGACCAGGCCGAGCGTACGGGTGCGGCCCTCCTTTAACGCCCGGGCGTTCGCGTTGGGACGGTAGTCCAGCTCGTCGATGACGGCCTGGATCCGCTGCCGGGTCGGCTCCGACACCGCCCGCCTGCCACTCAACACGTACGACACGGTGCTGCGGGACACCCCGGCGCGGCGGGCGATCTCCCCGATGTTCATCCCGCTCCTCGCTGTCGAACCGATTCACCTCAGGTTATGAGGGTCGTCGGGCACGGTCAATGCAGGTCGCCGTGCCGCCGACATCACGCGATCAGCATGCTCCGGGCCTGGGCGAGGCCACCGACCAGTTCCCGCAGCGCCGCGACGATAGCCGCTTCGAGTTCCGGGCTCAGGCGACTGACGGGCACCGAGACGCTCACCGCGTCGACCGCCGGGTTCGCCAACGGTACGGCCATGGCGAAGCAGCGGATGCCCTCGGCGTTCTCCTCCCGGTCGACCGCGTGCCCGGTGTTCCGCACCGTCGCCAGGGCGGCGTGCAGGGCCTCGCGGTCGGTGACCGTGTGCGGCGTGAGGCGGGCCAGCGGCCAGGTCAGCATCTGGTCGACATCGGTGTCCGGATGCCCGGCCAGCAGAGCCTTGCCCAGCGCGGTGGCGTGCGCCGGCAGCCGGCGGCCGATCGCGCTGTAGAGCCGCAGTCGGTGCACCGACTCCCGTTTCGCGAGGTAGACGACCTGGTCGCCGTCGAGTCGACCGAGGTGCACGGCTTCACCGAAGCGACGGGACAACTCGTCGAGCACGCCGGACAGCAGGCCCACCCGGTCGTCCCCGTCCAGGTAGGCGGCGCCGACCCGCAGCGCGCGGAGGCCGAGTCGGAACCGGGTGCCGCTCTCGTCGGTCTGTACCCAGCCGCGGCTGACCAGCGTGCGCAGCAGGCCGTGCAGGCTGCTCTTCGGGATGGCGAGGGCGCGGGCCAGGTCGCCCAGCGCCCAGGTCTGTGGCTGATCGGCGAGCAGTTCGAGCAGGTCGAGGGTGCGTCCAGCCGACTTCACGGGCTGGAAGTCATCGGGCGCGGTGGACACAAGGCCAGACTAGCGAAGGGCGTACGCCTCCAGTAGGGTCACGTACGTGACCAACGTTCATGGTTCTGAACGCTTGCCTGTCGGGCGGGTGCTGCCGGTGGTGGTGCTCGACGACGCGCGGCACGCCGACCCGCTCGGTGACGCCCTGGTCAAGGGTGGTCTGACCGCGGTCGAGGTGACCCTGCGTACCGCCGCGGGGCTGGACGCCATCGCGGCGCTCGCCGCCCGCGGCGACCTGACCGTCGGCGCCGGCACGGTGCTCACCGTCGAACAGGCCGAGCGGGCGATCGGAGCCGGTGCCCGGTTCGTGGTGACCCCCGGCTTCGCGCCGGCCGTGGTCCGCGCCTGCCAACAGGCCGGCGTGCCGGTGGTGCCCGGAGCCGCCACCGCCACCGAGATCCAGATGGCCCTCGACGCCGGCCTGAACGTGGTCAAGTTCTTCCCCGCCCAACAGCTCGGTGGCGCGGCGATGATCAAGGCTCTCGCGGCACCGTTCCGCGACGTCCGGTTCATCCCCACCGGCGGGATCACCGCCGCGGTGATCGCCGACTACCTGGCCCTTCCGGCGGTCCTGGCGGTCGGAGCGAGCTGGATGGTCGCGGCCGACCTGGTCGCCGCCGAGCAGTGGGACGAGATCACCGCCCGCACGCGGGAGGCACTGGCCGCCGCCGGAGGTGCGGTGTGAGCGCGGTGAACCCCCGGCCGAAGGCCGACTGCCGGTACGACCTGGTCTCGCTCGGCGAGGTCATGCTGCGGCTCGACCCCGGCGAGGGTCGGGTCCGCACCGCCCGTCAGTTCCGGGTCTGGGAGGGCGGCGGCGAATACAACGTCGCCCGGGGCCTGCGCCGCTGCTTCGGCCTGCGCACAGCGGTCGTCACCGCGTTCGCCCGCAACGAGGTGGGCCTGCTGCTGGAGGACCTGATCCTCCAGGGCGGCGTCGACACCGGCCTCATCACCTGGCTGCCGTACGACGGCATCGGCCGCACTGTCCGCAACGGTCTGAACTTCACCGAGCGCGGCTTCGGGGTACGCGGCGCGGTCGGCACCTCCGACCGGGGCCACTCCGCCGCCAGCCAGCTAAAGCCGGACGACGTCGACTGGGACCATCTCTTCGGCACGCTCGGGGTGCGGTGGCTGCACACCGGCGGCATCTACGCCGCCCTGTCGGAGACGGCCGCGCAGACCGCCGAGGCGGCGATGACCGCCGCCCGCCGGCACGGCACACTCGTCTCGTACGACCTGAACTACCGGCCCAGCCTCTGGAAGGCCGTCGGCGGCCCGGACCGCGCGCGGGAGGTGAACACCCGACTCGCCGGCCTGGTGGACGTGATGATCGGCAATGAGGAGGACTTCACCGCCTGCCTGGGCTTCCCGGTGCCGGACACCGACATCCACAGTGGTGCGCTGGACGCCGGCAACTTCAAGGCGATGATCGAGGCGGTGGTGCGGGCGTACCCTAACTTCAAGGTGGTGGCGACCACCCTGCGCGGGGTACGCAGCGCGACCGTGAACGACTGGGGTGCCGTGGCCTGGGCCGGCGGTGCGTTCGCCGAGGCCACCCACCGACCCGGCCTGGAGATTCTGGACCGGGTCGGCGGCGGCGACAGCTTCGCCTCCGGGCTGATCTACGGCCTGCTCGAACGCGACGGCGACCTGACGCTCGCGGTGGAGTATGGCGCCGCGCACGGTGCGCTGGCGATGACCACGCCGGGCGACACGTCGATGGCCAGTCTGGCCGAGGTGGAGGCGTTGGTGCGCGGGGCCGGCGCCCGGGTGCAACGCTGACCCTGTCGGATAAGAGCGACATCCACGTTCGATTGGCGTCAGTGCGGAAATTGACATACGTCTTGTCATTCGTGATGCCCGATTGAACGATGAATTGCATGAGCGACAAATCATTCTCGCTGGACACCTACGTCGAGAAGTCCCTCGACGGCCAGACTGTCGGAGTGCGACTCCGGCTCAACGCGATCGTCACCCAGCTCGACGAGTTCAAGGATCACACCTTCGTCAGCGTCGACGTCAAAGGCACAAACGTCGCGGCGGCCCGGGACGGCAAAATGAAGCACGACAAGAAGGACAAGCGCGGGTACTTCCTGGAGGGGGTCGACCTCACCCTGCGCCTCGATTCGTCGGAGTACTACGTCGGCACCGACTCCCCGCCGACCACCATGAACGCCTCCACCATCACCTCATCCTCGCAGTTCACCCTGAACCTGAGCGCCGGCACGTTCGGCGACACCCCGACGACGAACGCGGGCGGGAGCCTCACGATCGGCAGTTCCGTCAGCGAGAGCCTGCAGGCATGGCGGGTCGAGAACCTCTCGGACGACACCGTGATCCAACACCAGTACCGCATGGCGACCACCGAGGACGGAGCGCGCTACAACCAGCCGAAGGATCTCGTCGACCTCAGCGGCGGCGGTCAGGTGGCGGGGGCGCCGTTGCACCCGGTGCCGCACATCTCGATCGTCAACCTTCCGCTGGTGACCACCGGGATCTTCGTCAGCCGCGGCAAGCAGTCGAACGACGTACGCCTCCTCGCCGACGTCACGGCCCACCTGGCGTCGGTGGAGAAGACCTTCGAGGTCTTCGCGGTGAAGGTGAAGACGCACACCGAACGCCTCAGTTGGTCCTTCACCTGCCCGGTCGCGATCTCCACCATCGACTGACCGACCTCCAGAAAGGAGTGCCGGTCATGCCGGACGAATTCATCATGGGCGTACCCGAGGAACTTCGCTTCGACGTCATCGAGCTGCTGCCCCCGGAGGCGCTCGCCAGCCTTGCGAGAGAGCCCTATTCCAAGGAGCTTCTCCAGGAGTACTTCCAGAAGGCCGACGT